>QHWJ01000233.1:0-12182 GCA_003222535.1 Acidobacteriota bacterium | reverse complement strand
GATCATCGCCCTTTTCTCGTTCAGCCCTGCGGTGACGAAGTCGCGGACCAGCAGCCGCACGGACGTCCGCTCCACACTCGCCCGCACGACGTAAGGGTGCACGAAGCCGTCGTAACCGTCGGTCGTTTCCGGCGACAGCGTCCCGCGCGGCAGACGCTCGATGAACGACGCGGCGACCTTGATGGCGTTCACCATCCGTCCCTTCGCGTAGCCCGGGTGCGTGTTGACGCCGTGAAAGGTGACGGTGATCGCGTCCGCCGAAAAGCTCTCGACCTCGATCTCGCCCCTGTTGCCACCGTCGATCGTGTACGCGCAATCGGCGCCGAATGTCGCGACGTCGAAATGCAGCGTGCCGCGGCCGACTTCCTCGTCGGGTGTGAACGCGATGCGGATGGTCCCATGCGGGATGTCGGGATGCGCGACCAGATACGCCGCCGCCGTCACGATCTCGGCGACGCCGGCTTTGTTGTCGGCGCCGAGCAGCGTGGCGCCCGACGCCGTGACGATGTCGTGACCCATCTGGTCGGCCAGCTCCGGGTTGTCCGCCAGGCGCAACACGGTGGGCGACCCGTCGGAGAGATCGGGCAGCACGAGGTCGCGGCCGTCGTACTGGCGATGCACGATCGGCCTGACGTTTGCGCCGGGCATTTCAGGCGACGTGTCCACGTGCGCGATGAACCCGATCGTCGGAACGCCGCTCTTGCGCGTCGTCGGCGGAATGGTGGCCGTCACGTAGCCGAACTCGTCAGCGGTCGCGTCGGCGATGCCGAGCTCGCGCAGCTCCGCCGCCAGATCGCGCAGCAGCACCAGCTGCTTGTCGGTGCTGGGATAGGTTGTCGAGGCTTCATCGGACTGGGTGTCGTACCCGACGTAAGCGAGGAAGCGGTCCAGAACAGAGGTCATGGCTGATGGCTGGTCCCTCATGAAGCTCCTGCAAGAGCACCGATCTTCACGACGGTGTTCCAGTTGCGGCCCGTGCCACGCGTGGTCAGCTTCTTTTCGATCAAGGCGCTCGTCAGACGCGAGCGGCCGATGCCGTCCGGATAGACAACGTAAGCGTGTCGACCTTTGGCGCGGACGACCTCACGACCCGTGATCGCTTTTTGGAGGGCAGTCACCTGTTCGCGATCCGGCGCGTCCTTCAGGAACATGACCAGGAGATGGCTGGGATCGCGCTCGGCTTCCTCCGGAAACGGGTTGTCGGCGAGAACGGTTTTCCAGTCACTGGCGGTGCGGTGCGGCGTTGTGGCCGTCACTCCGAAAAACGACGTTGCCGCTCTGGAGCAGTGATCGCACGTCCTGCATGCCGAGCGCGGCGAGGAGCTCACGCAGGTCAGCCATGCCGATCTTGTTGTGTCCGGCCAGGTTCACTGCCCGGAGCAGTCCGATGTGAATCGTCATCGAAAGGAGTGCCCTTCCCCGATTACTGTCAGATGCAATGAGATCACCGCGATGATCGAGATGTTGCCCGTCAACTGTTGTCAGGGCGCCGGCTGCCGAGGCTGCTCGATGAACGTCACGTGGAGCAACCGCACGGCCTCGTCGAGCCTCGAGCGGTCGATCATCCACGTGATCCGGAATGACGAGGTGGCGATTCCGTCGATCGACATGCCCTGCGCGCCGAGCGCCTCCGTGCCGCGCCGCACGTTATCGAACGAGGCGTTGATCCCGGTGCCGACGACGCTGATGGCGCCGAGCGTGTCGCTGATGCGAACGCCCTGGCCGAAGCGCGCGGCCAGCGCGTCGCGCACGCGCGCCTCTTCGTGCAGGTTCTCGCGCGAGATGACCAGCGTCAGGCGTTCGCCGCTCACATGAAGCTGTTTGCCCGCGACGTGGTGCTCGTCGAGCAGCGCGAGGACGTCCTGGAGCGCGAAGGGTCGAGCCGGGCGTTCCGGCACCGCGTGCAGCACGAGCACGTCGCGCTCGCTGGCGACGCCGACCACGGCGCCCGGCATGCGAGGCGGATGGCGGCGGACCACGGAGCCGTCAGCGGACGGATCCGACCCGGGCAGCGGCGAGCTGGTGGCCCGCGCGTAAATCGCGATGCCCTGCTCCTTCGCGAATTCGACGGCCTGGGCGTTGAGGACTCTGGCGCCCGACTCGGCGAGCTCCTGCGTCTCTTCGTAGGAGAGCGTACCGATACGGCGCGCCGCCGGTACGACGCGTGGATCCGCGGTGTACACCCCGTCGACGTCGGAGCAGATTTCGCAGTAGTCGGCGCCGACGGCGGCGGCCATCGCGACAGCCGTCGTGTCGCTCCCGCCGCGGCCGAGCGTCGTCACTTCGCGGCGATAGGACACGCCCTGATAACCGGCGATGACGACGATCTTGCCGCGCGCGAGCTCGTCCTGCACGCGGAACGGACGCACTTCGATGATGCGCGCGTCCACGTGGCGGTCGTTCGTGATGATGCCGGACTGGCTGCCGGTGAAGCTGATGGCGTCGCCGCCCAGCTCGCGAATCGCCATCGACAGCAGCGCCATCGAAATCCGCTCGCCGGCGGTGAGCAGCATGTCCAGCTCGCGCCGGTTCGGATTCGGGGAGACCTGCTTCGCCAGCCCGAGGAGATCGTCGGTGGTGTCGCCCATCGCGGAGACGACCACGACCAGATCGTGACCCTCGCGCCGGGTGCGCATCACCCGATCCGCGACCTGCTTGATGCGGCTCACGTCCGCGACGCTCGAGCCGCCGTACTTCTGGACAACGATAGACATTGCAGAATGGCAGAATGGCAGAATGGCAGAATTGCAGGAAGGAAAGGGGGAAGGCCCTTTTGCCTTCCCTTTCTGCAATCCTGCAAAGCTGCAACCCTGCAATGTTACGCGAACGTTGCTACCACCGGCGCGTGATCGCTCGTCCCGATGTCTTTCTGCACCGGACAGGCCGTGGCGCGGGACGCGAGCGCCTCGCTTGCGAGCACGTAGTCGAGCCGCCACCCGATGTTCCGCTGCCGCATGTTGCGCCACGGCGCCCACCAGGTGAACAGGCCGTCGTTGTCGGGATCCAACGCCCGCCCGAGATCGACGAGGCCGCGGCTCAGGATCCGCTCGATCATCGCGCGCTCTTCCGGCAACTGACCGATGGCGCGCGGCTTTCGCTCCTTCGGGTGCACGTCGCGGTCGGTGCGGGCGACGTTCATATCGCCCATCAACACCAGTTGGCGGCCGCCGGCCCGCGACAACGCCTGAAATGACGCCGCGTACGCGTCCATCCCTTCGAGAAACTTCATCTTGCCGGGGAAGTCCTTGCCGCCATTGGGCACGTAGACCGACGCGATCGTGAAATCGCCGGCGGCAGTTCGTATATCCACGGCGACGATTCGGTTTTCGTAGTCGAACGCGGGATGCGCGAAGGCGGGCCGCTCGGGTGCGATCGTCTTGCTGACGTGGAGGCCGACGCCGGAGTAGCCCTTGCCGCCGTGCCAGTAGTACCAGTAGCCCTCCGTCTCAAAGAGGGCAGCCGGCACCTGGTCGGACGTGGCTTTGATTTCCTGCAGGCAGACGACGTCCGGACGCTCGCACTCCATCCATTGCTGGACTTGCGCCTGCCGCGCCCGGATGCCGTTCACGTTCCAGGTCGCGAGCTTCATGGGCAGATTTCAGATTTCAGGCTGATTTCAGATTGAAATCGTCATCTGCATTCTGCAGCTGCGTTCTGCAGTCTCGAGGCGGCGATTGCGCGCGTCAGTGAGTGGCGTGCGCGGCCTGCCGCTCGGCGGCCGGAACGGCCATGAGCTCGGGATGCGACGCGATGTGGGCCTTCACAATCTCTTCGGCCTGCGCGATCAACGCCGCGTCGCCGTTGCGGTAGATCGCGTTGGCTTCGATCAGATCTTTCTGGCTCGACGGCGTGGCATCCACGCTCTCGTAGATCGCCGCGACGGGGCACGCCGGCACGCACGCGCCGCAGTCGATGCACTCCTCCGGATGGATGTAGAGCATCGTCGTTTCGGCGAATTCCGGCTCGTCCTTGCGCGGGTGAATGCAGTCCACGGGACACACGTCCACACAGGCCGAATCCTTGGTTTCAATACACGGGTCCGTGATGATGAATGGCATGCTCGCGTCTCTCCGTTGTATATCGGAATCGGTGATTCCCTTCGTGTCCTGCTTGGCGCACCCAAGAAGTCGGCCGAGGTCTGAACCGACGGATTATACATTGAGCATCGGCAAAAACATCATCGGGCTCGGCGACTCGGCGTAGCCCATCGACTTGTACAGCGGCTGCGCGTCGCGGCTCGCGTTGAGCGCGATCGCTGCGACGCCCGCCTCCCGGCACCAGGCGTGGATCGTGTCCATGATCTGCCGCGCCAGCCCACGCCGCCGATGCCCCGGCTCGGTGTACACGTTGTAGACAAAAGCCAGGCGATCGCCCATGTAGCGGGGACCGGGCGGCCACGGCAGGATCGTGATGCCGCCACCGGCGACCACGCTGTCGCCGACGCCGTTCGCTCCCCTAGCCGCATCGCTCTCGTCAGGATGCGTCTCGACGAGCCAGGCGCGGTACGCGCCCGACGGCATCATCTCGGCCAGCCACTCGCGAAACGCCGCCTGGAGCGCCGGCACATCCAGCGGGACGCCCATGTCGGTGAACATGCCCACGCGATGGCGGACGAGCACGTTCACGTCGTCGAGCGTCGCCGGCCGTACACGGTAGGACATTTTCCAGGTGAGTATAATCGCAGGATGACCGAAACGCGTCGTGGTCCGGAGCCGCCGGACATCAGCGAGAAGGGCGGGATGAAGGACGGCCGGCCACAGCGCTCGAACGAGCGGCTGTTCATGCAGTTTCTGGCATTCGCCGGCTGCGCCGACGCGACGCCGCTCGCCGACGCGCTCGCGCGCGCGAACGTCGCCGGCGTGCTCTACGAGGACGTGAACGATCCGCGAGGCGTCGGATTGCTCACCTTCAGCGAAGATCCCGATTTCTTCCTCGATCGGGTACGGCCCGTGCTGAACGGGCCCGGATTCTCGATCCTCGTCCAGAAACCCCAATACACGATGCTCGGGCGCACGTACTCGATCGGGTACGAGCCGGATCTCTCCGAGACGCTCGTACAGCGGCCGCGCCGAACCGTGCTGAACCCGTTGTGGAAATGGGCGCTGTGGTATCCGTTGCGCCGCAGCGGCCGGTTCGTGCAGCTGCCCGCCGAGGAGCAGCGCGTGATCCTGGCCGAGCATGGCGCGATCGGCATGTCGTTTGGCGCCGGCGACTTCGCGCACGACATCCGTCTCGCGTGCCATGGCCTCGACAAGGACGACAACGACTTCGTCGTCGGACTGATCGGGAAGGATCTCTATCCGCTCTCGGCGATCGTCCAGACGATGAGGAAGACGCAGCAGACGTCGCTGTACCTCGAGCGCCTCGGCCCGTTCTTCGTCGGCCGTGCCGTCTGGCAAAGCGCGGTGGCGGGTTAACAGCCTATCGCCGGCCGCGTTTGCGGGGGATGGCCTTCGCGGGAGCCGCGCCGGCGGTGATGGCGTCACCGAGCAGCACGACGCTGATGGCGTACGAGTGGGCGCAGTTGTATTCCAGCAGCGCGTCGTAGTTGCTGTACACGAGAAAATGGCGCGTCTTGCCGGCGACGAGCGACGCCTGGGTGTCGCCCGCCGGCGACGCGTCGCCGCCGGCGACCCGGATGCCGAGCTCGTTCCACCGGCTCATCGGCAGCGCCACGGTCATGTTGCGCGTGGCCTGGCACGAGCCGTTGCGTGGCGCGACGTCCTTCGTGACGCGGCGCGCGACCTCTGGAGTCACCTTCACTTCGCGTCCCCAGGTCTGGCCCGCCGCCCAGCCGTGACCCTTCAGGTAATTCGCGATCGAGGCGAAGACGTCTCCCGGCGTGGACCAGATGTCGCGCCGGCCGTCGCCGTCGAAATCCTCCGCGAACTGGAGGTAGCTGGACGGCATGAACTGCACCTGTCCCATCGCACCAGCCCAGGAGCCGCGGAGGTGCGCGAGGTCGATGTCGCCGCGGTTCACGATCTCGAGCGCGTCGAAGAGCTCGCGGCGGAAAAACGCCGCGCGGCGCGGATCCCACGCGAGCGTTGCCAGCGCGGACACCGTCGGGCGCAGGCCGCTGAAGCGCCCGAAATTCGATTCCATGCCCCAGATGCCAACGATGATGCGAGGAGGTACGCCGTAGCGTTCGCTGACTTCGTCGAGCAGCGTGCGATGACGTGCGAGCGCCTCGCGTCCGGTCGCGATCACTTGCTTCGTCACATGGCGCGAGATGTACTTCTCGAGCGAGAAAACTGTTTCCGCCTGCGCGCGATCACGTTCGAGGATGACCGGCAGCGGTTCCGCGACCTCGTCCAGCGCCGCGTCAATGACCTCCTGGCGGATGCCGCGCGAGAGCGCCTCGGCGCGGACACCGGCCAGCCATTCGGAAAACGTCGGGCGCGGCGCGTCGGTCGATTGCGCGGACAGGGCGGCGCTGAAGGGCTGCGCGACACCTCCGAGCGCCACCATCGTCGCGAGCGTCGCGCAGGCGTTACCGCCTGCGCTCGCGAACCGTGAGAGCGAGCTGCGGCGAGGCTCGCCGATGCGCGGAACGCGCGAAGGCGGCAGGCCAGCCCTTATCGGCACGCGATCAGTGTACAGGCTTAGTACAGAATCTCGTAATTACGCCGACGTATGATTTGGACGAGCTACGAAGACACTGAGACACTGAGACACGGAGGCGCCTCGCCCGCCGCTCGGCGGCGCCGCGTCGAGCGCGCTACGTGAAGCGTGTTCTTCTCTGTGTCTTTGTGTCCTCTGTGGCCACGTATGTCGTCGTATTTCTGAGATGGGGCACCGATCGCCGTCACGAAATACGTCGACGTGGTTGTGAAATCGAGCACTTATTGGACACGCGCAGCGCGACGGCTTCAGCCGAGCGTCAATGCACGGATCGAGCGAAGACGGGAGCGTCAATGCGCGGCCGGGCCGGCACGCGCCCGTGGGCGCTTCATCAGCAGCACCAGCGGCACGAGCACGACGAATGCGATGCCCATCAGCTGGAAGATGCCGACAAACGCCACCATCGCCGCGTGCCTCTGCACGACGCCGAACAGCGTCGCGTGCGCCCGGCTCGTGGCGGTCGCGGCGTCCGCGCCCGCCGCCACGAAGGCGCCGCGCAGCCCGGCCAGCATCGACTGCGACGCCGGGTCGTACAGCGTCACGTTCGCGCCGAGCATCGCGGTCGACGCCTGCTGCTGGCGCGCCAGCATCGTGCCGGTGATCGCAATGCCGATGCTGCCGCCGAGATTGCGCATCAGGTTGAAGAGGCTGGTGGCGTTGCCCATCCGCTCGCGCGGAACCGGATCCATGGCTATCGTCGTCAACGGCACGAAGAGCAGCGACATGCCGAAGCCCTGGATGAGCTGCGGCCAGAAGACGTCCCAGTAGCCGGCCTGTAGATTCAGGTTGGACAGCCACAGCAGCGTGACCCCGCCGACGACGAGACCGGTCGTCAGGAGCTTGCGGGGATCGACCCGACCCGTGAGCTGTCCGGTGATCTGCATCATGAAAAACGCGCCGGCTCCACGAGGCGCCATCGCGATGCCCGCCTGAACCGACGGATACCCGAGCAGCGTCTGCAGCATGACGGGCAGCAGCACCATGCTGCCGTACATGACGAACCCGACGATGGTCATCAGGAACACGCCGACCGCGAAGCTCCGAGCCTTGAACACCCGCAGATCGACGACCGGATCCTCGACCGTCAACTCGTGAACGATGAACACCGTCAACGTCACGACGGCAATCAGCGTGAGCGTCGTGATCGTCCGGGACGCAAACCAGTCGTCTTCCTGCCCCTTGTCGAGCACGTACTGCAGCGCGCCGATCCCGACCGTCAGCATGCCGAGGCCCCAGTAGTCGATCTTTCGCTTCTGCTCCCGGATGTACGGCGGATCGAAGATGAATAGCTTCGTCATCACGATCGAGGCGATGCCGACGGGAATATTGATGTAGAAGACCCAGCGCCAGCTGTAGTTGTCCGTCAGCCAGCCGCCGAGCACCGGACCGAGGATCGGCGCGACGACGATGCCCTGGCCCCAGAAGCCCATGGCTTTGCCGCGCTCGTGCGGCGGGAACGCCTCGAGCAGGACCGCCTGCGACAGCGGCTGCAGCGCCCCTCCCGTCGCGCCCTGCAGGATGCGGAACACGATGAGCGACCCGAGGTTCGGCGCGAGCCCGCAGAGAAACGACGAGGCGGTGAAGCCCACGACCGACGCCATGAGCAGCCGCTTGCGGCCGAACACGCTTGCGAGCCAGCCCGTCATCGGCAGGATGATGGCGTTCGCGACCAGATACGACGTCAGCACCCAGGTCGCTTCGTCAATCGTCGCGGACAGGCTGCCCGCAATGTGCGGCAGCGACACGTTCACCACGGTGGTGTCCAGCACCTCCATGAACGTGGCGAACACTTGAATCCATTACTTCCTGCAATCCTGTAATCCTGCAATCCTGCAATCTCTCTATTTTGTGTGCACGGTCGGCGTCACCGACATGCCGGGGCGCAGCAGATGATCCGGATCCTGGCCCGGGTCGAGGACGATCTTCACCGGCACGCGCTGCACGACCTTCACGAAGTTGCCGGTCGCGTTTTCCGGCGGCAGCAGGCTGAACCGCGCGCCGGTGGCGCCGGCGATGCTGTCGACCTTGCCCTTGAACGTACGCCCGCCGTACGCGTCGACCTCGATCACGGCGCGCTGGCCCGGCCGGACGTCCTTCAACTGGGTCTCCTTGAAATTGGCCGTCACCCAGACATCGTCGATCTGGACGAGCGCGAGGAGCGGCTGCCCGGACTGGACCACTTGTCCGACGTTGATGCCTTTCTTGGAGACGATACCGCGGGCGGGCGCTTTCACGGTCGTGTATTGCAGGTTGAGCTCCGCCTGCGCGAGGGTCGCGCGCGCCTGCTGCACCCGCGCTGTCGCGGCTGATGCGCGAGCCCTGGTCGCCGCGATCTGCGAGGGACCGGTCTGGGCCGCTTGCAGCTCCGCGTGCGCCTGCTGTTCGCCGGCATGCGCCTGCGCGAGCCGGCTCTCGGCGACCCGGATGCCGGCTTCGGCTTCGGCGACCTGCGAGCGGGCGGATTCGACCGCGGCCCTCTGCGCGTCTGCGGCGGCTGACGCCGTGTCGAACTGCTGCTGCGACACTTCGTCCTTCGCGAGCAACCCCCGCAGCCGCTCGACGTCGCGCGCCGCCCGGGTCGCGTTCGCCTCGACTTCACGCACGTGCGCCTGCGCGGTGGTGAGTCGCGCGCGCGCCGCTTCCACTTCCTTTCCCGACGCCGACACACCGCTTTGCGCCTGCGCCACGCCGCCCCGCGCCGTCGTCACCTGGCTGGCGGCGGTCGTGGAGGTGATGGGGATGGTGTTCTGCGCGGCGACCGCCGTGGCCTCCGCATCGGCGAGCTCGGCCCGGGCCTTGTCCACGGCCACCTGGTAGTCGCGCGGATCGAGCTCGATGAGCACCGCGCCGGCCTCGACAACCTGGTTGTCGTTGACGGCGACCTTCGTCACCGTGCCCCCGACGCGCGACGAAATCTGTGTGACGCGCGCGTCCACCTGCGCATCGTCGGTTGACTCGCGATTGGCGGTCATCCAGACCCAGGCGGCGGCGCCGATCACGAGCAGCAGGACCGCGCCGATGATCAGGCGCACGCGCGGCTGATGGATGACGGACGGCTTGTCGGTCGCGACCTGGTCCACCATCAGCGGACGCCTCCCAGAAGTTGACGGAGCGCGTCTTCGGTGGCGCCGACGCCCCGGATGAGGGCGCCCTTGGCGAGGTCGTAGCCGTAGCGAGCGGCGATGAACTGCTCGCTCGCCACGGCGACGGCGTCCTGCGCCTGGACCACCTCGATGTTGCTGGCGACGCCGGCGGCGAAGCGGTCGCGTGCCTGGGTGAGCTGCTGAGCGGCGAGGTCGCGGGCCCTGCCGGCCAGCGCGAGTTGCCGCGAGGTGGCATCGAGATCGAGGAAGGCCGTGCGAACCTCGTAGTAGATCGACGCCTTGAGGTCGTCGGCCTCCGCGCGGCGGTTGCGCAGGTCGGCGTCGGCTTCGAGGAGCCGGCCCCGCGTGCGGCCGCCCTGAAAGATCGGGATGGTGACGGCGCCGCCTACCGAAAACGTGCCGCGCGAGTCGCCGGGCGACAGGCCGATGTCGCCGTAGTCGGCGGTCACTTTCAGTGAAGGCTGCGCGTTCCCGATGACCGCCTGACGCTCCGCTTCGGCGGCGCGGACGCGTTCGAGCGCGGCCTGATAGTCCGGACGCGCCGCGTAAGCGCGGTTGACGGCGTCCTCGATCGAAAGGTCGGCGGCGGGCAGCTCGGGAAGGGTCGGGTCGAGCGCGAACTTCTGGCCGAGCGGCAGCCCGATCGCCCGCGCGAGCTGGAGCCTGGCCTTTTCAAGGTCGTTGGACGCGATCGTCGAGCGCTGCACCTGCGTGCTGAGCTGGACTTCGGCGCGCAGCACATCGATGCCGGCGACGAGCCCGTTCTGCTTCAGGTCCACGGCCTGCGTGTACAACGTCTGTGCCGTCTGTTGCTGTGCCAGCGCCGCTTCGCTGCGCGCGGCCGCCGCCAGCGCCTGGACGTACAGATTGCCTGCGACGTTGATCACGAAATCCCGCGCGCCCTTGTAGGTGTAGCGCGCCGCTTCGAGGTGATGTGCCTCAGCGCGCGCGCCGTTGATCGCGCCGAAGTCGAGTACTGACTGTGACACGAAAATGCGGGCGTCAAAGACGTTGAAAGGTCCGACGATGGTCGGCACGTCGGAGAACGCCGATCCGAACCTGCTGAAGCCGAATGCCTGCAGGTTGATCTGCTGGCGCGTCTCGCTGATCCGGCCGTTGATATCCGGCAGCATCTCGCTCAGGGCGCGCCATCGGGCCCCCTGCGCGCGGCCGAGGCCCTGCTCGGCCGTCAGGATCCCCAGGTTGTGCTCGAGCGCTCTGGCGATCACGCCGACGAGGGTGAGCGTCTCGACTCGGTCCGTGGCTGTGCCCGCCGGCACGCCGCCTAGAAACGTGCTCATCGGAAGAGATGTCTGCGGACCCTGCGACGATGTTCGGCTCGGTTGGCCGCGATTGGCGGAAGACGGCTGGCCCTGGGCGGCCGCAGGCCGGGTCGAACCCGCGGCGGCCAGCAGCATCAGGATCAGCGGAACGGCTCTCACGGAAGTCCCTTTCTCGTCCGCCGGAAGGCTCGACGAGAAGGCACGCGAAGGGGCCGGTCGAGGAGCCTGGGTAGGACGCTGCGATCCGGGGGATCGCGGTCGCATAGCGTACTACGCGCGGAACGGGTGAATCCATCGGGATGGGCGTGTCGGACCGCCGCTCAGATAGCGCAATCCGAGCGACTTCTCGACTCTCTGTGGGGCGGCCGCCTGGACCACGTCCGCCTCGGCGGCCTGCACCGGCGTGAACGCCACCTGGCGTTCAGCCGGCGCACCTGGCCGCTTTCCAAAGTCGAAGCGCGAAACCGAGAGCGTGCCATCGTGCAAGCACGCTCCACGGTTCGCCACTTACCTCCCAATTACCGGACCCATTGTCGTCATTCCGGCGCCGAGTGGCCGTCGGCTCTTACCTCGAGCGGCTGCGCTCTTATGGCCCCAGCGACACGACCAGCGCCACGTTGCTGCCCGACGGCACGAGGGTGTCTCGCGCCGGTGACTGACTGATGATCTCTCCCACCTTTACCTTCGGGTCGTTCGCCGAGGTGACGGTGGAGGTGAGACCCACGGCTGCGATCCGTGATTGAGCGTCAGCCAGCGGCCGGCCAACAACGTCCGGCGTTCTGACCAGTGGACCCGGCGGCGGCGGCGGCGGGGGCGGCGGCGGGGGCGGGGCCGCGTTGTTCACCGTGACCAGCACGACTGGAGAAGTGCCGACGTTCCCGGCCAGGTCGCGCGCGATCGCCGTGAGCCGATGCGAGCCGGCGGTCGCCAAGGTGGTGTTCCACGACACGGTCAGGGGCGATGAAGCGCTCGCGAGCCCTTGGTTGATGTCATCGACCTGAATCTGCAGGCTCGTGACGCCCACGTTGTCAGTGGCCGTCGCCCTGACCAGGACAGTGCCCGATACTGTGGCGCCGGCGAGCGGTGAGGTGACGGTCGCCGTAGGCGGCGTGAAGTCGATGCGCTTGCCCGCGACGGAGAACAGATTTGTCTGGTCAATCAGGTCGGCCCC
>QHWJ01000125.1 GCA_003222535.1 Acidobacteriota bacterium | reverse complement strand
CCTACCCGACCCACCTGACCCACCCGATTTGCCGCTCGGCTGAAGCCTTCGCCCTCCGGTGTCGACCCACCCGACCTACCTGCCCCTACGCGACCTACCTGCCCTACCCGACCTACGCGACCTACCCGACCCACTCGACCAACCTGACCCACCCGATTTTCCGCTCGGCTGAAGCCTTCGCCCTCCGGTGTCGGACTCACCCGACCCACCTGACCCACCCGACCTGCCCGACCACCCGACCTACCCGACCCATCCGACCTACTTCGGGTCCACCTTCCGTCCCGCGTCGAGCTGGTCGAAATTCAGGAGCGCGTTGAAGACGAGGAAATAGCTGCCTTCTGTCTCACCGCGCCAGATGGGGTTGTTCGAAAACGCGACGACATGACCTCTTTCGAGCGGCACATCGACGACTGCCGCGTGCTGCGCGATCTCGCCGCCGTTCTCGACCAGCCCCGACACGAGCAGGTCCTTCGTGTCCGCGTAGCGCAGGATGACGCGCGGGCGTGCGGCCGGCGGAATCACGTTGATGCCGTTGCGGAGTTGCTCATCGGTGACGGGCACGGCCTGCCACACGTCGGTGCGCGGCTCCACCGGCATCTCGATGCCGGGCCGGCCCTGCGGCGTGTCCTGATCGTCGGCGGTGCCGCGGCCGGTCGGCCGATTCCCCCCGTCGTCGGGACCGAGGCGCCGGCCCCCGCGGCCTCCGAAAATACTCGAGATGTTGAAGATCGGACCGTTGTCGCACCAGAGCGCGAGATTGTCCGTGTAACCGTAGGCGATGGGGCTCGTGGCGTCGATCGTCCTGGACCGGACGACGCTGCCGACGATGCGCAGCCGCTGACGCTGAGCGACAGTGAGGCCCGGCGTGAACCCGCTCGACACGGCGAGATCGGCGGTGTCCATCACCGTGAGGAACAGTCCGCCCTGGCGCACGAAGTCCTGAAGGTGCGCGACGCCGTTCCACCCGAGGCCTGGCCGCATGTCGTCGGTCTGGTCTTCCGATCCGAGGTTCGGCGTCTCGGTCGTCTTCTTCCAGGGGAGCGCATTGCCCCACATCGGCATCCCGTTCACGATCGCTTCGGGCCCTCGCCCCACGGGCGGGAACACGATGACGTCGTACTTCGCGTTCAGGCTGTCGTCCTTCGCGATCTGCTGCGTGCTGATGTAGGCGTACGGCACTTTCGCGTTGTCGAACGCCTGGCGCCACCAGCCTTCGGTCTGCGTGGTGAGCCACGTGTGAAGCAGCGCGACGCGCGGCGCGCGCACGGGATGCGTCTTCACCGAGGGGGCCGCGCTCATCGCGTCCACCTGGAGACCGAGATCCGTGGCCGCCTTCAGCAGATCCGCGGCGCCAACGTTCCTGATGACGAACGACCCGCGGTTGAATTTCCGGCCGGCCGCCTCGAACGGCTCTTCGGCCGCATCGAACGATGCGTCCTTGAGCCTGTAGCGCAGCGTGGCGAGCGCGATGTCGGCGTTGTGGTTGACGACGAACACCGGGCCGGTGCCGGTCACACCACCCCTGGCGCGAACCTCGCCCGTCAGTCTCTCCACCGCCGCGTCGAGCACTTTCACGTCGGCCACGCGGACGGCCTGCACGTTGAACAGCTCGGGGAACGTCCAGCCGGTATCGTCGTACGGCGTCCTCTGCGGATCGTTCGGGCTCCAGTACTGGTAGTCCATCAGCGAATCGGCGATGCGGCTGTACGGCTGATCCATGCGGACGATGTAGGAGCCAGCCGGGAAGGTCCTCGTCGCCGGCGGACGCTCGGCTGAAGCCTTCGCGCTGCTGTCCTGCTGGGCTGAAGGCTTCGCGCTACTCTCCTGGACCTCCTGGGCGTTCGCCCCACCCGCCCCACCTGACCCACCCGACCCATCGTTGGTTGTGGTCGGGCGCGGCGGGGTTTTCTTTCCGGGGACCGTGACCGTGAATGCCGCCGTGGCGCGCGAGATCTCGACGCCCTGTTTCTGCAGCACGCGCAGCAGGTCGGCCTGCGCGCCGGGACGCGGCTCGTCGGCCGTCAGCACATACGCCGCCGGGCCTTCCGTCTTCGCTTTCAGGATGGAGCGTTTGCTCTTCAGGTAGAAGTTGTGCAGGAACATCCGTCCGTTGACGGCGAAGTAGTGCAGCGACGTGAGGAGGCCGGTCTGCTGGTAGTTGTTGTTGTTGCGCTGCGACCACAGCGTCTTCGGCAGCGGGGGGTTCTGCTTGTACCAGGTGCGCGCGAAGTCGTTCGGCTGCAGCGTGCGCTCGACGGTGTCCGCGCCGCCATTGCCAAACGTTTCGTACAGCCGGCTGATGCCGTTGTGGAGCGCGGCGATGAACATCAGATAGCCGGGCGACCAGGTGTCGAAGTTCCCGTGCGTGAACACGCCGGGCATCCCGAACTTGGTCATCTCCGACACGTTGTTCCAGCCGATCATCTGCCACTCGTCGGCGAGGATCGGATCGATCCACGCGTTGTACGGGCCGTCGCCGACGGTGTTGTCGTAGAGATACGGCACCGACTCGTGCAGATCGTGCAGCACCTGCGGATGCCACTGCATGTAGGTGTTCAGCACGTTTTCGGTGAGCTTGAGCGTGGCGCCCATCGCGTCGCGGTTGTTGTCGTGCGCGACGTACTTGCCCCAGTACACGAGCCCCGGATAGTTCTGGCCGGGATGCGCCAGGTGCCATTTGTAGACGTCAACCATCTTGTCGCGGCCGTCGACTTCGATGACGGGCGTGATGAGCGTGACGAGGTTGTTGCGGATCGCCTTGATGTACTCGTGGTCGTCCACGGCGAGCCGGTACGCGAGCTCCATCAGCGCGGTGGGCGAGCCCGTCTCCGGCGAGTGGATGGTGCCGGTGATGTAGTAGACGGGGGTCGTGCCGTCGACGAGCTTCTCCGCCTGCGCATCGTCCATGTTGATGGTGCGCGGATCGGCGAGCTTCGCGAGGCGGGCGCCGTTGTCCTGCAGCTTTGCCATGATCGCGTCCGACGCGATCGCGACGGCAATCATCTCCCGCCCTTCTTCGGTCCTGCCGATGGAATACACCTTCACACGCGGCGTCGCTTTCTCGAGCTGCCGCATGTACTGGTAGACCTCGCCGGCGTACGGCAGAATCCCGGGCGCGCCGGCGACGTCGCCCAGGATCATTTTCGGCGTCGGCACCGATTTCGACGCCGGGAGATACTCCACAAGCGGCGAGCTGAAGAACGGCTCCGTCGTGTATTCCTTGATCTTCTTCGTGTACTCCTCGTCGATGGGAATCCTGGGATCGCGGACGAACGGCTGCGGGTACGACATCGGCGACGCGGGCATCTTCGCCTGCTGCGCCCCGAGCGGGGACTGCAGGAACGCGCAGGCCACGACGAGCGCCAGCGCCAGCAGCCCGTGGTGCAACTCCATCGTTGCACCGAGAGCGGCGATGCGCCCGGCTGGCAAGGCGCGCCGACCGAGAATATCGGGAATATTTGAGGGAGGCGCAACGCAGCCAGACCCGGGGTCCCCAACGCGGCTGCCGCGTTGGGGTGGAGAAGGGATGCAGCGCCGCTCGAATGCAGATGGAGTTGCACCGCGGGCTGCAAAGGATTTTTTCATGGAAGCCTCACGAAATAATGCCTATGCTATCTCACGAGCAGCCCTCCAATCGGTCGAATTGGAGTTGTCCCGCTGCCGTTTCTGGCCTGCCCTGCGAACCGTCGCGCGTCTGGAGGTGCACCATGAGCGTTTCACGTCGCGAGTTTCTGCAGGCCGGCGCCCTGGCGGTGGCGGGCACGAACGTCGTCGCTCACGCGCAGAGCGGCGGCCGTGTTGATGCGCCGCCGGCGTCAGTGAAGGCGCTCGTCTTCGACACCTTCGGCACCGTCGTCGACTGGCGAACGTCCGTCGCGCGTGAGGTCGAGGCGCTGGCGAAACGCAAGGGCGTGGCGCTCGACGCCGTGAAGTTCGCCGACGCGTGGCGCGCCGGCTATGGCCCGAGCATGAACCGCGTGCGCACCGGCGAGCTGCCGTGGACCAAGCTCGACGCGCTGCACCGGATGACGCTCGACAAGATCCTCGTCGACTTCAAGTTCACCGGCCTGGGCGAGGACGAGAAGGATGCGCTCAACCATGCCTGGCATCGGCTGACACCATGGCCCGACGCCGTCGCGGGCCTCACGCGGCTGAAGAAGAAGTTCATCATCGCGCCGCTGTCGAACGGCAACGTCTCGCTGATGACCGATCTGGCGAAACATTCGGGGCTGCCCTGGGACTGCATCCTGGGCGCTGAACTGGCCCGGCACTACAAACCGGACCGGGAGGTCTACCAGTCGGCCGCGGATATTCTCGATCTGAAACCGGCCGACGTGATGATGGTCGCGGCGCACCTCGGCGACTTGCGCGCCGCGAAAGGCGTCGGGCTGCGGACGGCGTTCGTTACGAGGCCGCTCGAATACGGGCCGACCGGGAAGCCCGACCTGAAGGCCGACGCATCAGTCGACCTTTCGGCGACGGATTTCAACGACCTCGCCGGCCAGCTCGGCGCTTAGATGACTTCAGACTTCAGACTTCAGACTTCAGACTTCGAACTTCGAACTTCTATTCCTGCCGCAGCGTGACCGCCGGATCGACGCGCGTCGCCCGCCACGCCGGGAGCGCGCACGCGACGAGCGCAGCCGATGCCAGCACCGCCGCCGTCACCACGAATGTGACGGGATCGGTCGGCTTCACCGCGAACAGCAGCGTGCCGAGAAAACGCGTCAGCCCGGCAGCGGCAGCGAGACCGATCGCCACGCCCGCAGCGGTCATCTCCAGCGCGCCGCCGAGAACCAGCCGCACCACGTCACGGGTCCGCGCGCCAAGCGCCACGCGGATCCCGAATTCCCGCGCCCGCTGGCCGACCGAAAAGGCGAGCACTCCAAAAATGCCCACCGCGGCCAGCATCAGCGCGAGCACCGCGAACACTCCGACCAGTTCCGCGCGGAACCGCGGCTGCGACGTCGACTCGGCCGCGACCTCTTCCATCGTGCGCACGCGCGTGAGCGGCTGGTCTTTGTCGACACGCGCGATCGCCGCTTTCACCGCCGGGAGAAACGACATCGGCTCGCCCGCGGTCTGCACGGCGATCGATGCAGAAAACCACGGGTTCTGCGCAATGGGTACGTAGATCTCGACTGCGCGCTCCTTCTCGCCGGCCTGTTCCACGACCTGGCGGACGACGCCGACGATCTCGCGCGTCACCGGTGTCGGCCCGCCGCGCATGTCCATCGACTGCACGTCCACGAGCGTGCCGATCGACTCGCGTCCTTGCAGATGCCGGCGGACGAATTCCTCGTTGACGATGCAGACCTGCGCCGTTCGCGCGGTGTCGTGCTCGCCGAATGGCCGCCCGCGCACGATATCGATGCCGAGTGTCCGAAAATACGCGGCACTCACAATCTGATAATGCGCGGAGAGCATGCGCGATTTCTCGACAGGCGGATCGCCGGCGATCGCAAATCCCTGTCCGATGTCCCATCCGTCGAGCGGCAGGCTGCCGCCGATCGCCGCGCTGGTCACGCCTGGAATCGCGGCGAGCTCCCGCTCGGCGGCCTGATAGAACGCCAGCAGGCGATCCACGCTGCCGTACCGATTGAGCGGCAGGCCGACCGACATGGTGAGCACTCGGACCGCCCGATAGCCGGGATCGATGCCGGACAGCGCGATCAGCGTGCGGACGAGCAGTCCCGCGCCGGACAGAAGCAGAACGGCCGCCGCCACCTCGCCGATGACCAACGCCGCGCGAAGTCCGCCGCCACGCCGCGTCGATCCGCGCCCTCCCGCGCTCGTCATCTCCGCGAGGGGCACGTTTGACGCCTGCCACGCGGGGACCAGGCCGAACAACAGGGCGGTGCCAAGCGTCAACACGACAGCGACCGCGGCCACGCGCATGTCGAAGCCGGGCACGATCGCCTGCGGCAGCGTGCCGGGCGGGATGAGCGACGGCGCGGCTCGAACGGCGGCCCACGCCAGCGCCAGACCGCTCGCGCCGCCGATCGTTGCGAGCAGCAGGCTCTCGGTCAGCAGTTGACGGATGATGCGCCACCGGCTGCCGCCGAGCGCCGCGCGCACGGCGATTTCCCGCGAACGGGCAAGCCCGCGCGCGAGCAGCAGGTTCGCGACGTTGGCGCACGCCATCAGCAGCACGAATCCGACGACGCCGGCCAGCACCAGGGAGGTCGTTCGCAGATCGGAGCCGACGATGGCATCGCGCAACGGTTCAATCGTGACGCCCCAGTCCTTGTTCGTGTCCGGCGCGACCCTGGCAATCTCGTCCGCGACGCCGCCCATGTCGGTCCTCGCCTGGTCGAGCGTCACGCCAGGTTTCAAGCGGCCGATGACCTGCATGTAGTGCTGCCGCCGCTGCTCCGGACTGCGGCGAGGCACGAACGGCGTCCAGATGTCGCTCGGGTAGAGAATCTGAAACCCCGCCGGGACCACGCCGATGATCGTGAACGGCTGGCCATCGAGCGTGATCGCCCGGCCGATGGCCGCGGCAGCGCCGCCAAAATGGCTGCGCCACAGCCGTTCGCTGATCACCACCACGCCAGGCCGGCGCGCCACATCGTCCGGGTCGAACGTTGCGCCCGCGACAGCGCGGATGCCGAGCACTTCGAAGAAGCGTGACGTGACGGCCTGGCCGGCGATTCGCTCCGCCCCGCCGCCGTTGCCGGTGAGCGTGCGCCCACCGCCCGCGACGGCAGCGACCGACGCGAAGGCGTGCTGCTGTTCGCTCCAGTCGAGAAAGTTCAGCGGCGAGACGCGGTTGTGCGCGAACCGCGTCGAGCGCTCCCAGAGCATGACCAGGCGCTCGGGATGAGTGAAGGGAAGAGGCCGGACGAGCGCGGCGTCCACCAGGCTGAATGTCGCGCTGTTGGCACCGATGCCAAGCGCAAGGACGAGCACCGCCACGAAGGTGAAGACGGGCGCTTTGCGCAGCGCGCGCGCGGCATACGTGACATCCTGCCAGAAAGCGGACATGCGCGTTGGACGGCCCGTTGGGGCCCCTGGTTAGTAGTTAAGTTAGTCATGGCTGATGGCTGATGGCTGATGGCTAATGGCATAGGGTCAATGGACGGTCCATCAGCCCCGTCTCATCAGCCCTCAGCACTCAGGCCCTCAGCCATTCGTAGGCGCGAGCGCCCGCACGAGCTCTCGAACGTTCCGGATCTGCTCGACCGACTCGATCAGCTCGAGCGCGCGACGGATGCGCTCCGGGGAGAGCACGAGGCTCGCGCAGTCGGTGAACTTCTCGTGCAGCTCCGCGCGCGTGAACGGACGGTCCGGTCCACCGCGATAGCGTTCGTCCGACGGCTGCGCCAGCTGGCGGCCGTCGACCAGATCCACCTGGACGAGGCTGCGCATCTTGTCGAAGCCGCGGGCTTCGATGTCGCGATCGAAGATCGTGTCGACGCGCGCCATCATGGCCTGCACCGGCGCGGATGCGACGAACTCGTCGGTGAACTCCCGGATCCCCGCGCGCCGGCGAAGCGCGATGCTCGCCATCATGAACGGCAGGCAGAACTTGGCCTCGAGCTCCGTCTTCGCCGTCTTGTACCGCAGCGGGTTGAGGATGTTCGAGCCCGCCCGCACGCGCACGCGCGCGATCTGGTCCGGCTTCACGTCGTGGCCGGTCACCAGCGTCAGCATCGCGTCCATCGTCGGATGCCCGAGCGACCCGCACGGGTACGGTTTCACCGAGACGCCCGGATCCACGATCGAGTACGGCTTGCCGAGCGCGGGCAGGAGGCGCGGCAGATCCGCACCGCCGCCGAGCACCTGGAAGAATCCCCACTCGCCGTCGAGCGGGTCGTCGCCCGCGGTGAAGCCGCGGGACGCAAGCTCCGCGGCGGTGACGCCGTTTTCCGCGGCGCGGCCGGCATGGAGCGGCTTGGTCATCGATCCGAAGTTGACGCGGATCCCGGAGCTCATGCTCGCGGCAATGCCGAGGGCGTGCGCCGTTGCTGCGGGCGACAGCTTCAGCAGCTTCGCCACGCTCGCCGTGGCGCCGAACGTGCCGATGGTGCCCGTGCTGTGGAATCCGCGCTGATAGTGGCTCGGATTGATCGCTTCGGCGATTTTGCACTCGACCTCGAAGCCCGTGAGAAACGCTTCGAGGAAGACACGGCCCGAGACGCCGAGCCGCTCGCCCACGGCCAGCGACGCCGAGAGCGCCGGCACCGTCGGGTGCGTCAGCAGCCCGAACACGCGGTCGGGGGTCGTCGACAACTGCGTATCGTCGTAGTCCATCGCGTGGCCGCTCGCGGCGTTCGCGAGCGCCGCCTGCGCGGCCGTCGCCGACATCAGTTCCGGCCCGAGCAGGGTGGATTCCGCACGAGAAGCGCTCGCCTTGACGTGCTCGCGGACGATCGCGCTTCCGTGCACGGTCGCGCCGGCGAGGATGACGCCGAACCCGTCGATCAGGCAGCGTTTGGCTTCGACGACCGCTTTGTCGGGTATGCGGTCGAAGCCGGCGTGCGCGATGAAGTCGACGAGGGCGGCGGTGGCGCCGACGGGAAAACTGGTCCCTGGTTGCTGGGCCTCGGTCCCTGGTCCAGGCTCCGCCTCTGATCCCGAGGCGGCCATCGATCCGATCGTGCAGCCGGCGGCGAGCGAGGCCACCGTGCCGCGAGTCGTCACGTGGAGAAATTCCTTGCGAGTCATAGTCTGATCCTTGCGAATCGTGTTCCGAAAACGGCAGGCGCCGGAGTATAGCAGCCCGCGGTGGGAGTCCGCTCGAATTTGGCCAGCGCTGCATCCCGCCTCCACCTCAACGCGGCTGGTACAGGTTGGACTCCGGGGCCTGCTGATCTCTACGTAGGGCGACCCTTTCAGGGGTCGCCGCTTCGGCGAAGCTGAAAGCCTCGCCCTAATCGGATGTTGCGCCAGCGAGACGAGCCCGATCGCACCGGCGATGCCGCGCGCCGCGGCGGTTGACAACGATATTGGACAAGAGTATTAGGACCCGGACATTTCTGTGCCATTCAAGAGGAGGCTGGCAATGCGAGCTTTCGTTCTCGTCGCGTTGACTGCGGCGATCCCCTCGACCGCCGCTGCGCAATTCGACGCGGGCCAGATTTCGGGATTCGTCCGCGACGCGCAGCAGGCGGCGATACCTGGCGCGACCGTGACCGTCACCAACGAGGGCAATGCGGATCGCCGCACCAGCATCACGAATTCGGCGGGGTACTACGTTCTTCCAAACATCCCGGTCGGCAGCTATGCCGTCAGCGTCGAGCTGTCGGGCTTCAAGAAGTTCGTGAAAACCGGGATTCGCCTGAGCGCCGCGAGCCAGCTTGCCGTCGACGCGGAACTGGAGCTCGGCAGCCTCGAGGAAACGGTGCTCGTGACGGCCGGCGCCGCCTTCGTGCAGACCACGACAGCTCAAGTGGCGCGGACGATCGACACCAGGCAGATCCAGGAGCTCACCCTCAACGGGCGCAACCCGATCTACCTGGCGTCGCTGAAGCCCGGCGTGCGCGGCGGCACGATCGGCACGTTCGATCCCGACAGCGTGAGCAACGGCAGCTTCAGCATCAACGGCGCGCGCGACGACGAATACCTCGTGACGATCGACGGCGCCATCGCGACCCGCACGCGATCGTCGGGATCGATGCTCGGCGCGCAGGACGTCGAAACGGTCGAGGAGGTGCAGGTCCTCACCGCGAACTACCGGGCCGAGTACGGCCGATCGTCGGCGGGACAGATCCGGTTCGTCACCAAGAGCGGCACGCAGCAGTTCCACGCAGATGCGCTCGAGAACTACCGCAACGCGGCGTTCGACGCGAACCAGTGGCAGCGCAACCGGAGCAACGACCCGCGGCTCTCGAACGGACCCGATCCGTTCAGCTTCAATCAGTGGGGATTTCATCTCGGCGGCCCGCTGCCGCTGCCCGGCGGATACAACGCCGATCGGAGCAAGCTCTTCTTCTTCTGGGGCGAAGAGTGGATTCGTCGCCGCGACACGCCGACGTCGACGGCGACGGTGCCGAGCGAGGCCATGCGGCGCGGCGATTTCAGCGAGCTGTTGAATCCCTCGAACGCGTATTTCGGCCGCGCGCGCACGATCATCGATCCGCTGACGGGGAGGCCGTTCCCGAATAACGTCATCCCGCTCGATCGCATCAGCCCGAACGGGCAGGCGCTGCTGAATGTCTACCCGTTGCCGACGCCAGGATTCCTGCAAGGCACGCTCAACTGGATCGGCACGCAGCCACGGTACTCGGACCTCCGCAAGGACACGATGAAGTTCGATTACGTGCCCACCCCGAGCCAGCGCCTGTCGGCGCGCTTCGGATACACGCCGTGGACGTTCAACGATCCGTTCGTCGCGCTCGACCGCGTGCAGTGGGCCTGGTCGCGCCCGAACAAGATCGGCGCCGTCAGCCTGAACAGCATCCTGTCGTCGACGCTGCTCAACGAATTCACGTTCGCCGCCAACTCCGACGGCACCGGCACGATCGACCTGGCGGCCGACTGCGGCGCGCGCTGCGACCGCGCCACGTACGGACTCACTTATCCGTACCTGTTTCCCGGCACGAAACTGGCGGACCAGAAGATCCCGACGATCCGGATCACCGGCCTGACGACTCTTGACGCCGGTCCGTATCCGGGCGCGTGGGCCGGGTTCGTCTACACCTGGTCCGACAACCTGACGAAAGTGATCGGCAACCACACGGTCAAAACCGGATTCATCATCGA
This sequence comes from Acidobacteriota bacterium, assembly GCA_003222535.1. GTDB lineage: Bacteria > Acidobacteriota > Vicinamibacteria > Vicinamibacterales > CAVVIG01 > QHWJ01. The sequence goes on along the minus strand of QHWJ01000125.1, from coordinate 1,044 downwards.
ACGCTCGGGACAGGACGATAACATTCAGTTCACCACGGCGAGCCAGGGAACGACGAACAATCAGAACGGCGAAGTCAGGTTCCTCGACGCCGGACACCCGCAGTCCACCGGGCTCGCGATGGCCAACGCGCTCCTCGGCAACTTCAACGACTACACTGAACTGGGCGCAAAGCCATTGACACCGTGGGTGGCGACGGCGTTCGACACGTTCGTGCAGGACAGCTGGAAGGCGGGCTCGAAGATCACGATCGAAGCCGGCGTGCGCTACTCGCTGTGGCCGCAGTGGTTCAGCCGAAACGGCAACCTGTCGATGTTCGATCCGGCGTTCTACGACTCGAACAACGCGCGCCGCGTCGATCCGGCAGCGGGCTTCGTGCTCCCCGGCGGAGACCCGTACAACGGCATCGTGCTGCCGGGATCGCCGGGCAGCGGCGGCGACTTCGATCGGCTGCGCCACGGACAACCGGGCGGCCTCGCGCGGACGCACAAGGACATGTTCCAGCCGCGCCTGGGGCTCGCCTATGCGATCACGCCGAAGACGGCGTTTCGCACCGGCGCAGGGCTCTTCTACAACCGTCCGATGATCAACCGCGACACGGCGCTCGGGGGCAATATCCCCTTCCAGGTGCAGCAGGCCGTCGTCAACGGGTCGATCGACGCACCCGGTGGCGCCGCACGCCGCGAGTTCCCGGCGATCGTCACGTCGCAGGATCAGGTGTTCAACATGCCGCGCGCGTGGAACTGGAACCTGACCCTCGAGCGCCAGCTGCCGGGGTCGACGACGGTCGAAGTCGCGTACGTCGGCCGCAAAGGCATGTACAACCAGCGCAAGCGCAACATCAATCAGCTGCCGGCGGGCACGATCCAGGCGAATCCGACCGTGAACCCGAACGCGCTCAGGCCGTACCTCGGCTACGGTCCGATCAGCATCGCGGAAAACAGCGGCCGATCGCAGTATCACGGCCTGCAGATTGGCGTCGAACGACGCGTCTCGAACGGGCTGCATGCGGGCGTCGGCTACACGCTGTCGCGGACGAAGGACAA
>QHWJ01000124.1 GCA_003222535.1 Acidobacteriota bacterium | reverse complement strand
AACGTAGTCTTTCGGGCAGAATGATCGAGCAAGGAACGATGTTGAGACGGCTCCCGGACGCTCGCCCAAGGCGGCAGAAACCAGCCGCGTTCCTGAATTTGCCTTCGTGGACTCCACCGGATGAAGAGGATTCCTCCAGCGTTAGAAGGGCAACCCGGCGATGAACGCGGCGAAGTGCGCTTCACGGACGTGCGCGCTCGATCTCTAATTCTTGACGTATTTCGTCACGCCCCTCAGGGTTGCTTCTGCTGTGTACAGATTGCCGGCGGCGTCGATGGCGATGCCTTCCCCCATGGCGCCGTCCGGAGCATCCGTCTTGTGGGGCGGAATGAACATCGTGACCTTGCCGTCTTTGAGACTCCCGATCCGGATCCCTTTGAGCCAGCCCGGGTGAACTCTTTCGGTCGACTCCGAGTCGGCCGTGTAGATCATGTCGTTCCCGTCGATGGCCAGCCCGCTGATGCGGCCGAACTGGTCGTACGCAGCGAGAAACTTCCCCTCCTTCGACAGGATCTGGATGCGATGGTTGTGGCGGTCGGCGACGATCAGCCGGCCCCTGGAATCGAACTCGAGCGCGTGCGGCGTCCGGAACTCGCCGGGCCCGGTTCCCGCCTTGCCGATGGTTCTGAGAAACTTCCCGCTCTTGTCGAACACCGAGATGCGGCCGACCAGATTCGGAGCAGTCACGTCCGTGTGGCTCTCTGCCACGTACACGTCTCCATTCCCCGGGTCAGTCACGACGTCAGTCGGGTCGGTCAGGCCTTCCGGAGGATTTGCCCTCACGCCGGGTTTCCCCAAGGTCATGAGGACTTTGCCTTCGGGGCTGAACTTGACGACCACGCTTCCCTTGTCTCTTTCCCCGGGAAACCTGTTGAGATCGTCAGGGCTCGGGGCTCGCGCGTCAGTCACCCAGACATTTCCGTCGCGATCGACATGGATGCCATGCGGCCAGACGAACATCGCCCCGCCAAAGCTCTTGATCTCCTTCCCTGACTCGTCGAATTTGTGGACGGGGTTCGCTTTGGTACCAAGACAGCCGGGCGTGGTTCCTGGCGAGCACCGGTCGGTCGCCCATACGGACCTGCCGTCGCGGTCGATGGCCACGCCGTTGGAGCCACCCCACTCCCTTCCCTCCGGCGCCTGCGCCCAATTCCGGATCACGCGATAGGGATTGGCGCCGCTGTTGACGGGCTGGACCTTGTCCGTCTGAGGCGTGCCTCCCCGCTGCTGCCCGTGAGCGCTGCTTGCCTGCAGTGCAGCCCAGACGACGACGATCAACGGAGTACACCGAAATCTCACGAAACCTGAAAGGGACATCTCCCTGCTCCCTTCTGCGCCAGAGAACGGACGCGGCGTCGGCTATTTCCAGCCCTGAATCGCATTTTGATGCAGACCTACCTACCTACCTGACCTACCCGACCCACGCGACCCATCTGTCCGCGCCACTCGGCTGAAGCCTTCGCGCTCCAACCGACCGACCTACCTGACCTACCCGACTCACGCGACCCAGCCCTGTCCCTGCCACTCGGCTGAAACCTTCGCGCTCCAACCCACCCCACCCACCTGACCTACCCGACCCACGCGACCCATCTGTCCCTGCCACTCGGCTGAAGCCTTCGCCGACTCGCCAGACCGTCAAAACGGCGCCAACCATACGCGCGCTACGCCTTCGAGTCAATCGGCGGAACACTGTGGCACACGGTTTCGGTGTGCCATCGGCTCCCGCGCTCGGGACGGAGCGCGACGCGCAGACGACGATTGGCATCTCGAACGTCGTTCGGGTATCTTGAGCCGAACCAACCGCTGAGCTGCATGGTTCGCACGGCGTTCGGGTCTCCTGGGGCCGTTATGAAGTCAGAGCACCTGCACGCGTTCTCCGCTCCGACGTTCTCCAGCCGGACTGTTCCGCTGGCATCGACGCCGCCCGATCGATGGGCGCTCGCGCGCATCCGGCATATGGTCGCGAACGCGCGCGTGCGCTTCCTGCTGTGGGACGGATTCGAGTCGCCCTCCACAGCCGGCGCGCCGGTCGGGACGATCGTGTTCAGGAACCGCCGCGCGCTGTTCAGTTGGGTGTGGGACCCCGATCTGAATTTCGGCGAGACGTACATGTTCGGCGCCGTGGACCTTCGCGGCGACCTGGTCGCGGTGCTCAACGAGATCTACCGCGCGCTGGGCCCCGCGAAGCCGCGGCCCTGGTGGCTCTGGCAGCGATCGAACGACGTGCGCGCCGCCAAAGAGAACGTTCATCGTCACTACGACCTCGGGAACGAGTTCTACGGCCTCTGGCTGGACCGCGAGATGGCCTACACCTGCGCGTACTTTCCGACGCCGGCTTCCACGCTCGAGGAGGCGCAGGTCGCGAAGATGGATCGAGTGTGCCGGAAGCTGGCGCTGAAGCCCGGCGAACGGGTGATCGAAGCTGGATGCGGCTGGGGAGGCCTCGCGCTGTTCATGGCCCGGCAATACGGCGTGACCGTTCGCGCGGTGAACGTGTCGAGCGAGCAGATCGCCTATGCGCGGCACCGGGCGCGCGCGGAAGGGCTCGCCGATCGCGTCGAGTTCGTCGAAGACGACTACCGCAACGTGCGCGGCCGGTACGACGCGTTCGTGTCCGTCGGTATGCTCGAGCATGTGGGCGTGGCGGACTTTCACGCGCTGGGGGCCGTCATCGATCGCTCGCTCACCGATCGCGGCCGCGGGCTGCTGCACTTCATCGGTCGGAACCGGCCGGGTCCGCTGAACCCGTGGATCCGCAAACGGATCTTTCCAGGTGCGTACCCGCCGGCGCTGTCTGAGGTCTTCGACCGCGTGCTTGCCCCCTGGGATTTTTCGGTGATCGACGTGGAAAACCTTCGACTCCACTATGCCGCGACGTTGAGACACTGGCGCCGACGGTTCGACATGGCGGCCGGCGATGTTGCGGCGATGTTCGACAAGACCTTCGTGCGGGCGTGGCGGCTCTATCTCGCGGGCTCGCAGGCGGCGTTCATCACGGGATCGATGCAGCTCTTCCAGGTGGTATTCGCCCGCGGGAGCACCAACGCCATTCCGTGGACGCGCTGCGGCTGACCGCGGGAGCGACCGGACGTGATGACATGCGACGTGCTGATCGTCGGAGGGGGGCCCGCGGGCTCGACGTGCGCGTGGCGGCTGCGTCAGGCGGGTCTCGACGTGATGGTCGTCGACCTGGCGACCTTTCCGCGCGACAAGGTCTGCGCCGGATGGATCACACCGCAGGTCGTGACCGAGCTGTGCCTCGATACGCAAGCATATGCGAGGCGGCGCACGTTTCAGCCCATCATCGGATTTCGCGTCGGGCTCATTGGCCGCCACCGCGAAACCGCCGTGACCTACGACGGTCCCGTCAGCTTCGGCATCCGCCGCTGCGAGTTCGATCACTACCTGCTGCAGCGCGCGGACGCGCGCCTTGCGCTCGGGGCGCCGATCTCGACGATCCGCAAGGACCGCGGACAGTGGATCGTCAACGATGCCATCCGCGCACCGATGCTGATCGGCGCCGGCGGATCCGGCTGCCCGGTGGCGCGGATGCTCAACGGCGTGATGCGCGGCCGACCTCTCGTGGTCGCGCGGGAGGCGGAGTCGCGCATCGCCGCGGCCGACTGCGAGTCGCTCGCGATCGAACCAGACGTGCCGGAGCTGTTCTTCTGCCGCGACCTGCAGGGCTACGGCTGGTGCGTGCGCAAGGGAGAGTACCTCAACGTCGGCCTCGGCCGTCTCGATCCGCGATCGCTGCCGGCGGCGACGGCCCGGTTCGTCGCGTTTCTCGAAGCGAGAAAGAAGATCCCGCCGCGCTTTCCGTGGCCGTGGCGCGGCCACGCGTACGCGGTGAACGCGGCGCCGCGCCGGCGGATTGTCGATGCCGGCGCGCTGCTCGTCGGCGACGCCGCCGGGGTGGCGGATTCGCAGAGCGGAGAAGGCATCCGGCAGGCCGTCGAATCGGGTCTGCTCGCCGCCCAGACGATCGTCGAGGCGGACGGGCTCTTTTCGCGGGACCGGCTGGACCCGTACGCGGCACGCCTGGAGGCGCGGTGTGCGGGAGCGTCGCTCTCGGGCGCGCTCGCGCGGATCGTGCCAGACCGCGTCAAGACCGTCGTGGCCGGGCGCCTGCTCGAGGCGCCGTCATTCGTCAGACATGTCGTGCTTGATCGGTGGTTCCTGCACCGGCAGCAACTGGCCCTCGGACGCTGACCAGCAGGAGAACCCACGCCATTTCCACGATCGGCTGAGGCCTTCGCGCCACGCCGAGACTCGCGCTACGACGAGAACATCCTGAACTGCAGCGCCTCGGCGATGTGGTCGGCGCCGATCCGGTCGTCGCCGGCGAGATCGGCGATCGTGCGCGCCACCTTGCGGACGCGGTCGTAGCCGCGCGCGCTCAAGGCCATCCGGCTCATCGCCGAGCCGAGCACGCGCAGGGCGGCGCCGTCGGCGGCGCAGTACTTCCGCATCAGCGCGGGTGTCAGCTCGGCGTTGGTCGCGATGCCGTCGACGGCGTGCCGCGACGCCTGGCGCGCGCGGGCGGCGACCACCCGCGTGCGGACCGCGGCAGACGATTCGCCGTTGGCGTCGGCGCTGAGCGCGTCGAGCGGCAGCGCCGGCACCTCGACGGTGAGATCCAGGCGATCGCGAAGCGGACCCGACAGGCGATCGCGATACCGCGCTATCTGTTGCGGCGTGCAGCGGCACGCGCGCGGCGCCTCGCCGGCAAACCCGCACGGACACGGGTTCATCGCGCCGACCAGCATGAAGCGTGCGGGGAAGGACGCGGTGCGAGCGGCGCGCGCGACGGTGACGCGCCCCTCCTCGAGCGGCTGTCTGAGCACCTCGAGGACGTGGCGGCTGAACTCCAGCATCTCGTCGAGAAACAGCACGCCGTGATGCGCCAGGCTGACCTCGCCGGGACGCGGCTGCGAGCCGCCGCCAATCAGCGCGGCATTCGAGATCGTGTGATGCGGCGCGCGAAACGGACGTTCGGCGAGCAGGCCGGCGCCCGGCTGCAGCAGACCCGCCACGGAATGCACCGCGGTCACCTCGAGCGCTTCGTCGAACGCGAGACGGGGCAGAATCCCCGCTACGCGCCGTGCCATCATCGTCTTGCCGGCGCCTGGCGGACCGACCAGCAGCAGATTGTGTCCGCCGGCCGCGGCGATCTCGAGCGCGCGCCGTGCGAGAAGCTGCCCGCGCACGTCGGCAAGGTCGGGAGGCAGCGGGGCGGGATGAGCGGGAAGGGCGGGTGGGCCATTCAGGGCAGGCAGGGCGTGCGCGGCAGGCGGGCTCGATCGAAAACCGGCCGGGTCGTTGAGCGCGCGAACGGCGTCGAAAAGCGACGACACGGCGAAAATGTCCAGGCCCGAGACAATCGCCGCCTCGGTCGCGTTTCCCGCCGGGAGCAGGATGCCCGCAAGGCCGTCGCGCCGCGCAGCCGCGGCGATCGGCAGCACGCCGCGCGTCGCGTGAATCGACCCATCGAGCGAGAGCTCACCGAGCAGCACGAAGTCGGAGATATGCCGCCGCTCCACGACACCCGAGGCGGCGAGGATGCCGAGCGCGATCGGCAGATCGAAAGAGGCGCCGGCCTTGCGCACATCCGCCGGCGCGAGGTTGACGGTGATGCGATGCGACGGGAACTCGAAACCCGAATTGCGAATCGCGCTCCGCACGCGGTCGCGGCTCTCGCGGACGCTCGCGTCCGGCAGGCCGACCATGGTGAACACCGGCAGCCCGAACGAAACGTCCACCTCGACGTGAACAGGACAGGCGTCGACGCCGAACAGCGCGGCCGTACGAAAGGATGCCAGCACGCGAGGCACCGGGCGCTCGGCTGACCAGCCTCCGCCAAGGCTTCGGCGGTCCGCCGTAGCTTCAGCGAAGGCGGAACGCGTCGCGCTCCAGCTTTCTCCTGAGCCGCAGCTGTGCAAGTCCCGTCGCGTCGAGGCCGGCCCCGTGTTTTCAATCAGTTAGCGAGGCAAGCCGTGCCTCAGGCATCAGAAACTGCGATGCAAGGGCGCGAAGATCCTGGCAAAAAGGACAATTCATCAAACTCCTCGCCAACGCCGATACGCTGACTGTACTATTCATTATCTTTACGTCCCCCCACTCCATTTCCAGCTCGGGAGCGAAACCAATATGTTGGACGCGTTCAAGAACATCACCGGCAAAGGCAAGCTGGTCCAGAAGCAGACAGAAGAGCTGGAGACGCTCATTGCCACGGCGCGCGAAGAGCGCACCGCCATCAGCGCCATGCTGACGGCGCTCACCGCCCGCAGCGCCAAGCTCACGCCGCTCAGCAAATCGCTCGAGCACGTCTCCGAGAAAGCGACCGCGATCACGACGCGTCTCGACGATATCGGCAAGCATCTCGCCGCGCTCGGCGATCGCTCGAAGGAGCTGGAAGAGATTGATAGACGCATCGAGGCGTTGAAGGAATCCGCGCGCCAGGCCGAGCAGACGACGCAGAAGGCGCTCGGGCCGGATGGAGAGCTGCAGAAGCATCGGGAAGCGGTACAGCATTTGTCCTCGCAGGCGCTTGGCACGCAGGCCACGCTGGAGACGCTCAAGAAGGAGCGGGCGGCGCTCGACGAGCTGCGCGGGCAACTGCGCGACGCCGACAGCGAAGCGAAGCAGTCGCTCGCGCAGTCCAGCACGCTCAAGGCCGAGCTCGATCAGATCCGATCCCTTGCCTCGACGCTGACGCAGGACTACGCCAAGATCCGCGAGACGTCCCGTGAAGCGCGCGAGGACACCACCGCCGCGATGTCCACGGTGAAGGAAGTCGAGAACAAGCTTGGACCGCTCGCGCGGCTCCACGAGCTGAGCCAGAGCACCGAAGAACGGCTGACGACGCTGAACGCGCTCGCCGAGCACGTCTCGCACAAGGCCAAGGCGCTCGAAGGCCAGCAGCAGTCGGTCGAGCACGCGGTGGTCCAGGCCAACCGTGTCAACGAGATGGTCTGGGCGATGGACGTCCAGATCGGGAAGCTCAACGAAGGCATGAAGCAGGTGGCGCGCGCCGACGACACGCTCGCGCGCACCGAGAAGCTGGCGGCCGAAACCAGCGCGCAGCTCGAGAACGCCACCAAGCTCCGGCAGGAGACCGAGCGCGAGTCCGGCAAGTTGAAGAAGGACGCCGGCGTGCTGCTCGACGTGGTCCGCGGGCAGGTGGATGCGCTGGCCATGAGGAAAAAGGAGTTCGAGGCATTTGACGAACGGCTCCGGTCACTGCAAACCGGCGTCGGCGACGCCGAGTCGCGCATGGAGGCGCTCTCCGCCAAGGACAAGAACCTGATCGAGCTCTCGCTGAAGGTCGACGGCCTCTCCAAGCGGTTCGAGTCGCTCTTCGCCCAGGCCGACGAGCTGGCGAAGAAGCAGCATGCGCTCGAGTCGTTGAACGAGCGGCTCGGTCAGGTGGACGACCTCGCGAAGAAGACGACGTGGCAGCTCGATTCACTTCGGCAGAGCCGCCAGGACCTCGACGTCGTGCGCAAGGAGATGCAGGAGCTGCACACGTCGCACGCCGACGCGGCGAAGCTGGCCGACCGGCTGGGCGCCGATCGTCTCGGCCTCGAAGCCTTCGGGGAGAGGATGGCCGCGTTCTCCGCGCGGGCGCCCGAGCTCGAGGCAAAGATGGAGGCGATCGTCGGCAGGCTGAAGCAGGTCGAGGAGGGCACGCAGAAAGCCACGCAGCTCCAGGAATCGGTCGCCGAGCTCGACGCGCAGATTTCCCGCGTCAGCGCGCGCGTGCCGTTCGTCGAGAAGGTCGAGGGGCGGCTCGACGGCCTGAACACGCTGAGCTCCGACATCGACCTGAAGCTCGGACACCAGCTGGCACGGCGGGCGGAGCTCGAAACGCTCAAGGCCGCGTGCGATGGTCTCGCGGAGCAGATGACGAACACCCAGCACCAGCTGGAAGCCATCCGCGCGCTTCAACACACGCTGGTGCCGCTCGTCGGCGAGGTCGGCAAGCTCAAAACCGAGATCTCCGCGGCCGAGATGCGTCTGGACGGGACGAAATTCAACGAGTCCGCGATCATCGAGCAGGAGAAGCGGTACGTGGAGCTCGTGGCCGCCAGCCGGGCGGTGGCGACCGACGTGGCCGAGCGGTCGCGGCAGATGCAGGCGCTCGGCGAAGAGCTCGCGCGCTCGGCGACGCTCAAGGACGAGATGCTGGCCGAGCTCGATCGCGTCCAGAGCCGGCAGCGCGACGCGGTGAGCCAGGGCCAGGCGTCCGACGATCAGCTCGCGCGCGCCGAGGACATGTTCAAGCAGCTCGAGTCGCGGCGCTCGCAGATGACGTTCAGCGAGAAGAAGCTGGCGGCGGTCGAGTCACGGCTCGCCGAGATCAAGCTGCTCGCAACCGAGCTGGACAAGAGCATCGCCGCGATCGCCAGCCGCGAACAGCTGGTGAACGTGATCAAGGCGGAAGTCGAGAACGTGCATCGGATCAGCGCACGCAGCAAGGCCGATCTGGCGCACATCACCGAACACCTTGCCGAGGTCGCGACGCTCAAGAACCAGGTCGACCTGCTCCTGTCGCGAATCACCGAGACCGACGACCGCATTGCCGCCATCGACGGCAAGCGGAAGCTCGTGGACGAAGTCCAGACCAAAGCCAACGCGATCGTCCACGTCCTCGACGATGTGCGGATCAATCTGGAGACGCTGGGCGAGCAGAAGGCTGTCGTGGATCACGTCGCGGAGAAGGTTGCGCAGCTCGAGTTCACGCTGCAGGAGGCGCGCAACACGCTGCGCACGCTGCAGCACGAGCGCGAACTCGCCGAGCGCATCGAGCAGGGCATCAAGCAGCTCCGCTCGAAGATGTCTTCGGTTGAGGAAGGGAAGAAAAGCGCCTGACTGTTAAATGGCTGACGGCTGATGGCTCGCGGAGCCATCAGCCGCGTCTCAATTGGCCGGGCGATACAGGGTGAGGCGCTGACCGGCGGTCAGCGTCCCGCCCGCGAGCCGCGGGTTCCAGGTCTTGATCGACCCGACCGTCGTCTGGAAGAGCCGGGCAAGGGACGCCAGCGTGTCGCCCCGCTTCACGGCGTAAATCACCTTCACGCGATTCGAGGTCGCCGCCGCACGGGCCAGCTGGCCTGAGTGCGTCACGGTCGGACGCGCTTCGGCAGCCGGCACCGTCCGCTCGGTCCGAGCCGCCATCAACACGGATGCCTCGCGCGGCACGATCAGCTTCTGCCCGGCCGCCACGCGCGCGGTCACCTTCAGATCATTGGCCTCGGCGAGGTCGGCCCGGCTGACATTCAACTTCCTGGCGACGAGCGGCAGCGTATCGCCGTGCTTCACCGTGTAGAACTTCAGCGACGCCAGCTCTGCGGCCGGCGCATTGGTCAGCCGGGAGGCGACGATACCGGCGGTGCCAGCCGGCACTTTCAGCTGGTAGTCCGTGTCCTTCGCCGGCGTCGTCCAGCGGCGCAGCTCCGGGTTCAGCGCCTGAATCTGGTCGATCGTCGTGTCGGTCCACTCGGCCACGCGCCGCAAATCGACCGGACCCGGCAGTGTGACCTTGTCGAACGTCGCGGGCTCTTCCGGCTCGAAATTGAAGCCATACTGCGCCGGATTCCGCGCGATGACGATGGCCGCGAGAATCATCGGCACGTACTCCCGCGTCTCGCGTGGCAAAACCTTCGGCCTCTCGGCCAGCTTCCAGAAGTCGTCCAGCCGGGCGCTTTTCATGGCGCGCTGCATGCGGCCCGGCCCGCCGTTGTACGAGGCTAGAGCCAGATGCCAGTCACCACCGAAGAGCTTGCCGAGCGTCCGGAGGTACTTCGCGGCCGCGACCGTGGCCTTTTCGGGGTCCGATCGTTCGTCGATATACCAGTTCCGCCGGAGGCCGTTCTCGAGCGCCGTGCCGGTCATGAACTGCCAGACGCCCTTGGCCTTGACGCGGGAGAGGGCGTTCGGCTTGAACGCGCTCTCGACCAGAGGCACGTACGCCAGGTCGAGCGGCAACCCCTCGGCGCGGAACACGTTCTGAATCATCGGCAGGTATTTGCTGCCGCGCTTCATGCCCTCCTCGATGAAATCGTGGAGGCGGCCTTGAAACAGCTCGACGTAGGAGAGCACCCGCTGGTTGAGCGGGATGGGGATGTCGTGGTTGGCCTTCTGCAGATCCGACTGCACGGCGTCCATCAATCCGGGCGGCGCGGGCGGCGCTCCGAAGGTAGTGGAAACGGCCAACAGCTCGTCGATCGACGCCGGCTCGTACTTCATTTCCGTGAAGCCGTCGCCGGCAGATAGCGCACGGATTTCGTAGGTGCTGATCCGGTCGACCAGACGATCGAAGTGGTCGCGGACGCGGGGTTCCGTGCGCGCGCCGTACGGCGATTCGAGCAGCACGTCGACCGCCCGGTTGAACGCGAGTTTCGCCGCTTCGAAATGGCCCTGCTCGAGCTCTTTCTGGCCGGCCTTGAAATGACGATCGGAGGTTGCTATGAGCGCGAGGACCGGGTCTTCAGACGGAGGGGCTTGAGCCGCGGGAGTCGGCGTGGCCGGAGCCACAGCTGCAGCCACGTGCGCAGGAGCTGTCGGGGCCGGCGTGACGACCGGACCCTGCGACCGCATACTGGACGCACAAGCCGCGAAAAAAGACAGCAGAGCGAGCAGGATCGAGCGTGGCCACCGGGATCCGAGCATTCTGGGCGCTCCGCGATAGCGTCTGGCGGGCCACTGCCTGCCGTCCGCATCGTCAAGTCGCCCCCACTGCGGGGGCTCCGTGTTCATCACGCGGGGAGGGCGGCGCCCCCGCACAAGCTCATGCAGTTTAACAAACGCCGGTCGCCTGGTCAACAATAAGTCTAGTCGGTTCAACAATAGCAGTAATGAGACACGTGTGTATCATCCGCGCCACGGGGCGACGGCGAACACGCGATGCTGCTCGCCGAGGTCGCGGGCGGCCGGCGTGACGATCGCGCGCTCGGAGACAACCAGCTTCCGGCCCGCCTGAATCGCCATCCTCACGTCTTCCTCACAGACGAAATCAAGCGGCGGCTGGTCGGGCGCCGTCTGCTGGCGACCCTGAAAGGGTCGCCCTACATCGTTGGGTTGAATTTGAGCGTCCTCGGCGCTTCCCGGCTTGAAGCCGCGCGACCCGAGGAATTCGTCGATCCGGCGGGACAGCGCGTCCGCGCTGATACCAGTCGGGGCGGGTGGGCGGGCCGGGGCCACGGGCAACTCGTACGCCCGGACCTGCCCGGTTGGCCCGGCGCCGGGTCGCGGCTCCACGTCCACCTGCACGTGGGGGGAGGCTGCACGGTCCCAGCGGCTCACGATCGGCGTCAACTCGTGAGCGAGGCGCTTGATGTTCAGCAGGTGACGCGGCGAGATGTTGTCCGACGTGATGTTGCCGCCAAATCCGCCGCAGCCCAGAGTCATCGCCGGATCCAGCCCGGTCGACAACCCCACCGACCCATGGGTCGTCGGCGAGTTGACGACGATGCGGTACGCCGGCTTGTGCAGACCAAATTCGAGGATGATCTGATCGTTCCGGGAGTGGATGGACATGGTATGACCCATCCCACCGTAACGCAGGATCTGCTTGCAGCGCTCGCAGCCCTCCCGCCAGTCCTTGACGACGTAATACGAAAGAACGGGACAGAGCTTTTCGATGGACAGGGGGTAGTCGCGTCCCACGCCGTCGAGCGGCGCGAGCAGCACCCGAGTGTCGGCGGGCACGGTGATGTTGCACCTGCCGGCGATGTGCACAGCCGACCTCCCAACGAGGGCCGGGTTGGGGAGCCGTTGAGGCGTCACCAGGCCTTTCGCCACCGCCTCGATCTCCGCCGCGTTCATGAAGTACCCACCCTGCGCCTGGAATTCGCGCTTCACCTCCCCGGCGATCGGCTCGTCGACGACGACCGAGTTTTCAGCCGAGCACAGGACGCCGTTGTCGAATGTCTTGCCCGTAACGATGTCGTGAACGGCTTTCCTGACGTTCGCCGTCCGTTCAATGAACGCGGGGGCATTGCCCGGCCCGACGCCGTACGCCGGTTTGCCGGCGCTGTAGGCTGCGCGAACCAGCCCCATCCCGCCGGTGGCGAGAATGACGGCAACGTCACGATGCTTCATCAGTTCCTGAGTGCCTTCGATCGTGACCGTCGTCATCCAGTTGATGGAGCCGGCGGGCGCACCCGCTCGACGCGCCGCCTCCTCCATCACCTCCGCCACGCGCGTGATGCATTTGACGGCCGCGGGATGCGGGCTGATCACGATGGCGCAGCGGGCTTTCAGCGAGATCAGAATCTTGTAGATCGCGGTCGATGTCGGATTGGTCGACGGGACGATCGCAGCCACCACACCGAACGGCTCGGCAATTTCGACGACGCGGCGCTCGTCGTCCCGTGCGATAACGCCGACGGTCTTCATCGGCCGGATGAAGCGGTAGACTTTCTGCGAGCTGAAGAGATTCTTCTGGACTTTGTCTTCGACGACGCCGTATCCGGTCTCTTCGACGGCGAGCTGCGCGAACGCCTCAGCCTGCGGCGTCGCCGCCGCGGCCATCGCGTCGACGATCGCGTCGATGCGTTCCTGGCTGAGCTCGGCGAGATCGAGCCCTGCCTGCCTGGCGCGCCGCGCGAGGGCGCGGGCTTCGGCAATCGAGGCGAGATCGCGATCGCTCTGGGGCTGACTTACGGGCTCTGCCATCGGTCAGACACAAAGGACACAAAGGGTACAAAGGACACTAAGGAAAACAGCGGTCTTGCCTTTGTGTCCTTGGTGTCCTCTGTGTTGGGTCAATCTAAGTACCCTTTGGAAGGATCCGTTCCACCTCAGCATGGGGCCGCGGGATGACGTGGACGGATATGAGCTCGCCAACGCGGCGGGCGGCGGCCGCGCCGGCATCGGTGGCCGCCTTCACTGCGCCGACGTCGCCGCGGACCATCACGGTTACGTAGCCGGCGCCGATGTATTCCTTGCCGATCAGGGTGACGTTCGCAGCCTTGACCATGGCATCCGCCGCCTCGATCGAACCGATGAGGCCGCGCGTTTCGATGAGTCCCAATGCTT
>QHWJ01000123.1 GCA_003222535.1 Acidobacteriota bacterium | reverse complement strand
TTGCGCGCGGCGGCCTGGGTCAGCGGGGTTTCGGGACGCTGGACGCAGGCGTCGGCCGCGATCAGCGCGGTACCGAGCCCGAGCAGGAGCATGAAACGGTGCATGACGACTTCCAGGAGGCATCATACACAGATAACTTTGTAATGTAAAGTAATGCGGTCACGGTTCGGCTATAGCCACCGAGCTGGGCGGAGAATCGAGGCGGCCGGCGCCGCGTTGTCCGTTTCGTGGATTTCGGAACTGCAGTCGTTCGCATTTTTAACACATATCACGTGGTCTGTGTGACTTGGTCGTCGCGATCATCTTCATCACCTGCGGGCCGTCAGCGCGCCACGAGCGCGCTCATCGAGGAGGGACGTAGTCGCGAATGTAGATGCCATGCAGCAAGTACGCGACAAGCAGCGCCAGCCCGCTTCGGTTGACGTGGAACTGCTGCGTCTCGTAGGCCTCCGCGCTCGTGCGCCACTCCCGTGACAGCACCAGCCGATCGACGTCCGTGAGCTCGCCAAAGGCGTACTCCACCTCCGTGCCGAGCTCGCGCGCCAGAAAGCCGAAGACGTCGCCGTTGGCGATCTCGCGCTTCACCACCTCGGTGGTGATGTGCTCGTACTTGCCGGAATCGGCGGCTCCGTTGAGGTGTGTCGCAAGAACCGCCAGCTTGCCGAGTGTGATTTTCTGCGTCACTTTATCAATGTTTCCATCGACGCGCCGATGCGCGTCGGAGAATCGGCCAACGCTCGCCTGAAAGGCTCGCGCTCCGAAGACCCGGCGTCAGCCAACGCTCGCCCGAAAGGCTCGCGCTCCGAAGACCCGGCGTCAGTGAACGATCGTTGACGGCGGCGATGCCGGCCGCGCGATCACACGCGCGATCATCGCGTCCAGAGCGGCCTTGTCGATCTCGAACGGGCCGGCGACCGCCGCGCCGAGCGTGATTTCGATCGCGATCACGACCCCGCCGTCTTCGTAGGGATTCACGATCCAGCTCAAACCCCGCAACGCGACGGCACGGTCCGCTCCGCCGGGGCCCCGCTCGAGCCGATCCATCGCACGCAGCATTCCTTCCAGGACGAGCCGTACGTCGTCGTCGGTCCACGCCCCCGGTTCGCGCCCGATGCCGTCGATCGTCACCGTGGTCGCGACATTGCTGCCTCTCAGGCAGATGTCGACTGACACGGTCATGCGGGGTTTCCCAATTCCCTTTGAAGGGCTTCGACGGTCGTCACCGGCTGATGACACGTGAACGCGCGGCAGACGTACGCGGTGGTGACGCCGTCGATCGGGCGCATGCCGTCGATGAACGGCAAGCTGCCGGCGAGCGCGCGCTGCCCCGCGCTCGTGACGCGCAGGTGAATCGCGAATGGCAGGTACTGCAGGGTGACGGCGCGGTCCAGGTCCGCGCCGGCCGGCCCTGTCCCGTCTGCGGCGCCGTCGCCTTCGACGATGATGATCTGCTGGAGGCCGGCGGTGTGAGCGGAGAGCGCGGCCGCCATCAGCGGCACGCCGCGGCCCATCTGCTCGAGGCGCGTGCCGAACAGCCGCAGCGTCCGCTCGATGCGGTCACCCCACCGGGCGTCGGAGACCAGATGCGACAGCACGAGCAGATTGAGGACGGACACGGAGCTCGCCGTCGGCTCGGCGCCGTCGTAGTCCTCTTTCATGCGGAGCAACACGCTCGGATCGTGTCCCGTCGTGCTGAACCAGCCGCCGCCCGCGTCGTCCCAGAACAGCTCGTCCTGCCGGTGCTGCAGCGCAATCGCCCATTCGAGCCACACCGGCGCGGCGTCGGCTTGAAACAGCTCGATGAGGCCGGCGATGAGATACGCGTAGTCTTCTGCGTAGCCCTCGATCTCCGCGTGGCCGTCGCGATAGCGCCGGAGCAGTACGCCCGACCGGGCGTTCCACATCCGCTCGCGAATGAACGCCGCCGCGCGGCGGGCGGCGTCGAGGAACGGCGCCGCCGTGGTCCGCCCGTCGGGGCCAGGCCCGCGGAGCACGCGCGCCATGCGGGCGAACGCCGCGATCATCAGGCCGTTCCACGACGTGAGCACCTTGTCGTCGCGGTGCGGTCGAGGGCGCCCGAGCCGCTCCTGGAACATCCGCAGGCGCGCGCGGTGCAGGACCTCCACGATCTCGTCCGGGGTCCTCACCGCCTGCTGAGCGATCTCGTCGATGGAATGCGCGGCGTAGAGGAGGTTCTTTCCGGTGAACTCCTGCTGTGGATCGTGCGGCGCATTGCCGCCCGGCTCGATGCCGAAGCGGAGCTTGACGATCGGTGAGTCGTCGCCGAGCAGCGCGTCGATCTCGTCGGCGCGCCAGAGATAGAACGCGCCTTCGGTTTTGTGCGCGTTCGGAGCGGCGGCCGACTCCGGCGGAACGCTGTCGGCGTCCTCGGCTGAATAGAACCCGCCGTCCGCGTCCGTCATCTCCCGCAGGACGTACAGCAGCGTGTCCTCGGCAACTTCGGCATAGAACGGATCGCCGGACACCTGAGCGGCTTCGGCGAACGCCACGACGAGCTGCGCCTGGTCGTACAGCATTTTCTCGAAGTGCGGCACTCGCCACGCGCCGTCGACCGCATACCGATGAAACCCGCCGCCGATGTGGTCGCGCATGCCGCCGAGCGCCATGGCGCGCAGCGTCTGCAGCACCATCCCGCGTGCGCCGGCGGCGCCTGTCCGCGCGTGCTCGCGCAGGAGAAACAGCAGCTCCGACGGCCGTGGAAACTTGGGGGCCTCGCCGAACCCGCCGAACCGGGGGTCGAACGCGGCGCGAAACTGCTCGACCGTCGCCTCGAGGGCGGCCGCGGTCGGCACGGCCGGCCCCGGCGAAGTCCGATCGATCGACCTGAGCCGTTTCGTGAACGCGTCGGCCGACTCGACGACCTGACCGCGCTCCGCCTTCCAGACGCGGGCGATCTCTCGCAGGATGTCGACGAATCCGGGACGTCCCCATTTCGACGATGGCGGAAAATACGTGCCGCCGTAAAACGGTTTCAGCTCCGGTGTGAGCCACACGCTCATCGGCCATCCGCCCGATCCGGTGGTCGCCTGCACGAACATCATGTAGACGCGATCGACGTCGGGACGCTCTTCGCGATCGACTTTGATCGACACGAAATGCTCGTTGAGCACCGCCGCGATTGCGCCGATGGAGAGAAAGATCGGCTTGTCTTCGGCCCGCGCCCTGGCGAACGCCTCGTCGTTCCAGGGGAACCAGTCGACGGGATTCTGCGCGTGCTGCAGCAGATACGGGCTGCGCTCACCCGCGAGGCGATTCATCAGTCGCATTATGACACCGGAGCGCAGGCGTTCACGATGACAGGTCCACGCTGTCTTCACGATGACAGAGCGGCCCGTGCCTTCAGGGCTGCCTGGAGTAGAATCGCGACATGGGCGGTCCGGCGGTGTTATCGGGCAAGCGCGTCGCGATGCTCATCGAGGACGAATTCGAAGATCGCGAGCTCACCGGTCCGCTCGACGCGCTGCGCGAGGCAGGGGTCACCGTCACGGTCGTCGGTCCCACGGCCGGAGCGGAGTTCAAGGGCAGGCGCGGACAGGCAGTGGTCACGTCGGATCTCGCGGCCGGATCGGCGCGCATGACCGATTTCGACGCGCTCGTCATCCCGGGCGGTCACGCCCCGGAGAAGATGCGCATGCGCCACGCGATGGTCGACCTGGCGCGCGATGCGATGGAGGCCGGGAAGCCCGTTGCCGCCATCTGTCATGGTCCGCAACTCCTCATCTCGGCCAACACGCTCCGCGGACGCACCCTCACCTGCTGGCCGGCGATCGCGATCGACGTCAAGAACGCCGGCGGACTGTACGTCGACAAGCCCGTCGTCGAGGACGGGAACCTCATCACCTCGCGCAAACCGGACGATGTGCCGGCGTTCAGCGAGGCCATCATCCGCGCCCTTTCCAAAGCGCACGTTTAACTTCGACCGAGCCCCGGTCCCGCCGTTGCTGGTCGCGGATCTTATCCATCAGCTCGATCTGTCATCTCCGTGGTGTCGGGGCGGCGGGCACATCCTCGGGCCGGCCGCGGCGCAGCCGCGCGTATGCGGCCGTGAATTCCACGCCGTATAGCAGAATCACCGCCTGCACGTAGACCCACACCAGGAACACGACGACGGCGGCGATCGAACCGTTGACTCGCGTGAAGCGCGTCATATCGCGCATGTACCACGAGAATCCTTCGAGCACGGCCTTCCACAGCAACCCGGTCACGAGCGCGCCGATCCAGACGTCGCGGAACCGCACCTTCGCGTTCGGCACGACGTAGTAGACCAGACCGACGACGATGATGAAGAGGAGCGTGGTGGCGTGACGGATGGTGAAGCCGCGCAGCACGCCGAGCCCCGGAAAGCCCTCGAGCACCCCGGCGAACCAGCTCGCCCCGACAACCTGCGACGCGCTGACGAGGAGTAGCGCAATCAGGAGAATGAGGCCGGCAACCAGCAGCATGACGAACGAAATCAGCTTGTGCCTCCAGAAGCTCCGCTGCTTCCCAACGCCCCACGCGTAGTTCACGGCCGTGCTGATCGCGCCGAAGAAGCCGACGGCGCCCCATACCAGCGCGATCGTACCGGCCACGCCGATGGTGACGGTATTCCCGCGAAAGGCGTCGAGCTGCCTGGTGATGAAATCGAACTGCGTGGGGAAATAGCGGAGGACGAACTCGAGCACCGCGTTGCGGCTGGTGACGTCGGCGGTCGAACGCCCGAGCAACGCGCAGGCGAGGAGGAAAAACGGAAACAGCGACAACAAGGCGTAATAGGCGATCGACGCCGCGTACGTCAGGTCGTCGCCATTGTAGAACCCCTCGAGGCCTCGCCAGAACGAGAGCCCCGTGAGGCGGAGGATGACGCTTGCCGTCTGCCCGATCGTACGAGCGGAGATCGCCGGGGAGTCGCTGGCACTATTGGCGCCGTTCACCGCGTCATTATGTCAGGCGCGGCCGACCGCACTCTACTCAGAGACATCGCGCGCCTGCGAGGCCGGATGGGCACCGCCCGAAACAGCAGACCTCGGCGCGGCGGCCGGGTCAAGACGATGTACGCCGACGCCACACGCGCCGATGCGAGCACGACGTTCGCGACGGCGCGCGCGCCGACGCGTGTCGCCGGGCGCTAGCTCTGGCGCGACTCCTCGGAGCCGGCACCGGAGATGTCCGATCCCGTGCTGCTCTGGCCGGCCCCCGAGCCATCGCTCGATCCTTTGCCTGTCCCGGACGAAGCGCTCGAAGTGGACGAAGATGCACCGGCCATCCCAGCCACGCCGGTGGCGGCGTCGCGAACGTAGCGCTGGGCTTCACTGGCGCCGCGCGAGACGGCCTCACGCACTTTCCCGTAGATCTCTTTGCCCGCCTCTTTGCCTTCATCCGCCCACTCACCCGCGCTGTTCGTCGCGCGGCGATAGCCCTCGGACGCCTGGTTCGCGAGGCTGCCCGCCTGATCGGACAGCTGACGCCGCAGCTCGGAGCCAGCCTTCGGCGCGAACAGCATGCCGAGACCGGCGCCCAGCACGGTACCGGTCAGCAGACCCAGCACGAAGCTGCTGGCGCGACCACCCTCGGTGTCGAAACGATCGTATCGGTCTGCCATGTCGCCTCCTTGAAACGTCGTGGCTGCATTCAGAACGCAACGCCAGCGCGGGCCTTGCGGTGTTCAAAAGGCGCGCGCTCAGCCCGCCGGTGTCGGCGAACCCGCCGCTGACGAGGTGCGGGCCGCCTTGCCGACGTCACGGATGTCGTGCTTCTTCATCTTGCTGTAGAGCGTGGGCCGGTACAGCCCGAGAATCTGCGCCGCCTCCTGCTTGTTCCAGTTCGTCCGCCGCAGCGTCTGCAGGATCGCCATCTTCTCGATTTCGGCGAGCGTCCGGTGCGGCGGGATGACAAAGTCGGTCGAGGCCGTCGACTCCTCACGAATCGACTCCGGCAGATCGGTGACGGCGATTTCGCTGCCCTTCGCGACCAGCACGGCGCGCTCGACCGCGTTTTCGAGCTCGCGGACGTTCCCGGGCCAGCGGTTTCGAATCAACAGGTGGTAAACCGAGGGCGCCAGCGTTTTCACGTTCTTCTGATAGCGCTGCCGGAACTTGTCGATGAAGTAGTCGCAGAGGAGCGGGATGTCCTCGGTCCGCTCCCGCAAGGGCGGCACGCGCAGCGTGATGGTGTTGATGCGGAAATAGAGATCCTCGCGGAGGCGCCCGTCCCGCAGCGCGGCGTCGAGGTCGACGTTCGTGGCGCAGATCAGGCGGAAATCGACGTGCACGATCCGGTCGCTGCCAATCGGCCGGTACTCGCGCTCCTGCAGCACGCGAAGCAGCTTGGTCTGGAGGTACGCCGGCATCTCGCCGATCTCGTCCAGCAGCAGCGAGCCGCCCTCGGCCATTTCGAACAGGCCTTCCTTGTCCAGCGTCGCGCCGGTGAACGCGCCCTTCTTGTACCCGAACAGCTCCGACTCGATGAGATCCTTCGGAATGGCCGCGCAGTTGATCTTGATGAACGGCCCTTTGAAGCGCTTGCTGTTGTAGTGCATCGCGTTCGCGATCAGCTCCTTGCCGGTGCCGTTCTCGCCCTGGATGAGAATGTTCGCGTCGCTGGCCGCCACGCTCTCGACCAGCTCGAAGAGCTCCTGCATCTTCTTGCTCTTGCCGATGACGTTCTGGAACTTGTAGCGGTCCTGCAGCTTGGCCTTGAGCTGCTCGTTCTCGTCGACGAGCGTCTTCTGCTTGATCGCTTTCTCGATCTTGTCCAGCAGGCGCTCGGCATCGATCGGCTTCTCGAGGAAGTCGAACGCGCCGGCCTTCACGGCCTCGACCGAGCTCGGGATGTTGCCCTGGCCGGTGATGACGATGACCTCGGCTTCCGGGTCGAGCTGCTTGAATTTGCGGACCAGCTCGATGCCGTCGACGTCGGGCAGCAGCATGTCGGTGATGACCGTGTCGGGGTGCCACGTCTTGAACAGGTCTTCGCCGCGGTTGCCGATGAGCGCCGTCCGCACCTCGTAGCCCGCGTGCTCGAGCAGGATCTTCAGCCAGTCGGTCATCGCCGGTTCGTCGTCTATGGCAAGGACTCGCTTCTTACGTTTGAGACTCATAGCGCATTAATGTAGTGAAAACGCGCAACGTGTCAATACACAATCTGCTTTATGCGTTTGCTATCGCTACATTCATGCTTGTCTTCAAATGCTGCGCTGTCGGTCAAATCCCGGGCCGGACCTAAGTGGTCCGTCGCCAAATTACGGCGACGCACCGAGGGCGCCGAGGCGCCCGGGGCCCCCAGCGCGGCTGCCGCGCTGGGGACCCCGCCCGCCCCGCAAGGCGCGAGGAGGGACAATACCGGGAGTATTCGACCGACGAGCAACGCCGCGGGGTGGGATGCATCGGCGGCCGAATGCAGCCGTAATTGGGCGACGAACCACTAAGGCCACTGACTGGGCGACCCGGCGTCCGGTCAGCCCCCCCCCGGCCAGGCCTCCGCGCCCACCAGGGGAACGAACACGCAGTTCTCGCGAAGCGATTGGCTGAAACGATTCTCGTCTCGGACGATGACCGCCAGCCGTTGCAGCTCCGGTGGCCCGATCGGGATGACCAGGCGACCCCCCGTCGCCGAAAGTTGTTGCTTCAACGACTCCGGCACGCGCGGCGCGCCCGCGGTGACGAGGATGCCGTCGAATGGCTGCGCCGACGGGTATCCGACCGTGCCGTCGCCGACAATCACCCGGATGTTCGTGTAGCCGCGGGCCGCGAGCGCCGTCCGCGCGGTCTCGGCGAGCTCGGGTCGGCGTTCGATGCTGATCACGTCGCATGCCAGCTCGGCGAGGATCGCCGCCTGATACCCCGAGCCCGTGCCGACCTCGAGCACTCGCTCGGTGCCCTTCAGAAGGAGCGCCTCGGTCATCACCGCGACCATGAACGGCTGCGAGATCGTCTGCCCGCTCCCAATAGGCACCGCGCGATCGGCGTAGGCCTGCGCGCGAGATTCCTCCGGCACGAACGCATGCCGCGGCACCCGGCGCATCGCGTCGAGCACCCGTTGGTCGCGGATCCCTCGAGCGGCAAGTTGATCCGTGATCATGTGCTCGCGCGCGTCCTCGAAATTAGTCATGTGCGATAATTTTCGACATGTCCGAGCCGGTGTCGCCCGCCTTTGAAATGTACCGTATGCACGCCCGCTGGCGCTGCCCGGCCCGCGGGCTCGAGACGGATTGTTGCGGATGGTAGTCCTCGACTCGCACGTCAATCCCAGCGACCCGTCCTTTCAAAGCAACCGTGACCGCATGCTGCGGCTCGTCGCCGAGCTGAAGGAGCGTCTGCTCGCCGCCCGCGAGGGCGGCGGCGCGAAGTACGTCGAACGGCATCGCGAGCAAGGCAAGCTGCCGGTCCGCGACCGGATCGATCGGCTGCTCGATCCCGGTTCTCCGTTTCTGGAGCTCTCGCCGCTCGCGGCGTTCGACATGTACGACGGCGATGCGCCCGGGGCCGGACTCGTCACCGGCATCGGCCGCGTCTCCGGCCGCGAAGTGATCGTCGTCGCCAACGACGCGACGGTGAAGGGCGGGACGTACTTCCCGATCACCGTCAAGAAGCACGTGCGCGCGCAGGACATCGCGCTGCAGAACCGTCTGCCCTGCGTGTACCTCGTCGACTCCGGCGGCGCGTTCCTGCCGCTGCAGGCCGAGGTGTTTCCCGATCGCGACCATTTCGGACGCATCTTCTTCAACCAGGCGCGGATGTCGGCGGAGCGGATCCCGCAGGTTTCCGCCGTCATGGGATCGTGCACGGCGGGCGGCGCCTACGTCCCGGCCATGTCGGACGAGACCATCATCGTCAGAGGCTCCGGCACGATCTTTCTCGGCGGGCCGCCGCTCGTCAAAGCGGCGACGGGAGAGGAAGTGACTGCCGAAGATCTCGGAGGCGCCGACGTCCACACGCGGATCTCCGGGGTCGCCGACTATTTCGCGGAAGACGACGACCAGGCGCTGGAAATGTGCCGGACGGTGGTCTCGACGTTCAACTCCGCCAAGCACCTGCCCGCCGACATGACCGCGCCGGAAGATCCGCGCTACGACCCGGCGGAGATCTCCGGCATCGTCAGCGCCGACAGCCGCCACCCGTACGACGTCCGCGAGATCATCGCGCGCATCGTCGACGGGTCGCGCTTCGACGAGTTCAAGGAACGATACGGCGCCACCCTCGTGACCGGCTTTGCCCGGCTGCATGGGTTTCTTGTCGGCCTCATCGCGAACAACGGTGTGCTGTTCTCGGAGTCGGCGCTCAAGGCGACCCACTTCATCGAGCTGTGCAATTTGCGCGGCATCCCGCTCGTGTTTCTGCAGAACATCACCGGCTTCATCGTGGGCAGCAAGTATGAGCGCGCGGGCATCGCCAAGGACGGCGCGAAGATGGTCCACGCGGTCGCGAACTCCGTGGTCCCGAAGCTCACCATCATCATCGGCGGCTCGTTCGGAGCCGGCAACTACGGGATGTGCGGCCGGGCGTACGAGCCGCGCTTCCTCTGGATGTGGCCCAACGCGCGGATCTCCGTGATGGGCGCGCAGCAGGCGGCGGCGGTGCTGACGACGGTGAAGCGCGACCAGCTCACGCGGGAGGGCAAGCCGTTCCCGCCGGAAGAGGAAGCGGCGATCCGCCAGCCGATTCTCGACAAGTACGAGTTCGAGGGATCGCCCTACTACTCCACGGCGCGATTATGGGACGACGGGATCGTCGATCCGGCGGAGACGCGCCGCACCCTGGCGCTGGGCCTGTCGGCGGCATTCAACGCGCCGATTCCGGAACCGAGGTTCGGCGTGTTCCGGATGTAAAAACAGAATGCACCAACAAATCACGAACCCGCGAAACACACGAAACACACGAAACACACGAAAGGGACTTCTTCTTTTTTCGTGCTTTTCGTGCTCAATCGACCGGATGTGCGCAACGCGTTCAACGAGCACATGATCGCGGAGCTGACGGCGTGGGCGGCGCAGGCGCGCGATCGCGCCGTGCGGGGCGAGATCCGCGTCGTGGTGCTCGGCGGAGCGGGCACAACGTTCTGCGCCGGCGCCGATGTCACGTGGATGTCGAAAACGGTCCACTATACCGAAGACGAGAACCTCCGCGACGCGACCGCGATGTCACGCATGTTCGGCGCGCTCGACGGGCTGGCGGTTCCGGTGGTCGGCCGCGTCCAGGGCGCGGCGCTCGGCGGCGGCGCCGGCCTGGCGGCCGTCTGCGACATCGTCGTCGCCGACCAGGCGGCGGTGTTCGGGTTCACCGAGGTGAAGCTCGGCATTCTGCCGGCGGTGATCTCGCCGTTCGCGATCGCGAAGATCGGACGATCGGCGGCGCGCGAGCTGTTTCTGACCGGCGCGCGTTTTTCAGCCGCGCGCGCGAAAGAGATCGGCCTGGTGCACGAGGTCGTGCCCGCCGCCGATCTGGACGCCGCGGTCGGCCGCCATGTTCACGAGCTGCTGGCCGCCGGCCCGGAGGCGGCCGCCGCCGCCAAGGCCCTCATCGCGGCGGTCTGGGGCCGTGCCACCGAAGACGCGATGCCCCTGACCGCGGCCGCCATTGCCGCCCGCCGCGTCTCGAAGGAAGGTCAGGAAGGGTTGCGGGCGTTTCTCGAGAAGCGGAAGCCGAAATGGATCGAGGACACAAGGGTAACCAAGGACACAAAGGTAACCAAGGACACAAAGGGTTGAACGTGCTTGGCCCCTTCGCGCTGGCGGGGCTTCCTTGGCGCTGCTATTCCGTGAGGAACGTCTGCCGATGGCCTCAGTGTCATTCGTAACCTTTGTGTCCTTTGTAACCTTTGTGTCCTTTGTGCACGAGGAGGCGGCGTGATCAGCCGCCTCCTCGTGGCGAATCGCGGCGAGATCGCCGTCCGAATCGTTCGTGCGTGCCGCGAGATCGGGATCGAGAGCGTCGCGGTGTACTCCGACGCCGACAGCCGCTCGCCGCACGTCGCCGCGGCCGATCGCGCCGTCGCCATCGGACCGGCGCCTGCGGCCGACAGTTACCTGTCCATCCCCCGGTTGATCGACGCCGCGCGACGCTCGGGTGCGGACGCCGTCCATCCGGGTTACGGATTCCTCGCCGAGAATACCGCGTTCGCCGCCGCGTGCGCCGGCGCGGGGCTCACCTTCGTCGGCCCGCCCGCTGCCGTGATTGCACGGATGGGATCGAAGATCGATGCGCGGCGGCTCGCGTCCGGGGCCGGCGTGCCGGTTGTGCCCGGTGAGACGCCCGAGGATCAGTCCGATGATGGCCTGCGGACGGCGGTGCACCGTGTCGGGCTTCCGGCTCTCGTCAAGGCGTCTGCCGGCGGGGGCGGCAAGGGGATGCGCCGCGTCCGCGACGCCGGGGAGCTCGACGAGTCGATCCAGGCGGCGCGCCGCGAGGCCGTCGCCGCGTTCGGCGACGGCACGCTCTACGTCGAGCGGCTCGTCGAGGAGCCGCGCCACGTCGAGGTCCAGGTGTTCGCCGACGATCACGGCGGGATCGTGCACCTCTTCGAGCGCGACTGCTCGGTCCAGCGCCGGCACCAGAAGGTGATCGAAGAGAGCCCCTCGCCGGCGCTCACGTCCCGCCTGCGCGCGCGCATCACCGAAGCGGCGGTGACGGTCACGCGGGCCGCGCAGTACCGCAATGCGGGCACGATCGAGTTTCTCCTCGACCTGAACCGCGAGTCCGGAACAGCCCGCACGGCATGGGCAGGCCATCGCGTTCCGGACGCGGCAGACGAGGCGCCGTTCTATTTCCTCGAAATGAACACGCGTCTGCAGGTCGAACATCCGGTCACCGAGCAGGTGACAGGAGTGGACATGGTCCGCGCGCAGCTCCTGGTCGCGGCCGGAGAGCGGCTGCCGTGGACCCAGGCCGACGTGAGCCAGAGAGGCCATGCGATCGAGGCGCGCATCTACGCGGAGGATCCGGCTCACGGGTTTCTGCCGCAGGCCGGACGGCTGCTGCTGTATCGCGAGCCGCGGCTCCCGGGAGTTCGCGTCGACTCGGGCGTGACCGAAGGCGGCGAGGTGTCGATCTACTATGATCCGATGATCGCGAAGGTGATCGCGACGGCCGAAACGCGCGACCTCGCGCTCGCGCGCCTGACGGCCGCGCTGCGGGCGTTCCCGGTGCTCGGCCTCCGGACGAACATCCCGTTCCTGCTGCGCGTCCTCGAACATCCGCGTTTTCGCAAGGGCGCGGTCGACACCGGATTCCTCGATCGCGAGGGCGCGGCGCTCGCCGAGGCGACGGCCCGAGAGATTCCCGATTTCGTGCGCGCCGCGGCGCTCGCACACGATCAACCGGAATCCCAATCCGCAATCCGCAATCCGCAATCCGCAATGGCGAGCTGGGATCCTTGGCAGCCGTAACGCGTATCGGCGACGGCGCGTACCGAGTGGAGGTCGACGGCCGGGGCGAGATCGTGTTCGTGGCCGGACCGCCCCGTGACCGCTGGGTGTTCTGGCACGGCCAGGTCTTTCGCGGAGACTTCCTGACTGCCGCTCCGCGGAACGGCCCGCCCGGGTCGGGTCCGCGCGCATACCCGGTCCACGCGCTGGCCGCGCCGATGCCGGCGACGGTCATCCGAGTCGCGGTCAAGCCCGGTGACGCCGTCAAAAAAGGTGACATCGTCCTTGTGCTGGAAGCGATGAAGATGGAGCTGCCCATTCGCGCAGCCGGCGACGGCGTGGTCGCGATGGTCCGCTGCCGTGAAGGTGAGCTCGTTCAGGCGGACGCGACGCTGGTGGAGTTCACATGACCCCGCCGCGCATCACGATCGTCGAGGTCGGCCCGCGCGACGGCCTGCAGAACGAGCGCGCGCTGGTGCCGACGGCGGACAAGATCGAGCTCATCAACCGCCTCAGCGCCGCGCATCTCCCTGTCATCGAAGTGTCGGCGTTCGTCAGCCCGAGATGGGTGCCCCAGATGGCCGACGCCGCCGACGTGTTCGCCGGCATCACGCGCGCGCCCGGCATCCGTTACACGGCTCTCGTACCGAACCTCGCAGGCCTCGATCGCGCGGTGGCGGCCGGCGTCACCGAAATCGCCGTGTTCGCCGCATCCACTGAGACCTTCAGCCGCAAGAACATCAATCAGAGCATCGACGAATCGCTGGCCACATATGCGCAGGTCTGCGGCCGCGCGCACGCGGCGGGCCTTCGCGTGCGCGGCTATCTCTCGACGGCGTTCGGCTGTCCGTTCGAAGGCGCCGTCGCGCCCGGCCGCGTGGCGGATGTGGCGGCGCGCCTGGCGGATCTCGGCGTGTTCGAGGTCGCGATCAGCGACACGATCGGCATTGCGCATCCCGGCCAAGTGCCACGCGTGCTCGAGGCCGTCCTGACGCGCGTGCCCGTCCATCAGCTCGCGCTGCATTTTCACGATACGCGCGGCACGGCGCTCGCGAACGTTCTGGCGTCGCTGCCGTACGGGATCGCGACCTTTGACGCATCGGCCGGCGGCCTCGGCGGATGTCCGTACGCGCCCGGCGCCGCAGGCAACCTGGCCACCGACGATCTCATTTACATGCTGGACGGGCTCGGCCTGGAGACCGGCGTGTCGCTGGCAGGGGTGACCGACGCGTCCACGTTCATCGCTTCGAAGATTGACCACCGGCTTCCGTCGCGCTATGCGCAAGCGCAGGAAGCGCGACGAAGCCTCAAGTCTGAAGTCTGAAGTCTGAAGTCCGAGGAGCTACTGTGCGACGTTCTGACTTCCGACGTCGGAGTTCTCACTCGTAAGGATTTTGACGACCTCTTCCCAAGGCATCATGTTGATGGCGTCGTAGTCCGGCGGGCAGCCGAATTCGCGCTGCTGCGGCGCGGTCGGGTTCCCGAGCGTCACGCACAGGCCGCAGCCGATGCAGAGATCCGCGCGAACGGCGCAGACCATCCGGCCGTCGCGATCCGGTTCCTCGACGATGCAGCCGGCCACCGGGCAGGCCGCCTGACAAATCGAGCACGCAAACGCGCCGAAACAGCGATCCGGATCGATCACCGCGATCGTCTTCGGGGCCTTCTTGCGCGGCC
The DNA here is from genome assembly GCA_003222535.1 of Acidobacteriota bacterium. Classification (GTDB taxonomy): domain Bacteria; phylum Acidobacteriota; class Vicinamibacteria; order Vicinamibacterales; family CAVVIG01; genus QHWJ01. The sequence goes on along the minus strand of QHWJ01000123.1, from coordinate 15,261 downwards.
CCGACATCATCTTGGTCCACATACCGGGATTATAGCGGGATCAGTGAAGAGCGTGACCCGCGGGAGGAAAGCCCACCTCGGGCATGATGCTGAAGAGCGTGGACGTGTGCTCGTAGATCAGAGCGTTCGCATTCGTCCCGAAAAAGCGCAGGTTCCCGGAATCGGCGGGGTCCGCGCTCGCACTGAAGCCTTGCCCCGCCAGACCGGGACCGAGGCCATTACAAGTGGACGGCGAGCCACCATACCCCGCCGCCGACATCTGGATCACATAGCTGCTTTTCGTCACGGTGTCGGCGCGGCCCAGATCGCCGCTGATGAACGGCTCGTGGCTGCCGGCGGGCGCCGTTCCGAGCGTCGTGAGATTCGGCGCGTAGAACCCCGAGCCACACGTGAGCGCGTACGTCAGCTGCCCGCTGCTGATGGCGCGCATCGATCCGATCGCCGAGGCGGCGCCGGCCGACTGCTTCGCCAGCAAGAGCCGGGGCAGGGCGATGCTGCAAAGAAGCCCCATGATTCCGCAGACGAAGATCAGGTCGATGAGCGCAAACCCTTGCGCTTTACGGATTGACACGTGGATGGCTCTCGGTAAGCTCTGCAGCACGGTCCGTGCCGAACGCCATAAAATTGGTCAAACGTTGTGGAATCAGTGGTTTAAACCTTCAACGGGGCCCCGCGGCCGCTGACATTCTACGTCAGTCGGCCTGTGCCCTGACAAGGATTGACACTTTTCTTATCGGTCGATCGAAGGGCGCAATAGTTGCCGCGAAGGTCGGCCGCGCCAGGCGCTGGATCGGACGGATCGACTAGAAGCGAAGGGTCACGCCCGCACTTCCCCGCCAGAAATCGAGCTGGTCGTTGCTGAACAGGCCGAGCGTGACGTCTTGCAGCGTACGCACGTGCCGCACGTCGCCGCGGACGCCGACGCTGTGGGTCAGGAAGATGGTGAGACCGCCACCGATGTCCCAGCCAAAGGCGTTCTTGTCGAGCGCCAGGCTCGTCACGCCCTCGACGTGGGGGCGAATCAGACCGAGACCGACGAGCGCGTAAGGCTGAACGGGCCCTGCCGGCACGACGAGCATGAGGTTGCTCATGACGGTCAGCACCGCGTTGTTCGTGCCGGGGCTCTTTCCGAAAAAGTCGGGCGCGTACGCGATGTCTTCCTCGAATCCGAAGATGCCCCGCGTCGTCCCGATCGATGCGCCCCAGTCGAGACGCTTCTCGTTGCAGCTGGTCAGGCTGGCGCAGTTGGCGGAATCGCCCCCGAAGTTGAATCCGACAAACGGACTGATGAAGCCGTCGGCGCGCGCGGGCGTCACGGCCCAGGCGATGAGCGCCGCGGCAAGAATGAGTATTCGGAGTGGATGCAAGGCGAGCCTCCTCTTTCATACCGATTATGGATCGGCAGGAGGCGGTCTTCAGTCATGCATCGGCAGAGATGACTGTTACGTCCGGTCCGGCTTCTCGACATTCTGAATCCGTCATTCAGAGGACAGACGGCCTCCGGCTGCCTGCCGAGATGGCGTTCCAGTTCTTCGCGAGGTGCTCGGCGGTCCGCCACGCCAGCGCCTGGGCCGTCAGCGTCGGGTTGCGCGCCCCGCTCGTGCCCATCACCGACGCGCCGAGCACGCCGAGGTTGGGCGCCTCGTGCGAGAACCCCCAGCGGTCGACGACGTTCGTGTCAGGGTTGTCGCCCATGCGCGTGCCGCCGTAAGCGTGCGTCGAAACGCCCATCGCGCCGCCAACCGGCGCCCGCTGGATCGCGACGGCACCGGCCTCGCGGTACCACTGCTCCATCTTGTCCTGGATGAACGCGGCGATCTTGCGCTCGTTGTCCTTGTACTCCGCGGTGACGCGGCAGACCGGGTAGCCGAGCGGATCTTTCACCACCGGATCGAGATCGAGGAAGTTGTCCTCATACGGCAGCGTCGACTTCTGGAGGTACGCGCTGTTCGAGCGATCGGCGTTCTCCTTGATGAAGGCCTTCCACGCCGATCCCCAGTTCGGCACCCGGCCGAAGGTGCTCATCCCGGCGGCCCCGATCGGACGGCGGTCCGAATAGACCCACAAATTCCCGCCGCCAATGAAGTCGAGACCGGAGTGATCGAAGTTGTCGTCGGCCCAGTTGTCGACGGCGACGCCCTGGGCCGGCAGGCCATACCAGCTATTGAGATTGAACGGAAAGAGCGCGGTGACGCCCGCACCCTGGTGGTGGCTGAAGTAGTGACGGCCGACCTGCTTGTGGTTGTTCGACAGGCCGTTCGGATATGCCTTCGACTTCGACAGCAGCAACAGGCGGGCGTTCTCATACGTGAAGCTGGCGAGCAGCACGACCTTCGCCGGCTGAAAGTACTCGACGCCATCGGTCACGTAGTTCACGCCCGTCGTCCGCCCGTCGCCATCGACCTCGATCGTCGTCACGTGCGCGCGCGTGACGACCTTCAGATGACCGGTCGCCTGCGCGCGGGGAATCGTCGTGACCGCGGTCGAATTCTTGGCGTCCACGTGGCAGCCGCCTCGATTGCAGAAGCCGTGGTACATGCAACCCGAACGGTTCTGGTATGACCGGGAGTTGACGGCGGCGGGACCGGGAAACGGAGACCACCCGATCGTACGGGCGGCCGACGCCATCTTCTCGAGGAACTCGTTGCCGCGCAAGGGTGGCATCGGATACGCGCGTTTGCGCACGCCCTCGAACGGATTGCCGCGCGGATCGATTTTCCCGCCGATGTTCCCCGCCTGGCCGGAGACGCCCACCTCGTATTCGACCTTGTCGTAGTACGGCTCGAGCTCGTCGAGGCCGAACGGCCAGTCTTCGACGGTCGACCCTTTCGGAATCCGCGAGGCGCCGTAGCGGCGCTTCGTTTCGCTCACCACCTTGAAATCCCACGGGTTCAAGCGCCAGCTCTGCGCCCAGTAATGCAGCGAGGTGCCGCCGACGGCGTTCTGCATCGGATGCAGGTTGCCGCGCGGGCCGGTTGGCGACGAGGCGGTGGCGCGCGAGGTCGGGATCTCCTGGTTCGCTTTCTGCACCGCCTGCGGCCAGCCGCGATAGTTGTTTCGCAATTCGTCCGGCGCAAAATCACGCCGCGTCAGCCACGTGCCCGCTTCGAGCCCGATCACCTCGAGCCCGGCCTGCGCGAGCGGCAGCGCGGCGACCCCTCCAACTGCACCAAGACCGATGATGACGACGTCGGTGTCTTTCAGCCTGGTCGCCATACGCCTACGCCCCTTCCTTGTGCGGGCTTCGGCGCGACCGGTTCTGCGCCGTCGCTTTGGTGAACGCCTCGTAGTCGTATGCCGACTTGTGGTTCGACCTGAGATCCTTTTTCTCCAGGCGCTGCTGGTCGGCCGCCGTCACCATCGTGCGGATGCCGGGATAGCCGACGAGATCCCAGCCGGTGAAATTCGCGTTGCCGCCGTAGTAGGGATCCCCGAACGTGCCCTGATGAGTGTGGTTCAGCACGAGGTTGAAGAAGGCGGCGGAGCTTCCGGTGAAGCCGGTGGCCGCGCCTGTCTCGACATCGATCAGGATCGAATCCTGGTCCGTCGCGGACAGCTCGGTGAACGGTTTGCCGCGCGACGAGCGCGAGTACTTGTCGAGCGCCGCAAGACCCGACGTGTACGTCTGGCGGGAAGACGCGAGCGCGCCGCCGAGAGCGCGGTCGATGTAGTGCGCCGCGCGGGCTTCGGTCGCGCCGGGACCGTTCGCGTCGGTCGGAATGAGCCGCGCGACGATCGCCTCGACGAGGTCCGCCTCGGCGGCGGTGAGGTTCTCGAGCGGCTCGCGCGGCGCCATCGCCTCGCCGTGGAGCGCGGTCTCACGTAGGGCGAGCCTTTCAGGCTCGTCGTCCGGCTCGTCATGGCGGCCCTGAAAGGGTCGCCCTGCGTTGGCCGGCACCGCCGCGGCGCCGACGACGGCCGCGCGTTTCAACAAATCACGACGCGAGATGAATGTCATGGTGCCTTCCGTTCATAGATGGCGACGATCTCGCCCTGACCGATCACGTGACCTTGTATCGCCGCCAGGAGATCGGCCCGGGTGAGCCCCGGCTTCAGGTTCAAGTTCGCGTCGAGCGCATACACGACGAAGTGGTAGTGATGCGGCTTCCCCGGCGGGGGCGCCGGACCGCGGTAAATCGGACGGCGGAAACCGGAGACGCCCTGGATCGCACCGGCGATCTCGGCGGGCATCGCCGCGGCCGGATCGATCGGAATCGCTTCGGGCAGGCCTTTCGCTGTCGCCGGAATGCCGTAGATCACCCAGTGCACGAACGGCGGCGGATTGCCCGCGTCCGGATCCTCGCAGACGACAGCCAGTTCCTTCGTGCTGGCGGGAACGTTGCTCCACGTGAGCGGCGGCGAGATGTTGCGGCCGTCGGGCGTGTGGTCCCTCGGCATCGTCTGATCCGCCCTCAGCGTCGGGCTGTCGACGGCGATCTTCTGCGGCGCGGTCTGCGCAGCCAGCGTCACACCGGCCAGCAACGCCGCGCACACGGCTGATTTCATCCAGTGAGCCCCGTAACTCGGACCGGTTTCAAAACTCTCAACGGCCCTTTTCGGCTCGCGTTCACGCGGCCATCCGGCGACCCTGAAAGCGTCGCCCTACGTTCGCAGCACCCCGTCACAACTTCACGACGAACCGGCCGCGCGCGGCGCCCGCGAGCAGCGTGCCGAACGCGTCCGGCAGCTGATCGAGGCCGATCTCCTTCGCGATCGCGTGGAGTCCGCCCGGCTTCATGTCGGTCGCGATGCGCCGCCAGACGTCCTGCCGCTTCGGCATCGGACACATCGCGGAGTCGATGCCCAGCAGTTTCACCCCGCGAAGGATGAACGGCAGCACGGTCGTGTGCAGATCGGTGCCGCCGGTCAGCCCGGAGCTCGCGATGCATCCGTTGTACTGCATGGTCCGCGTCAGCCACGCGAGTGTATCCCCGCCGACGGCGTCGACGGCGCCGGCCCACAGCGATTTCTCGAGCGGCCGCGTCCCCTTCTGCAGCCCGTTCCGCGAGAGCACGTCTTTCGCGCCGAGCGATCGCAGATAGCCGTGTTCGCCGCCCTTCCCGGTCAGTGCGGTCACCTGATAGCCTCGCGCGGCGAGCAACAGCACGGCGAGGCTCCCCACGCCGCCCGTCGCTCCCGTCACGATGACGGGGCCTTGCGCGGGCGTGAGGCCGTTCTGTTCCATGTCGGCGATGGATAGCGCCGCCGTGAAGCCCGCCGTGCCCACCGCCATCGCGTCGAACAGGCTCAGGCCCGCGGGGACCGGCACGACCCAGTCACCAGGCACTCGCACGAGCCCCGCATAGCCGCCGTCGTGTGTAACGCCGAGGTCGAAGCCGGTGACCAGCACTGGCTGGCCTTCCACGAACCGCGCGTCGGCGCTCGATGCAACCGTACCCGACACGTCGATGCCGCCAATCAGCGGAAAGCGCCGGATGATCTTACCGGCACCGGTGCCGGCCAGCGCATCTTTGTAGTTGACGCTCGAATACGCCGCCTTGATGACGACGTCCCCCGCGCCGAGCTCGTCGAGCGTCGCCGAGACGATACGGCCCCGCACGCGGCCATCCTCGTCGAACACCCGGAACGCGCGGAACGGAGCGCTCATTTCTTCGCCCGGGCCTCTTTGAAGAGCGCGGCGATCTCTTCGCGATTGGCCGTTGCGGCATACATTCCGGCTGTCCGGCCGAGATGGTCTTCGATGTCCATGTCGGCGCCCCGCTGCAGCAGCACGCGCACGACGTCAGTCATCCCGCCCGACGTCGCGATGATCAGCGCCGTCCGCCCGTCGCCGTCCTTCACGTTGATGTCGGCGCCGCGGTCGAGCAGGAGCGTCACCGTGTCGACACAGTTTTCGCCCGTTGCGGCCAGCAGCGGCGTCCGGCCACCGGCGCCGAGGTCCGCCGTCAAGCCTGCCGCGAGCAGCACGCGCACCGCCGCCGTGTGGCAGCCCGTCGCGGCCAGCATCAGATCGTTCGCGGTGGCCTTCGCGCCCCGCTTCTGCAGCGCGTCGATCGCCTCGGCGGATCCGGCCGCGGCGGCGTATGTCAAGGCAACGCCTCCGCCGGCGTCCGGCGCGGTGACATCCCCGCCGCCGCCGAGCACCGCCTGCACGACCGCGATGTCGCCGTTGGTCACCGCCGCCATCAGCGCCGTGCGACCCTGGTTGTCTTTCGCTCCGGGATCCGCCTTGCTCGCGAGCAGCGTCCGGACGGGATCCACGTAGCCGCCGTACGCCGCCGCCATCAGCGCCGTCATGCCGCCGGCGGTCCTGGCATTCACATCGGCCCCGCTCGCGATCAACAGGCGGACGGCGTCGCCGCGGTTGGCCGACGCCGCGCGCATCAACGCGGTCGTGCCGTCTTCTTCCTTCGCGTCGACACGCGCGCCCGCGGCGATCAGCATCCGCGCGATCTCGGTCTGGCCCTGCGAGGCCGCCACCATCAGCGGCGTCATGCCGGTGTCGTCCCTGCCGTTGACGTCGGCGCCCTCGGCGATGAGCGTCCGGACACTCTCCGTCCTGCCGTAGAGGACGGCGTCAGCGAGCTGCTGCTGCGCGGCGCCCGCGACGAGCGCGGCAAGCACAACGGGGGCCAGGCCCGGGAAGGGGTACATCACGGTGGCGGAAGGACGATAGCATATGGTAGGTTGTCGCGGCTTCCACTTTCAGGCATGAACGTCGACCACAGATTCACGCAAACACAGAAACGCTACGCCGCCGACGACCTCCAGACGATGAAGGAGGCGGTTCGGTACCAGGCCCACATCTTCGACCTGCTTCGGCCGCACGTCGGATCGCGCGTGTTCGAGGTCGGCTGCGGCATCGGCACGATGAGCCGGCGGCTCGTCGACGTGGCCGAACGGCTCGTCTGCATCGAGCCGAACCTGAACTGCGCCGCGCGCGCGCGCGAAGTGCTCGACGGCGATCCGCGGGTCCTGCTGCGCGTCTGCCACCTCGAAGAATGCAGCCGCACCGAGCTTCTGCAGCAGCGGTTCGACACGGTCGTCTGCGTCAACGTGCTCGAACACATCGAAGACGACATCCGCGCGCTGCGGCTGTTCCGCGACGTCGTCGGGCCGGCCGGCGGGCGCGTGGTGATCTTCGTGCCGGCGGTGCAGGCGGCGTACGGCCCGCTCGACGCCGCGCTCGGCCATCACCGGCGCTACTCGAAACGATCGCTCGGCCGCGCCTTGTCGACCTCCGGCATCGATCTCGTCACGATGAAGTACACCAACCCGATCGGCCTGCTCGGGTGGATGTACAACGCGCACATCAGCCGCACGACCGAGCACACGCGGGATCAGGTCCGGCTCTTCGAGCGGTTCGTGGCGCCCTGGGCGCTGCCGCTGGAGCGTCTCGTCTCGCCCCCGCTCGGGCTGTCGCTGTTCGCCGTCGGCCGCCCGCGCCTGCACGCCGCATGACGCTCGCTCGATCCGCGCTCCAACGCGCCGCCGAGCTCGTCCCGCCCGACCCTCTCCTTTCAGTCGTCATGCCGGTGTTCAACGAGCGCGACACGATCGAGGAGATCGTTCGTCGCGTGCTCGCCGTCAAGCTGCGGATCGAGCTGATCGTCGTCGACGACCGGTCGACCGACGGCACGGCGGAGATCCTGGAGCGGCTGCAGAAGGAACGCGGGTTCGTGCTGCTGCGCCAGCCGCGCAACGGCGGCAAGGGATCGGCGCTGCGGCGCGGCTTTTCGGCCGTCACCGGCGATCTGGTGATCATTCAGGACGCCGATCTCGAGTACTCGCCCGAGGAGTACCCGCAGCTCACCGAGCTCATTTGCGCCGGACGCGCCGACGTCGTGTTCGGGTCGCGTTTCCTCGGCCGGCACCGCGTGTTCCTCCTCACGCACTACATGGGCAACCGGCTGCTGACGTTCATCGCCAACGTGCTCTACAACACGATGCTCTCCGACATGGAGACCTGCTACAAGATGATGCGGACAGACGTGTTGCGGTCGATGAACCTGAAGTCCAACGGGTTCGGAATCGAGCCGGAAATGACGGCAAAGGTCTTCAAGCGCCGCTATCGCGTGTACGAAGTCCCAATCAGCTACGACGGCCGTGGATACGAGGAAGGCAAGAAGATTACGTGGAAAGACGGGGTTGTCGCTCTTTGGGTGCTGCTTAAGTACCGGTTCACGGAGTAATCAGAGGTATACTGGTGGTTCACGCTTTCCTGAGCCCTGCGGCTATTCCGGCCCTCAGTCCTCACCAAAGCCCGTCGAGCACTCCTCCAAGGAAGCAGGTCATGTGGTTCAGCGTCCCAGCGGAACGAACGCGTTCGAGTTTGTCGTGGTGTCGGGCCTGCGCGCCGCCCAGTTGATGCGAGGATGCATCCCGCGCGTCGAACGCGCGCAGAAGGTCGTTACCACGGCGCAGCTCGAAGTGGCGTCGGGTAAGGTGTTCAGGCTCCCGGTCGATCCGCTTCCCGTCCCCGTCGAGTAGTCCCACGCGCTTTTCAGTCACGCCGCGGCCGTCGCATCGACGCCCCCCTCGTCGAGGCCCGCGCCGTGCCGCTGCGGCGTGAAAGAACAGCAGGTGACGGTCCCGGCGCTGATTTCGCTCGGCTAAAGCCTTCGCGCTACGGCGCGGTGGTTACGTTCGGCAACTTCAACACGGCTCAACCGGGCTCTGATCCGGACTGACTTCCCTCCGCACGCCGGTCGCGCGCGGCCCGCTCACGCGGTCCTCGATGAGCTCGAATGCCACCGTGTCGCCGACCAGCAGGGTGTTGAAGGTGCCCCAACTCGTGTCGCTGCGATGAAAGAAGACCTCGCGGCTGTCCGCGTCGAGAATAAAGCCGTGGCTTTGTCCCGAGTGGATGCGCACAATCCGCCCGCTCGTCAGCCGGCCCGAGGGCGGGGGTGGCTGGTTGGGCCTGCCGGCACGCGGGGTTGTCTTGGGTGTGGTCACGCGTCACCTATGTAGAGGGCACCAGCCGCTCAACCGAGCGCTGAATGAGGATCGCGGGGGCCATCATCTCACAGTACGCGCTGCCGCCGAGACTTCATTTGCAAAAGATCCACGAATCCTGCCGGCTCAGGACTGCGACCGACGCCGGGATCGCACGACCGGGAATCAGATGGACAGCATCCCGGTGCTGTCCCCGAACTTCTCGGTGGGGATACCGAGCTTGTCGAGCATCGCCACCAGGAGATTGGACATCGTGGTCTCCGGCGCGTTCCGAATGTGACGCCCGCCTTTCAGGCGCCCCGATGCGCCGCCCGCAAGAACGATGGGCAGCGGATAGTGATTGTGCTGGTTCCCGTCGCCCATCGCGCTGCCGTAGAGCACCATCGAATGATCCAGCAGCGTCCCGTCGCCATCCTGCGTCGCCTGCAGCCTGCCGAGCAGGTACGCCAACAGACCGACGTGGTACCGGTTCAAGACGGCGAACCGATCCTGGTTCTCGCGGACGTTGGAGTGGTGGGACAGGATGTGGAAGGCATCCCGCACGCCGCTCTTCGGATAGACGGCGTTGCTCAGCTCTTTCGCGAGCAACAGCGTGGTCACCCGGGTGATGTCGGCCTGCCAGGCGAGCACCTGCAGGTCGAACATCAACTTGATGTGGTCTTCGACATTCTTTGGAGCTCCAGCCGGGGCATCCGGCAGCGTCAGGTCGGATGACGCCTGCTGCGACGCCTTCTCGATCCGCCGCTCGATCTCGCGGACGTCGTTGAGGTACTGGTCCACGCGGCTGCGATCGCCCGCCGGAAGCTTCCGCTGAAGCGACGACGCTTCTCCCAGCACCGAATCGAGAAGGCTCAGCGATTGCCGCCGTCGGGCGCGCCGCTCGGCATCGGTGCTTCCATCGCCGAACAGCCGCTCGAAGACCACCTGGGGGTTGTTCTGCATCGGAAGGGGCGAGGTCGGTCCCTGCCACGAAATCGTGTCCCTGTAAGCACAACTCAGGTCGCCACAACTCAGGCTCGAGTCCTCGATCATCATCTCGATCGAAGGCAGGGGCGTGTCCTGTCCGATCTGCCGCGCAGCGAACTGGTCCACGGTGACGCCCAGACGTGCCTGCGGGCCGGCCTCCGCGTGGGCGCCGCTCAGGAAGGTGGCGGCCGAGCGATTGTGGTTGGCGGTCGCCGATCCCCCACCGTACGCCTGCGGGTGGCCGAGATCGCTGATGATGTTCACCTGGCTGTAAAACGGTTTGAGCGGCTGGAGAATCTCCGACAGCTCGAAGCCGGGGCCGTCGGTCGCCGGCGTCCACTTGTCCATCGTCGCGCCGTGCGGCACATAAATGCAGGCGAGGCGCGTCCGCCCTTTGGCCGTCGTCTGCGCCAGCGGCGTGACTGCTGGAAGCATCGATTCGAGGTATGGCAGCGCCATCGTGACGCCCACGCCGTGCAGGAACGTGCGCCGCGACAGATGCTTCCTGGTGATGAACGCCATGGCTGGAACTCCTACGGCTTCTTGATCTTCTTCTGAAACGGAGCGCTCTCGACAACGCCGAGGACGAGCAGCGAGAACCGATAGTCGTGCTGCGCCGCGCGCCGGACGATCGCACGGACGGCGGGCATATCGTAATAGTGCACCGGCCGGCCCAAGGCATACATCAGAAGTTTCTCGGTCGCCGCGGTCACGAACGCATCAGACCTGCCGAGCAGGGCCTGCCGGAGATCGGCCGCTCCGTGGAGCGGCGTGCCGTCGACGAGCTGACCCGAGGCGTCGATGGGCGTGCGGCCGTCACGCTCGCGCCATGTTCCGACCAGATCGAAGTGTTCCAGCGCAAGCCCGATCGGGTCCATGATCCTGTGGCACGAGGCGCACGCAGGATTGCTGCGGTGCGCTTCCAGGCGCTGCCGCAGCGACGTCGCCTTCACCGCCGCCGGATCTTTTTCCAGATTCGTCTCGACGCCCAGCGGCGGGATTGGAGCGGGCGTGCCCAGAATGTTTTCGAGGATCCATTTGCCGCGCGAGACGGGCGACGTCCGGGTGGCGACGGACGTGACAGTCAGCATACTTCCCTGTCCCAGAAGGCCGCGGCGCGGGCTCGCGGGATCGAGCGCGATCCGCCGGAAGTAGCTGCCATGAATGTTCGGAATGCCGTAGTGGCGGGCCAGCCGTTCGTCCACGAAGGTATAGTCGGCATCGAGCAGATCGAGCACGCTTCGATCCTCGTGGACGATGGTGGTGAACAGCAGCTCGGTTTCGCGCCGAAACGCCTGCCGCAGGTTCTCGTCGAAGTTGGGCGCCGAGGTCTGCACGTTCGCAAGATCACGCAGGTAGAGCCATTGTCCTGCAAAGTTACTGGTGAGCGCTTCGGCCTTCGGATCCGCAAGCATCCGCTTCACCTGCCGGGTCAGCACCGGGGGATCGAGGAGCCGGCCCCTGCCGGCGACCTCCAGCAGCTCATCGTCCGGGATGCTGCTCCATAGGAAAAACGACAGCCGGGACGCCAGCTCGAGATTGCTGATGCGATAGATCGCGCCGGCGGGCACGCCTCGAGGTTCCTCCTCGACCCTGTGCAAGAACGCGGGAGCGACGAGGATTCGAGCCAGCGCCTGCTGGATACCGCCTTCGAAGTCTCCTTCCCGGCGCCCCTGCTGATAGAAACCCATCAGCGTCTCGACTTCGTCGCCGAGTGGAGCACGGCGATACGCACGACGAGCGAGCGCCGATACGATCTTCCGGGCGCACGGCGCCTCTTCGATCGCGCTGGCCGGACGGCAGACGAAGATCCGGCGCCGGCTCGGCGTATCGCCCGGGCCGGTGGCGTTATACGGGCCGGTGATGACGACGGTCTGAATGCCACCGGCGGCTGTGAACACCGAATTGATTCGAAAGTCGGAATACGCCTCGTCGACGCCGGCCGCGCGCACGCGGTCGACGAGCGCGACGCCGATGGTGTGCGGTCCGGCGCCGACCGTGATTCTGAAGCTGCGTGGATCCGCCACGGCGATCTTGCCGCCATCGAGCGTGACGTCGATTACCGCGCCGCCACCGCCGCCCCGGCCGCCGAAGAATCCACCCGTCACGTTGAGCTCGTACTCCGCATCCAGTGGAAAGGTATGACGCACCAGCATCCCGCCACGCGTGCCGAGCGGCAGGCCCTCGATGTGCCGGTCCTGCGACAGCGCGCCGGGAACGACGTAGGTGATCTGCGTCGGTGTGGCCGTTCGATCGCCGACCGCGCGACGGCTGATTTTCATGGCGGCGGAGACGTAGCCCTGGATGAGCGACGGCGAGACGCCCAGCGCCTCGGCGATGTTGTCGAATCCTTCGGTCGACGCATCCGGCGGCAGAAGCGCCGCGACGTCCACGTCAAGGGCCAGCAGATCGCGGATTGCATTCGCGTATTCCGTGCGATTGAGCCGGTGCAAGGCCGGGGCGTCCAGGCCCGCGCCGGGCGCGACGGCGCTGTCGAGACGTGCTTCGAGCTCGGACGCGAACGCGTCGAGGACGCTCGGCTCCGGCCGGCGCGCGCCGCTCGGCGGCATCATGCCCGTTCGAACCTTGCGGACGACTTTTTCCCACGTCGCCGCGTCGGGCCCCACCTGCTCGACGCTCAGCCCGTCGAGCGCGAGCCCGCCGGTCCTGGCCCGCTCGTTGTGACAGGTGACGCAGTACTGCTTGACGAGAGCGGATGGAGTCGGCGGCTCCGAGGTCTGCGCATGACCGGCAGGTATTGCCAGAATGACCATCCACGCCGCCGCGACAGGCAGAGTGAAAAGCGTCTTCATCGCTGCGGCCCGTCGGCTCGACCCATCAACTGCCGGATCAGGGCCATGGAGCTCGGTTTCGGTTTCGCCGGATGCGTGGCCAGGAAGACGCCTTCGGCCCACGTCAACGGCGTGCGGCCTTCCTTGTCTTTGACGTCGAGCCTCGCGCCCTTCCCGACCAGGAACCTGATGATGTCATCGGAGCCTCGATTCGCGGCCCCGTGTACTGCCGTCAGCCCCATCGAGTTGACGGCGTTCACGTCCATGCCGAGCTCGTAGCACAGCCTCACCGCTTCGAGCAATCGCCCGGGTCCTTCGTCGTATGTCTGATCGACGACCCAATTGATGCCGGCTGCAGCCATCAACGCCGTCGTGCCACCCGCCGTCGCAATGGCGGGGTCGGCGCCGTAGTCGAGGAGCAGACGCATCACCGTGACGTCGCCCGAAAGCGAAGCGGTGAGGAATGGTGTCTGACCGGTGAAGTCCACCCACGACAACGAGCCGGTCACTCGCAGCATGTGACGTCTGATCGGCGGCGTTTCCTTCGTACGTGCATTCGGATCGGCGCCTCGGTCCAGGAGGACCTTGATCAGGTCGAGCACGGGCTCACGATCGACGCCGTTTTCGAACGGCTCCGCGTTGTCCACGTCCATGTTCCGGACCTCGACCGCGGCCCACAAAGGCGTGCGACCGTACCAGTCCGCGATATCGATCTCCGCTCCGTGGTCGATCGCGAAGCGCGCCACGTCCATGTGGTTGTTCGTGATGGCCATCAGCAGCGGCGTGATGCCGTTGGGATCGGCCTGGTTGATGTCGGCCCCTTCCGCCGCGAGAATCCGTGCCGATTCGAGCCGGCCGTCGCGCGCCGCATATAAGAGAGGAGACAAGCCTCCCGGAATGAGATATCGCGACCCGCGATCGGGTAACCCGCCACGGACGATGCCCACGCCGTGCCCGAACCCGGGAATCGAATTCGGAAGCACCCAGGGTGGCGTGTTGCCGGTCCTGGTCTTCGCATTGACGTCCGCGTGCCGCTCCACCAGCAACTGGACGACGGGCGGGTGGTTTTCGCGGACGGCGATCATCAGCGCGGTCTGGCGAAACTCGGGGTCCTTCGCGTCCACGGCCGCGCCACGATCGAGGAGCAGCCTGACCGCGTCGAGGCTGCCGGCCGCCGCGGCCGTCATCAGCGGAGTTTCACCCGTCGGATCGGCCGCGTTCGGATCCGCTCCGGCGTCGAGCAACACGCGGATCATCTCCGCGTTCCCGTTGGAGCACGCGAGATAGAGCGGCGTCACGCCGTAGCGATTCGCTCGCTTCGCGTCGGCACCGGCAGCGATCAGCAGCCGCGCGGTGTCGAGGTCATCCGCACGAACCAGCCAATGCAGCGCCGGCGTGCCGTCTTGTCCCGGCGCGTTGACGTCGACCCTCCGTTCGACCAGAGCCCGCACCGCGCGCGTGTCCTGCCTCATCGCCGCGTCGGCCAGGGCGGAGACGCCTTGGGCCGCGGCACCCGAGCCGAGCACGGACAGGAGGACGACGACCATCGCCGCGACCAACCGTGGTCGAGTCTTTGAGGGAGCCATGTGGGCCCTATCTTAGATCAGCCCGATGGCAGCTTCCATCGCGCGACGACGATCACAGGGCCGAGAAACGATGCGACGTTCATGGTGAACTCCGCACCGGCGCCCGCGGCCGCGATGAACGCCCCGGCGAGCGCCGGTCCGACGCGCGCGCGATGTTGAACAGTCCTATCCGCCTTCGCCAGAACATCGGCCCACTTGCGGTGTATTGGCTGCAGCGGCTCGAGGATCGCGAGGTTATGTTCCACCTCCGCTTGGAGGCTCTTGAGCACGCGTGCGGCGAGTTCGTGATCGGCGCGAGACTCACGGTACTGCCCCACGCCGAAGGCAAGTCCCACGCTGAGGACGATAAACAGGCCTTCGAGCAGCCAGTGGACCGGCGTCTTCCCGCCCTTCGGCACGTGTGCATGTATTTCCACGGCGGGTATCCTACCTCGAACCCGTACGCTCGCCAGCGCCGATCTGGTTCCTGAGTAACGCCGTAGTGGCGAGTTCGTGTCCCCGGCAAGGATTGGTCGCCATTGGGCGACTACTCGTTACTAACGCTAACGACTTCTTCAGCACCGTAGAACCGAATCTCCGGGCACCCTATCGCTCGGCGACGTCGGTGTTGACGGTTGCGCTGGACGGCGGTCGTGCCGATGCCGCCCGGCACGCGTCAACTCCAAGTGAGATCGTGCTTGCCGTACGGCAGATCCCGGAAGCGCTTCCCGGTGATCTGGTAGATCGCGTCACCGATGGCCGCTTGAACTGACGTGGCGCGATCATGGCCCATGCCGATCAGCCAATGCCCGGTCGAGAAGAAGCGAATGTTGATCTCCGGCGGGTTCTCGCCGATGCGCGACAGCGGAAACTTGTCGAAGTTGTTCTCGACGACGTGTCCGTCGGCGATCGTGGTCGCCTGGTGCATGGCGTCGTTATAGAACCAGACGATCTGCCCTTCGATCTGCTTTTTCACCGACAGCGGGTTGACCAGACCGAAGCCGGTATCGTGCGCGACG
>QHWJ01000122.1 GCA_003222535.1 Acidobacteriota bacterium | reverse complement strand
GGGCCTGCACCAACTGCAGGCGGAGCTTCCGCGCGGCCTCCTCCAGACGGTCGGCCTGCTCGAGCAGCCGTCTCGACCTGCCCGGGCCGCGTGGCGGCCGCCTTGGCCAGCCGGTGAAGCAGCGGGCCCGCCACGAACTCCGGCGTCGTGATTCGCGCGATGCGCCCGTCGAAATCGTGGCGGGCCGCAGCCTGTTGGGCGAGCAGCTTTTCGGTCGGCATGGTCAATTCCTCCTTCGACGGTAACGCCGGTCCGAGGCCGGACCGCTCAATGCGGCCGGCCCGGAGCCGTCCGGATCGTGCCCGCCCGAGCCGGTCGGCCGCCCGGTCCACCCAGCGCGTGACGTGGCCCGGGTCTTCCCGGCCCTTCGTCCGCAGCGTGTGGACGATGTGTCGTATGTAAGTGCGGGCCTGGTACACAGGCTGCCGCCCGAGCAAGTCTCATAGCGCTGCTGCCACCGTGTTCCTACGCGAGGATGAACTTCATGTTGACGCTGCAACGACCGCCTGCAATCGACAACGCGAGGCGTCGTTAACCGGAGTGTCGGGAAGATGTAACACTCCTCGTTACATATGTGACCGAAAACGCTGGTCGAGCAAATTCTGCGCCGACGCGACGCGCCTCGAGGCGTCGGATCGCGCCGCGCGCGTCCGGACAACCTCCACCCGACCGTAACGATCAACGCAGAAATCGCGGGACACGCAGAAAAAACGAGTGGCTCCGCGTGTTCGGCATTTGTACGTTCGTGCGCTTCTCTCGACAAGCAAAGAACGTATTGACGAGGACCGATTCCAGACACGTTGCATCGATTTTTGACATTGCAGCTTCAAGCCCAGCCAATTCCGGGTGATCAGGCAGACCAGCTATGCAGCCGGCAGCTAAATCCAGATGAGCGCGACAGGCCACGTGAAGTGGATCGCGGCGAGGTAGGCGGCACCGAGCATTGTGACCGTGAGCACGACTTCGATTCCGAGCGCCGCCGCCGTATCCCGGTTCCTGACACGACGGGAAACCACATCTCTCCGGGGATCACAATCAACAGGAACGGGTCGGTACGATCGTCGCTAGTCTCGATCCGTTGCGGGGGGCTGTGCGATACGCCAGCTCTCGAGCGCCGAAATCTCACGAGGGTCCGCGGTGACAGCGGGACCCGATGGCGTTGAATTTCCACGGGCGAAACAACGACACTCCCACGCTCTCTGAACCAGTCGCTCGGACTCCTTCGGTCAACCAACGGGGCCTTTCGTCAGGGTCAGCGACTTGGAAGCAAGGACGCGTATGTCGTCGCGCTCCGCTGAAAGAACCGCGGGCTGTTAACGTCATCCGCGAGCTGCACGGCGTTCTTACCAGATCCGCTGCCACCACTTGGTGGCGACGATGTTCATCCGGCCGCGAATGTCTGTGATGTTCCAGCCGGTCAGGTCGGCGAGGCTCTGGGCTTCGAGCTCGGCGCGCATCGCAAGGGCGCTTCGATAGCTGGCCGCCGCATCGCACGACTCGGTCCCTGTCCATGGATGGCGCAGGACGTACCGCCCCTGGAAGTTCGTGCGGTCGGCGGTCTGCTGGAACACGAGGTCTTCCGGAAAATGCGCGGCGTCGTATCTCACGTGGAGGCGCGTGATGAATACGTTGCTGCCGCCGCTGCCGGCCCGCTGGGGCAGGGCAGCGCCACCTCCGAGCCAGAAGACACCAAGCTGACCGAGCTCGGACGCCGACATCGGTTCGGCGGCGCACGGATCACACCAACCCATATCCCAGGCGTACTCGGTGAAGACGGTTTCCATCCGGTTGAGCCGCACCTGCTGATCGAACATCGCGCGATAGAAAGCGGGGAATTCCTGCTTCACGTACACCGGCAGATCCATGCCGGTCGGCAGCTTCACCGTCCGATAGTTCGTCGCTTCAACGCGGCCGCGGCGGGTGAGGGCGTATACGAACAGCTCCTGCGGACCGGCCGCGTTCACCATGCCGAGCCGGATTGGCAGCATGAACTTCGGCGACTCATAAGCCACCTGGATTGGCCGCAGGAACGTAAAACCGAGCTTCGCCTGCTCCTTCAGGTTGACCCTGGCCACAAAGAACTTCATCCCTTGACGGATGTAGCTGGCGAGCACGGCGGAGGCGCCTGACGGGATCTGGTACCCGCTTCGACGCAGCCATGTTTCGAGCCCGCCGCTCTCCTGGGCCGACAGGATGAGGATGTCGTACTCGCCAATCGTGTAGCTCGCCTCGATCCTTACGCCGAGGGTGTCGAGCGATCGGGGTGCGGGCGCTTTCAAGAGTGCGCCGCCGACGCCGACGCCGGCGGCAATCGTGTCGCGTGTCCGGCTCGGTGTACAGGGGTTCTCGTCGAAGTACTCGACCAGCCGCGGAGCGGAGTAGGCATCGAGATGATCGAGCAGCGCTTTGTCGCCAATATGAATCTGCCCGCGCTCGAGCACCGCCGGCACCGGGATCACGATCGCGAACTCCTTGGGATCCCCTTTGAAGTCGTTCGCCATCGTCAGCACCGTCTTGTCGTCGTCACGTACGAGGACGACCTGCGACGCCTTGTTGAACAGCCGCGTGTCGGCCTTGCAAACGTAGAACCCGCAGAACGCTGATAGCGTGTCAGCGGACCACCAGATCAGGACGACGAGCGAAGTGAGAGCCAGCAAGCGCTTCATACGATCCTCCAGGGGCAGGCGCGGCAGTCAACGATGGCCAGGCGTAGCGGCGGCCGGGCAGCACGACATCGAGCAGCGGCACGAGCGGCGCACAGCACGCGAGCGACCAGAGCAGCGCGTTGGTGCGGTAGAGGCGGAACTGAATGTAGCAGGCGACGAGCGCGACGATCGCGGCGAACACGAAGCGGCCGGCGCGGGAATCGGGCGTGGTGCGCGGATCGGAAATCATGAAAAACGTGAAGATGATGAGCGCACCGTTCTCGAGGCGATGGACGGGGATGGCCATCGGCTCACCGAGCCACGACGAGCGGGCGACGACGAGCGCCGAGTACGCGGCGGCGAACGCAAAGGTGACGTCGGCGCGCGACGCGCGCGTGACCACCAGGCCGCCGAGGCAGGCGACGAGGAAGCCAAAATACGCGGCGCTGCCCCACTGGCCCGGCGAAACCCAGACGCGGTCGGTGCAGGCGATGAGCAGGACGAGCACGATGTTGGTGGGGTTGAACAGGTGTTTGCCGCGGACCCGAAGCACGAACTTGCTGCCGATCGCGATCGTGGCCGCGGCTGCGGCGACCCAGAGGTCGTTCGTGCGCAGGAGCAGGCACAACGACAGCGCGGAGATCAACGCGCTGCGCGGATCGTTTCTAATCCCGGCTACCCTCGCGCACGCGAGCTGTACGCCGAGTGCCGTGGCGAGAATCGCACCGCACTGCAGCGGCCGAACATCGAAATCAAGCGCCAGCGCGCCATACGCGAGGAGCAGCGCCAGCACGGCAATCTGGTAGAGGCGCGGGTCGAGGCGTGCGCCGCGCGGGATCATGTCGGATTAGACCCCGGGTCGCGGCGATTGGCCGGCGGCAATCATGATGGCGCGGCGACGAGGTAGGCGTCCCGGATTCGGAAAGGCTCGGAGGATGCCGCTCCGTCGACGAGAAAGTAGGAATTTGGAATTTGGAATTTGGAATGCGCACACGAATTCCAAATTCCTACTTCTTAATTCCTAATTCCTTAATGAGCCGGTACTGAAACTCCAGCCCTTCGAAATACTGCTTCACGCCGACGCGCTCGTCCCGGCCGTGCGCCCGCACGTCGTCGATGTCGCCGAAGGTGCCGTCGACGCCGTAGGTCGGAATCTCCCCGTTGCGCAGGTAGAGGCCGTCGGTGGCGCCGGTGCTCATCACCGGCACGACGATCACGCCTGGGAACATCTGTCTGGTCAGCGACTCGACGGCGCTCATCACGTCGGGGCGCAGAGCCGACGGCTTGCTTGGAGTGGCGTCCCCGACGAAGGTGACGGTGATTTTCGGATCCGCCAGCACCTCGACGAGTCTGGCCTTCACCGAGGCCGGCGAGACGCCCGGCAGAATCCGGCAGTTCACGTTCGCCCCGGCCATCTGCGGCAGGGCGTTGTTCGCGTGGCCGCCGAGCAGCCGCGTCGCGACGCACGTCGTTCGCATCTGCGCGTTGTAGTACGGGAGCGATGCCGACAGCCGCGCCGCCGCCGCGAGATCCGGCGTGGGCCGTGCGACCGCGCGCATGTCCGCGGCCAGCTTCGGATCGCTCTGGACCGTGGCGGACCGTTCGAAGTAGCCGCGCGTCACCTCGTTCAGCTCCACGGGGAAATCGAACGCCGCCAGCCGCGCCAGGCCGGCGGACAGGCGATAGATCGCGTTGTCCTTGACCGGCAGCGAGCTGTGGCCGCCCGAGCTCGTCACCTCCAAGTGGAAATCCTGGAACACTTTCTCGCTGGCCTGGATCTCGTTGGTGAGGTACCTGCCGCCGCGCATCGTGCCGCCGCCGCCTTCGTTGATGGCGAACTCGGCGTCGATGAGGTCGCGATGATTCTTCACCAGCCAGTCGACGCCGTTGAAGGCGCCGCCCTCTTCGTCGGCGGTGAGCGCGAGGATCAGATCGCGATCGGGCTTGAACCCCTCTTCCTTCAGGCGAATCAGGTTCGCGACGAACTGGGCGGCCATCGACTTGTCGTCGCTCGTCCCGCGCCCGTAGAAGAAGCCGTCCTTCTCGAGGAACGTGAACGGATCGAACGACCAGTCCTCGCGCTTCGCCTCGACGACGTCGAGATGGGCCAGCAGGAGGAGCGGTTTTGCCGCTCCGGTCCCGCGCAGCCGCGCGACGAGATTCCCTTTTCGCGGATCCGGCCCGAGCACCTGCATGTCGCCCGCGGGGCACCCGGCGGCCTTCAGCCGCGCCGCGACCGCATCCGCAGCCCGCGTCACGTTGCCGCCCGGCGTGTCGGTCGTGTTGATCTCGATGAGCTCCTTGAGAATCTCCCGCGCCCTCTGATCGTTGGGTCCCGACTGCGCAGAGACGAGGCCGCCTGTCAGGAGGATGAGAAGCCATGAGTGCCTCATGACTCAGATTATGCGTCATGACGCTGATCGGTTCAGGGTTCAAGGTTCAAGGTTCAGGGTTCGTTCGGGTTCTGAGTTCTTGGTTCTTGGTTCTTGGTTCTTGGTTCTTGGTTCGAGGTTCTGCGTTCGGGGTTCGAGGTTCCGCGTTCCAGGTGCGCGGTTCGCGGTTCACGGTTCGGAACCCTGAACTCCGAACCCCGAACCTTGAACGTTGAACCCCGAACCGAGAACGAACCTTGAACCCTGAACCCTGAACCCTGAACCCGATATACTTTCGTGAATGAAATTTGCGCCGGAATACGTCGCCTGCGTCCTGAACGAGAACTTCGAGGACGCGAAGGAGCTGTTGCTCTCGCCGTTGATCGCGATTCACTACGCGCACCTCGTGATGCTGGCTGCTCAGGGAATCGTGTCGGCCGCGGATGCGCGTGCGCTGCGCCAGGCGCTCGACGCGATCTCGCAGGACGAGATCCGGCGCGTCAAGTACGACGGGACCTACGAGGATCTCTTCTTCTACGTCGAACGGCTCGTGATCCGCGCGACCGGCGACGAAGTGGCCGGCCGGCTGCACACGGCGCGCTCGCGCAACGACATCGACATGACGATGTACCGGATGCGGCAGCGCGAGCTCATCCTCGGCCTGCTGGCCGCGACCTTCGAGCTGCGTCGCTCGCTGCTGGACGTCGTCGACCAGCACCGGCACACGATCATCGCCGCCCATACCCATACCCAGCGCGCGCAGCCGACGACCGTCGCGCACTACCTGCTCGCCGTCATCGAACAACTGGAGCGTGACGGGTCGCGCCTCGAGACCGCCTACGATCGCACCAACCGGAGCCCGCTGGGCGCATGCGCGATCACCGGCACGGGATTTCCGATCGACCGTCAGCTCACCTCGGAGCTGCTCGGCTTCTCGGGACCGACCGGCAACACCTACGGCAGCATCGCGACGGTGGATTACCTGCTCGAGAGCACCTCGGCGGCGACGGTGCTGCTGGCCGGCCACGGCCGGTTCGTGCAGGACCTGCTGCTCTGGAGCACCGCGGAGCTCGACTACGTGCGCTTCGGCGACGGCTTCGTGCAGGGCAGCAGCATCATGCCGCAGAAGCGCAACCCGGTCGCCATCGAGCACGCGCGCGCCATCGGCAGCAAGGCGCTCGGCCAGTCGATGGCGATCGTCACCACCGTTCACAACACGCCGTTCGGCGACATCGTCGACACCGAAGACGACCTGCAGCCGCTGGTGTTCGCGATGTTCCGCGACGCGACGCGCGCCGTGAGGCTCGTCGCGGCGGCGATGACGACGGCCGAGTTCGATGCGGCGCGGCTCGAAGAGCGTGCGGGCGACGGGTGGACGACGCTGACGGAGCTGGCCGACACGCTGGTCCGCGATCACGCGCTGCCGTTCAAGACGGCGCATGCGATTGCGGGACGCCTGGTCACCGGGCGTCAGCGCGACCCGGACCGCCCGCCCGCGGAGCTGCTCGCGGACGCGTCGACCGAGCTCGTCGGCGCGCCGCTCGCGTATTCCGAGGCGGCGCTGGCGCACATCCTGAGCCCGCGGTACTTCGTCGAGATCCGGCGGACCCTCGGCGGCCCGGCGCCGGAGGAGACCGCGCGGGCCGCGACAGCGTCGCGCCGGCAGCTCGAGGCCGACGAGGCGTGGCGGTCCCGGGCGACCAACGCGCTGGCCCAGGCCGAGCGTACGCTGGCCGAACGAAGCGCCGCACTATGAAACCCGGTGGCACGTCCTCGCCGAATCAGTACCGGAGCGGGCACCCCGCGGGTCCTGTCGCCCGGCAGCCCACCGGTGCTCGCGCGCTCGCCGGGCCGGAGTCGTCTACGCGCGCTCCGCGCCGGTGGGCGCCCGCCGTGCGCCACCCGCGAGCCCGCACAGCAGTCCTGATTCGAGAGCGCCAGGCCACCGGGGCGACAAACGCATGACCACGACGTACGTGCGCGTTGTCGTTCTCGAAGCCGCGATTGTGGTGGCGCTCTGGTTCTTCGGCCGGATGTTTTCGTGAGTCCCCAGTCCCTGGTCCCTCAGTCCCCCAGTCCCCACGTCCCCATGTCCCCGACAGATAGGCCGTATGCGTGCTGTTGACTGGGTCGTCGTAGTCGCCTACATCGGCTGGATCGTGATCGACGGCCTGCGCCGGTCGAAGGGCACCGACAAGGTCGACGGGTATCTGCTGGCGAACCGGTCGCTGCCCTGGTGGGCGGTCGGCCTGTCGGTGATGGCGACGCAGATGAGCGCCGTCACCATCGTCAGCACCACGGGGCTCGGGTATCTCACGGGCCTTCGCTTCGTGCAGTTCTATTTCGGCCTGCCGCTCGCGATGATCATCCTGTCGCTGACGGTGGTCCCGTTCTTCACACGCGCGCGCGTCTACACCGCCTACGAATACCTCGAGCGCCGCTTCGACGCGAAGACGCGATCGCTCGCGAGCTTTCTGTTCCTCGTCGGCCGCGCGGCGTCGCTTGGGGTCACCCTGGCGGCTCCATCGGTCGTGATGTCGGCGGTGCTCGGATGGACGCTGCCCGTCACCGTGCTTGCGATCTGTGTCCCGATGATCATCTACACGACGATTGGCGGCGTACAGGCGGTCGCCTGGACCGACGTCAAGCAGATGTTCATCGTCGTGTTCGGGATGCTGGCGGCGGTGTTCATCCTGCTCTACGGCATCCTGCAGCACGTGAGCTTCGGGCAGGCGCTGCATCTCGCCGGCGCAACCGGCCGGCTGCACGCGATCGACTTCACCGTCAATCTGACCGAGCGGTACACGTTCTGGTCGGGGATGATCGGCGGACTGTTCCTGATGCTGTCGTACTTCGGCTGCGACCAGAGCCAGGTGCAGCGCTACCTGACCGCGAAGTCGATCGACGAGGCGCGCCAGTCGCTGCTGATGAGCGCGTACGTCAAGATCCCGCTGCAGCTGCTCATCCTCGGCAGCGGCGTCCTGGTGTTCGTCTTCTACCTGTTCCAGACGCCGCCGATGCTCTTCAACCGCGTGTACGAACATCGGATCGCGCACAGCTCATACGCGGGCGAGTACGCCGCCCTCGAGAAGAGCTTCGCCGGGGAGATTGCCGTCCGGCGCGAGGCCGCGGAACGCGACGATCGCGACGTGTTCGTCGCGAGCGATACACGGACGAAGGCGATTCGCGCGAAGGCCGTCGCGCTGGTGCAGCGGGCGACCGGCGATCAGAGCTACAACGACGTCAATTACGTGTTCCCGACTTTCATCACGACGCGCATGCCGATCGGCCTCGTCGGCCTGATGATCGCCGCGATTTTCGTCGCGGCGATGTCGGCGAGCGGCGGCGAGTTGAACGCCCTCGCCACGGCGACGATCATCGATTTCTATCGGCGCCATTTCGTCAAGGCCGCGTCGGACCAGCATTACGTGCGCGTCTCGAAGCTCGCCACCGTGTTCTGGGGGCTGTTTTCGTGCGTGGTCGCGATGCAGGCCGCCGGCCAGGGATCGCTGATCGAGGTCGTGAACCGCTACGGCTCCTTCGTGTACGGTTCGCTGCTCGGGGTCTTCATCCTCGCGATTCTCACCAGGCGGGCGACCGCGCGCGGCGCGTTTTTCGGCCTGATCGCGGGCATGGCGGCCGTGCTGACGGTGGCCATTACGCTTCCGTGGATCGAGTTCCTCTGGCACAACCTGATCGGTGCCGTCGTGGTGGTCGTCGTGGGCATGAGCATCAGCTACGCGCAGGCTCAGCCCGATGTGGTGACTGACCAGCCTGTCGGTTGATCCACGATTCTGTAAATCGCACTCTGAGAAAAGCAGCGCTGGAAATTTCCCGCAAGTGCGCAGGAAACCATACCTTTACGGGCACCTTTCAGAGGCGGATCGGCGCTTGCTGAGTCAGTCCGCATGAACACGCGAGGCTCGGGTCGCTCTCGGTGAATACCAAACCGATGTCTGACGCACGGTGGAACGCCGAGCGCGGCTTCACGATTCTGGAAACGTTGATTGTGGTTGGCCTGATCGGCGTGATCAGCGTGATTGCGGTGCCGATGTTCGGCAACTCGCTGGCAAACTTCCGGTTGAGCGGCGATGCGCGCAGCGTGTCGAACGCGGCCGCCGTCGCCAAGATGCGGGCGGCGTCGAACTTCAGCCGGGTCCGGCTCTACGTGGACCTGGCCGGGAAGACGCATCACATCGAATCGTTGGACAAGACCACCACCCCGCGGCACTGGACGACGGAGGGCGGCTCCACCTATCTGTCGCAAGGTGTGTCGTTCAGCTTTGGCGCGGTCACGGCGGCGCCACCCAATACGCAGGCCACAATCGCCCAGTCCGCCGCGTGCACCACGGACCTGGGCGCGGCCATCTCCGGCACGGCCTGCATCATGTTCAACTCGCGCGGCGTGCCGATCGATTCCTCCGGCGCGCCGCTCGGGACCAACGCGTTCTACCTGACGGACGGCTCGGCCGTGTACGCCGTGACGGTCGCCGCGACCGGAATGTTGCGATCGTGGCGCACGCTCCCCGTGGCGACGCCGTCCTGGTCGCTCCAATGATCATCAGGCTCAACTCGGAGCGCGGCACCTCGCTCATCGAGACCGCGATCGCGACCGGGATTCTCCTGGTCGTCATGGCGGGGCTGCTCTCGATGGCGGCCCTTGCGACGACGTATACGGAGAATCACGGACATCTCGAAGCGCGCACCACGGAGTACGCGCAGGACAAGATGGAGCAGTTGCTGGCGCTGGCCTACAGCGACGAGGCGAGTGACTCGGTGGTCTTTCCGGCCGCCATCAGCGGCGGAACCGGCCTGAAAATCGGGGGCGGCACTCTCATCGCGGGGGCGGTGAACACGGCGGCGCCTGTCACCGGCTACGTCGACTGGTTGGCGCAAGATGGCAGTCTGCTGGGTGGCGGCACCACTCCGCCCGCAACCTGGTTTTACGAGCGTGTCTGGCAGGTGACCTGCGCTGTCGCTCCGTGCAGTGACGTCAGCCCGGTCACTGGAGTCAAGCAAATTACGATCACGTCCACCGTTCGTTCGTCCGTCGGACACGCACTGATTCCAAAATCAACGGTGACCACGTTGAAAGCGTCGCAGTTCTAGGCATGCGTATGACCAGGACGCACGCGCAATCCGGCTTTTCGCTGATCGAGCTGCTCATCGCGATGGGCCTGCTCCTGGCGGTGTCGAGCATCGTCACCAGCGCGCTCATGCAGATGACGAAGTCGCAGACGACCATCTGGAACCGGACGGAGATGCACAGCGGCATCCGCGGAGCGACCGAGCTGCTGCAGCAGGAGGTTGGTCAGGCCGGACGGGTCAGCATGCCGGGCACCACTGCTCAGCCGGGTGTCATGGTGCTGAGCCAGGCCGTGAACGACGTTGGAGGTGCCGCTCCGGCCGCGATGACGACGTGCGATCCGGGAACCCCAACGACGAACGCTTCTTCCGTCAACGTGAACACGACGACGGGTGTCTTCGCGGCGGCGGGCCTGCCGGCGGCGTACGAGCTGTTCACGACACTCGACGGGAATCGTCAGGAGCTTGTCAAGGTTGCGTCGGTCAACAGTGCCACGTCGATCGCGGCCTGTTTCCTGAAGCAGCACGACATTGGCACGGTACTGATGCCACTGGGCGCCTTCGCCACGGGCATCGTCCCGCCGACAGGCATCGTGAATGGATCGAGCGCCACGGTGCTCAAGCTGTACGGCGACATAAACGGCGACGGCAACATGGTGTACATCGAGTACACATGCGATACGGTGGCGCACAATCTGTATCGCAACGTGATGGCCTACAACGCGGGGAGCAAGCCGGCGGTGACCAACTCGGAGATTCTCTTGAGCAACATCATCGACAACCCCGGCGGAACGCCCTGCTTCACGTATCAGACGACGACGTACTCGGCGCAGGGCACACTGTTCACGTTCGTCCTGGACGTCGCCGTCACGCTGACCGTCGAGACCGAGCAGATCGATCCGGTGACGCGGGTCAAGCAGACGGAGACGAAGGCGCTCCTGAACGTGTCGCCGCGCAATGTCTTCACCGCGTGGGAGATGGTGGGCCTCGGCTACACGGATCACATTCAATCGACGCCGGTCAGCGTGACGGCGCTGTTACCTTGACCGTGGGACCAACAGCCATGCAGACACAGTCGGAACGCGGCATCGCTCTCGTCCTCGCGCTGTTCCTGATGGCCGCGATGTCGGTGCTCGGGGCCTCCCTGATGTTCCTCTCGCAGACGGAAACCTATGCGAGCATGAACTACCGGATGATGTCGCAGGCGCGCTATGCGGGAGAGGCGGGAATTCAAAGGGCGGCCAACTTCCTGCTGGCGCAGTACGTCCCGCCCAGCGACACCGGCACCGATGTGCTTACGAGTTACAACTATTCGGTGTCGCCGGTCACCTACAATAATCTGCCGGTCGTGTTGTCCGCGAAGGACGCCACGTGCACGGGGTCGAACTACCCGGTAGCTGCGTCGCAGACCGCCTTCTGCAACGCGGCGAAGGGGACGTTGACTGCCGGCAACGCGTCGATCTTGTATAACGCAACCGCGACGCTCATCGCCATGCAGTCGTTCGTGTCTTACAGCAGCGTACCGGTCGTGGTGCAGACGTGGCAGATTACCGGCGACGGCAGCCTTTCAGGGTCTCGCACCGCGACCGTGGAGGTCGCGGCGACGATCGAGACGCCAAAAATGCCGGCTTACGGATACGCCGCGTTTGCGACCAACCCCGGGTGCGGTGCTCTCCAATTCCAAGGCACCGCGGGGACC
>QHWJ01000412.1 GCA_003222535.1 Acidobacteriota bacterium | reverse complement strand
TTTCACGTCGGGCGTGCGACCGATGATCTGTTCGACCTGCCGCACGTAGCCGTCGGTATACGGCAGCGACGCGCCTTCCGGTCCACGGACCACGACCAGGAAGAAGCCGCGATCGTCTTCCGGGATCAGCTCGTTCTGCAGCCGCGTCGGCGGGAAAATCAGAAACGCAAAGACGGAGACGGCGACGACCGCCAGCGTCCCGAGCAGGACGGCAACGCGGTGATCGACGGCGCGCCGCAGCAGCTGCCCATACCGCTCCGCCAGCGCCGTGAAGCCGCGCTCGAACATCTCGAAGACCTTGCCGTGCTGGTGCTGCATCTTGAGGATTTTGGCGCACAGCATCGGCGTGAGTGTCAGCGCGACGAAGCCCGAGATCACGACGGCGCCCGCGACGGCGATGCCGAACTCGCTCAACAACCGGCCAGCGGTGCCCGTCAGGAACGCGAGCGGCGAAAACACCGCCACCAGCGCGATCGTCGTCGCGATCACCGCGAAGCCGATTTCGTTGGTCCCGTTCACCGCCGCCTGCTCGGGGGTTTCGTGCAACTCCTCCTGATGCCGGAAGGCGTTCTCGAGCACGATGATCGCGTCGTCCACTACGATGCCGATCGCGATCGTCAGCGCGAGCAGCGTAAAGTTGTTGATCGAAAAGCCCAGGAAATACATGATCGCGAACGTCGCGACGATCGATGCGGGGATCGCGAGTCCCGGGATGATCGTGGCCCGGACGTTTCGCAAGAAGACGAAGATGATGAGCACGACCAGGATCGCCGCGATGAGCAGCGTCAGCCTCGCGTCGTCGATCGAGTGCGTGACGAACACCGACCCGTCGAATGCGCTCTCGAGCTTCACGCCGGGCGGCAGTGTCTGCTGAATGCCGGGGAGCTCTTCGCGAATGCTGCGCGCGACATTGAGCAGGTTCGCCTTCGACTGGCGCACGACGCCGATCGCGACCGAGGGGGTGCCTCTCCAGCGGAAGATCGAGCGATCGTCCTCGGGACCGAGCTCCACGCGCGCGACGTCCTTCAGCTTGACGAGCTGCGTGCCCTGGCTCGCGACCACCATTTCGCCGAACTCGCCGGGGGTCTTGAGCTCGCCGAGCGAACGGACCGAGAACTCGCGCCGGGTCGATTCGATGCGGCCCGCCGGGATCTCGACGTTGCGCGAGGCGATCGCGTTTTCGACGTCCTGCACCGTCAGACCGCGCGCCGACAACGCCTCCGGAT
>QHWJ01000232.1 GCA_003222535.1 Acidobacteriota bacterium | reverse complement strand
AACCTCGTTCATCGCTGCGAAGTCGTCCATATCGGCAAGAAACACCGTTGTGCGGGCGACGTCGGCGAAGGAGCGGCCGCCGGCAGTGAGCAGGGCGCCGATGTTCTCGAACACGCGGCGCGTCTGCGCCGCGATGTCGCCGTCGACCATCCGCCCGGTGGCGGGGTCGATCGGCACTTGACCGGAGACGAAGAGCAATTGTCCTGCCCGAATTGCGGGAGAGTATGGGCCGATGGCCTGCGGCGCGCCTGGGCTGGAGACAGCCTGTTTCATGCTTACGCGGCTTTGACCACTTTTTTCGATCGAAGGCACCGCGTGCAGACGCGAATCCGCTTGTTGCCTCCGTGGACGACCGCCCGAACCGACTGCAGATTCGGCTCGAACCGGCGCGCGCTCACGTTGTTCGCGTGGCTGTGCTGCCGGCCGACGACGGGACCCTTTCCGCACACTTCACATCGCTTCGCCATAAAGTAGCTTTCTGCGCTCTGCTCGAGGAGCCCTTCTGAGTGATGCCTCACGGGCGCCTAGTAGCCGCGCTTCGCGCGGAACGACTTGCGAATTCTGGCCGTTTTTCGCCGGCGGAGCCGGCCTACTAGGAGCGTGTTCACATTTCTCGGACACGCTCCTAGGCTGAGAGCCCGTGCCCCGTCAGCTGAAAGCGAGGTCAGAGAAACGCAAAGTATATCACGGACAGCGCTTTACGAGGACGATCTCATGCCGTTCCCCCGGGAGGGTTCGCGGCCCGCATGCAGCGCGACGCCCATTGATGCGCGTCAACGGGCGCGCCGGCCCATTCGAGCGAACGGCCGCTCGTTACGGCAGGATGAGAGACGAGTGGTCCGCCGGATCGGTGCCGGCGTCGGCTCCCGGCCCACCGGCCGTCCTGGTGATGATCCTTCCCAATAGATCGAGAAACGCACGGCGATCCTCCCGATTGATCGCGCGGATGTCGCGGGCAGCTGTTTCGATCCGGCGCAGCACGACCGCCGCGTCGCGATCGAAGGCCGTGCCTGTGCTGCGGCCCGCCTCCGCCAGCATCGGCTTCAGCGCTGCGGTCAGCCGCTCGGCGGGAAGGGACGCGGGGCGATGATCGTAAATCAGACCCCGCGAGGCGGTTTCGAATGTGGCCGCCAGCGCCCCCATCCCTTCGGCGACGTCGTCGTCGATCAGCGACTGGAGCTCCGGCGGCTCGTATCGGATCAGAAAGGTGCTGACGAGGAAGAAGATCTGCGACTGGCGCTGGCTGAAGTCCCGCATGACGTGCAGGAGCAGCCCGACGTCGCGCTGCTGCTGGCGGACGACGACAGCGGGCGGATGCTCGCGTGCGCTTGCGAGCCAGACACAGTCCGGCGGGCACTTTATCTGAACGAGACGCTTCGTCCCGCAGCAGACCGCGCAGATCTGCTTGCCGACCGCGGGACAGCCACGCCGGGCGCGCCGCATGCCGCAAAGGGAACACAACACAAGCGCATTATTGTATAGTTTGCTCGAAATCCCGACAGCTGATCGGAACGAGCTTTGCACCCGTTTGGTTGTCGAGCAAAGGTAGGGCTCTATGGGTGATGCCGTATTTCGGCACGAATCGGCCGTCGAGTACTTCAAGGAAATGGTCGACGGAGCCCTCGCGCATCAGGGTCTCGCTACGCAGGAATTGACGGCGTTTTACGTCGTTCAGCTATTGACCAGCTTTCTGCAGCGGCCGATCCTCGGAGAGCATGTCGACGAGGCCCCACTCGCACTTCGCCTCGCAAAGGCGTTCGAAGGCAGCGGCGCCGAGCAGCGCGCCAGCTTGCGGCAGATTGGCGACGTCGCGCTGTTCGTCTCCGGGTTCTTTTCCGATTCCCTCAGTCGCAAGCTCGTCGATGTGGATTACTACGTCAGCATCGGCGGCTGCGCGTACAACGCGCTGAGCCGGGTAGAGACCGACACGTTCTCGAGCGTGTTTGCCGAGCTGGGGGAGAAATTTGTCGGCTTCGTCGACGTATTGTCCGAAGTCAGCGAACGCACGTCGTGCTCGTCGAACGCCGATCTCCTGCGTCTTTACGAAAAGTGGGTGAAAACCGGCAGCCGGCGAAGTGGCCGGCTGCTCGTCGAGCGGGGCGTTGTTCCGAACGCGTCACTCAGATCGACCCGCGTCCAATAGACGCTCGCACGATCCGGCACATGTGCGGCCTTCGCGCACCAGGTGCGTCACAGCTCGACAATTTCTGCTACACCAGAACGTCTCCTTCAGAGGACAAACCACAGACGCCCAATCAGAACCGTCTCAGCTTCTTGGGCGTCTAAGGGATCGTCGGTTTTTGAACAAGCGGTTGACTTCAATGAAGACTCTGGCGTAAATATTTGCAAATAAAGTCTTTATTGAGGCGCTCATGCAGGAGCTCTGTCAAGAGTGTGGTATTGGGTCATCGATGCCGATACTCCTCAGGAGTGCGAAGGTAAGGGTAGATCAACTGCTTTCAATATGACTCTAGTTCAGCAGGCCACTGGCAGTTCATTTGCTTGGCTCACAGCAATCTTAAGAGGGGGGCCCCGAAAGAGCCCGGACGGAAGGAGCGGCAGTGATGAAAAATACTCATAGGGTGGAAACGGCGGTAGGAACGTCCCTGTCCCGCTATTCCGAATTGAAGCAGATGCTGGTGGGGCGGCGACGAGAAATCCAGGCCGAGGTCCAGGGTAAGATGCGCGGCGTTCGTCAAGAGGGCACCTGGGGCGGCAAGCTCAACGAAGTGCTGGACGCCGTTGAGAGCGCGGAGGCAGACATCCAGGAGGATCTGGAATTCGCTCTTGTGCAGATGAAGTCGGAGACGCTCAACAAGATCAACGACGCGCTCGGGCGCCTCGAACAAGGTAACTACGGCAACTGCTTCGATTGTGGCGAGGAAATCGCCGAAAAGCGGCTGAGGGCGCTGCCGTTCGCCGTCCGTTGCAAGGATTGCGAGCAGGCCAGGGAGAACGCCGAGCAGCGCGAGCGTCAGCTCGCCGCGAGGCGCGGCTCGAGCTCACTCTTCCTGGACATGTAACAGTCCGGCGTCCCAACGTTTTGGGGCTCCGCCGGTGGCGGAGCCCCTGTCTCCACCACCGGAACCCCAGCTAGTCAATTCGCCATCTGGATATCTGGTCAATGGTCCAATCATTGACGAGATGACCGAATAAACCAAATAACCAGTGACCAGATAAAGTGAGGTCGCGATGAGCGATCAAATCGAGAACCTCAAACCAGAGGACATCTCGATCGGCGATCGGCCGCAGGTCATTCCGTCAGAGCTGCCGATCCTCCCGCTTCGGGACACGGTCCTCTTTCCGAATTCGTTCATGCCGCTGGCGGTCGCACGAGAGAGCTCCGTTCGGCTCATCGACGATGCGATTGCGAACGGCAAG
Organism: Acidobacteriota bacterium; assembly: GCA_003222535.1. Taxonomy (GTDB): domain Bacteria; phylum Acidobacteriota; class Vicinamibacteria; order Vicinamibacterales; family CAVVIG01; genus QHWJ01. The sequence goes on along the minus strand of QHWJ01000232.1, from coordinate 67,675 downwards.
CTGATTGCGGTGTTCACCCAGCGTGACGCGGCGATCGAGGAGCCCGGGCAGGACGATCTGTACAGCGTCGGCACGGCGACGCATATCCACAAGATGTTCAAGCTGCCAGACGGCAGTTTGCGGCTCATCGTCCAGGGGCTGGCGCGGCTGAAGCTCGACGAGGTCGTGTCCACGCAGCCGTACGTGCGGGCGCGCGTCAGCGCGGCGACCGAGGACACCAACGACGCCGACCGTCTGGAGATCGATGCTCTCGCCCGGAATATCAAGACCAACTTCCAGCAGGTCGTCTCCCTGTCCCCGCTCCTGTCCGACGACCTGCAGACGCTGGCGACGAACATCACCGAGCCGGGCCGGCTGGCGGACTTCATCGCCTCGTCGTTGTCGACCATCAGCACGGCCGTGAAACAGGAAGTCCTGGAGACGCTCGACATCCGGGCTCGCATGGACAACCTGAACCGAATCCTCATCAAGGAGCTCGAAGTGCTCGAGCTCGGGTCGAAAATCCAGTCGCAGGTGCAGTCGGAGGTGGGCAAGAACCAGCGCGACTACTTCCTGCGCGAGCAGATGAAAGCGATCCAGAAGGAGCTTGGCGAAGGCGACGATCAGACGAAAGAGATCGAAGAACTCGGTCTGAAGATCGAAGCGGCCGGCATGCCCGACGGCGTCAAGAAGGAGGCGCTCCGCGAGCTCGATCGGCTGTCGAAGATGCCGGTGGCGGCGGCGGAGTACACGGTATCTCGAACGTATCTCGACTGGCTCGTCGCGTTACCGTGGCAGAAGCGGACCGACGAGGTGATCGATCTGCCGCTGACCAAGGGCGTGCTGGACGCGGATCACTCGGGGCTGGAGAGGGCCAAGGATCGCATCATCGAGTACCTCGCCGTGCGGAAGCTGAATCCCGACGTGAAGGGGCCGATCCTGTGCTTCGCCGGCCCTCCGGGCGTCGGGAAGACATCGCTCGCGCGCTCGATCGCAACCGCGCTCGGTCGAAAGTTCGTGAGGGTGTCCCTTGGCGGCATGCGAGACGAGGCGGAAATCCGCGGTCACCGGCGGACCTACATCGGCGCCCTTCCCGGACAGGTGATTCAGGGGCTGCGCCGCGCCGAGTCGAAGAACCCGGTGTTCATCCTGGACGAGATCGACAAGCTCGGCTCGGACTTCCGCGGCGATCCCTCGTCCGCGCTGCTCGAAGTGCTCGATCCCGAGCAGAACAATACGTTCCGCGATCACTACCTTGACGTGCCGTTCGATCTGTCCGAAGTGCTCTTCATCACGACAGCCAACGTGCTCGATCCCATTCCGCCGGCGCTCAGGGACCGGATGGAAGTGCTCGAAATCGCCGGCTATACCGAGGAAGAGAAGCTGCAGATCGCGACCGATCACCTGGTCGACAAGCAGGTGAAGAACCACGGCCTGACCGCGGAATACATCCGGTTCACGCCCGACGCGCTCCGCCAGGTGATCCGCGGCTACACACGGGAGGCGGGCGTCCGGAATCTCGAGCGCGAGATCGGCGCGCTGTGCCGGAAGGTCGCGCGTCGGCGCGCGGAAGGCAACGAGGCGCCGATCGAGATCACGCCGGACGTCGTTGTCGAGATGCTGGGCGCTCCGAGGTTCCTCGACGAGGAGATGGAGGAGCGCACCAAGGAGCCGGGCGTCGCGATCGGCCTCGCCTGGACGCCGGCTGGCGGTGAAGTGCTGTTCATCGAGGCGTCGCGGATGGCCGGCACCGGATCGCTCACGCTGACCGGCCAGCTCGGCGACGTGATGAAGGAGTCGGCGCGTGCCGCGTTGTCATGGCTGCGCACGCACGCGAGGGAATACAACATCGACCCTGACTTCTTCAAGAACGCCGAAATCCACGTCCACGTGCCGTCCGGCGCCATCCCGAAGGATGGGCCGTCGGCGGGCGTGACGATGGCGACGGCGATGGCGTCGGAGCTCACCGGACGTCCGGTCCGCGGCGACATCGCGATGACGGGCGAGATGACATTGTCGGGCCGCGTGCTGCCGATCGGCGGCGTCAAGGAAAAGGTGCTCGCGGCCCGGCGCGCCGGCATCCACGAGGTGATCCTGCCGAAGCAGAACGCCAAGAACATCAACGAGGATCTGACGCCGGAGCTGCGAAACGACCTGACGGTCCACCTCGTCTCGAGCATCGACGAAGTGCTCGCGCTCGCGCTCCAGCCTGTCTCGACCGACGCGAGACCGGCGGCGGACGGAAGAAAGAAAAAAGACGAAGGAAGAAGGGAAGTGAAAAACGAGGGCAAGGGCGGCCGGGGTTACACGCCGCCTCCTTCGTAGCGTTCCTGCTGGTTCGTGCGCCTCATCTATTCGCCGCGCTACCTGATCGATCTCGGGCGGCATGTGTTTCCCACCCGAAAGTATCCACTGGTTCACGCTCGTCTGATCGAAACGGGCGTGATCAACCCCTCGAACGTCGTCGAGCCGCGGCCGGCCGGCTGGGACGAGCTCGCTCTGGTCCACACGCTGGAGTATCTCGCGAAGATGCGCGACGGCACGATGTCGCCTGACGACATCGCGCGGCTCGAGCTGCCGTGGTCGGCGGAGATGGTCGAGGGGTTCCGGCTGATGGCCGGCGGAACGATCCAGGCCGCGCTGATCGCGTGCGGCCTGGAAGTTCGAAGTCTGAAGTCAGAAGCACGAGGCGACACGTCAGACTTCACACTTCAGACTTCAGACTTTCGCGTGGCTTGCCACATCGGGGGCGGCCTTCATCATGCCTTCCCGAACCATGGTGAGGGCTTCTGTCCCTTCAACGACGTCGCGGTCGCGGCGCGCGTTCTGCAGGCCCGGGGCCTGGAGCGGATCGCGATCGTCGATCTCGACGTTCACCACGGCAACGGCACGGCCTTCGTCTTCGAGTCCGATCCGCGCGTCTTCACATTCTCGATACACCAGCAGCACAACTATCCGATGTGGAAGCCGCGCGGCTCACTGGACGTGGGGCTGCCCGACGGCACCGGCGACGCGAGCTTCCTGCGCGAGCTGGAGCGCGCCCTGCCGGAGGTGATGGCGCACGCCGCGCAATGCGTGTTCTACCTGGCCGGCGCGGATCCGTACGAGGACGACCAGCTCGGCGGTCTGCGGCTCACGAGAGAGGGTCTGCGCCAGCGCGATCGACTGGTGATCGACGCCGTGCGACGCGCCGGCGTCCCGCTGGTGGTGACGCTGGCCGGCGGCTACGCCCGGCGCGTCGAGGACACGGTCGCGATCCACGTCGCAACGATTGAAGAGGCCGGCTCAGTGAAGTGAACGGCAGCGGCCGAGGGAATGCGGGCTGCTCAAACGAGCGTCAAGCCGAACGCGGTCTTCAGATCCACGATCTCACCGCGCGCGACCATCCGCCGCGCCTCCTCGATCGTCACCGTCTTGGGCTGGATGTCCTCGTCATCGTCAGGTCTGTGCGGGGAGTCCGGCGCGGGTGCGCGCAAGTCCGACACGCGGAAGAAAATCAACTGCTCGTCGCAAAAGCCGGGTGTGGGATACCACGCGCCGAGCCGCTCGACGCGCGCCGGCGCGCGTCCGATTTCTTCCTCGCACTCACGTCGGGCGGCTGCGTCGGCTGACTCGCCGGGTTCGAGGCTGCCAGCCGGCAACTCCCAGAGCTTGCGGTCGACAGACGCGCGATACTGCTCGATGAGCACCACGCGACCGTCGTGCTCGATCGGGATCAGCACGACCGACGGCGGATGGCGGACGACGGCCACCTCGTGATTGCGGCCGTCGGGAAACCGCCGTGTGTCGACCTCGACGGAAAACACACGGCCCTGGTAGATGATGGGCATCTGGAATCTCACGGTTCGTGCAGTGCCGGATCGAACCGTTCTCGCAGCTCGTTCAGCACCCGCCGCAGATCGTCGGGCAGCGCGCTCGTGAACTCCATCCGCCGTTCGTCGTTCGGATGCGTGAAGGCCAGCCGCGCGGCGTGGAGGAACGGGCGCTCGAGATGGGTGACCGCCCTCAGATCACCCGGTACCCGCCGATGGACGCCGCCGTAGAGCGCGTCGCCGACGATCGGATGGCCGATGGCGCTCACGTGCACGCGGATCTGGTGCGTTCGACCCGTGTGAATCGCCACCTGTGCGAGCGTCAGCATCCGGCCGAAATGCTCCGCGCGCACGATTCGCGTGACGGCCTCGCGGCTTCGCCGCACTCGCGCCGGGGCCGACGACATCTTCTTTCTGTTCGACGGATCGCGGCCGATGGGGGCGTCGATGCGGCGTCCGGCCATCACTTCGCCCCAGACCAGCGCGATGTATTCCTTCTCGACCTCGCGCCCGGCAAACTGGCGGGAGAGCTCTTCGTGGGCCGCGTCGTGTTTCGCGACCACCATCACCCCCGACGTCCCGCGATCGAGCCGGTGCACGATGCCGGGCCGTTTTTCACCGCCGATGCCGCTGAGATCGTCCACGTGGTGGAGCAACGCGTTTACCAGCGTGCCGCTCGCATGTCCCGCCGCGGGATGAACGACCATGCCCGCCGGCTTGTCCACCACGATGACGTCGTGGTCCTGATACAGAATCGGCAGCGGCAGCGGCTCGGGCCGGGGCACCGGATCGACGGGCGCGACGACGTCGACGGTGATGTCCTGACCGGTTTTCACCGGCTGATTCGATTTGGCCTCGCGGCCCGCGACGCGAACCTGGCCCTCGTTGATGAGCCGCTGGATCTGCGAACGCGATTGATCCGGCAGGACCGAGACGAGAAATCGATCGAGGCGGACGCCTTCGCTGTCGTCGGGGACGGTGATGGTGAGAGTGGTGGAGGCCACGGCCCTCCTACGCGGCTTTGCGTGCCCGTTTCGGATCCGGCGCGACCGCCCGCGAGAGATACACGAGCATGACGATCGCCAGCGGCGCGAGGACGATCGAAATGAATTGCGAGGTGGAGAACATGCCGACCGTGCCGCGCTCGTCCCCGCGAAAAAACTCGATGATGAAGCGCGAGACGGCATAGAGCAGCATGTAGAGCCAGAATGTCCGGCCGGCGAACGCCCGCCCCTTGCGCTCGGTCAGCAGGAGTGCCCCCAGGATCAGCAGCTCGGCGCCCGCCTCGTAGAGCTGAGTCGGGTGCAGCGGCACGCCCAGCGGCGTGCCGACGTTCGTGGCGGCGAACGTGTCGGTGAACGTGATCCCCCACGGCAGCGTCGTCGGCTTCCCGTAACAGCAGCCCGCAAACAGACAGCCGAACCGGCCGACGACGTGGCCGAGCGCGATGCCCGGCGCAAACACATCGCACGTGGTCCACAGCGGCAGACCGACGCGACTGATGTAGACGAGCGCGACGATGACCGCGAGAATGAGGCCGCCGTAGAAGACGCCGCCGGAGCGGGCGAGCGTGAGCAGCTCGCGCGGGTCGGCGGTGAACGCACGGAAATCGGTGACGAGCAGCAGCAGTTTCGCCCCGATGAGGGCGCTGATGATGATGTAGATGCCGAGATCGAGCACCCTGTTGGCATCGAGGCCGCGCGCCTTCGCCCGCGCCATGGCGAGCTTCAGGCCGAGCAGATACGCGGCGGCGAGCAGCACGCCGTAGGTGTAGACCGTGATGGGTCCGAGCTCAAACAGTCTTGGATACATGCGCCCCCGCACCGAGCATGTCGAGAATCATGATGGTGACCCCGACCGAGATCGCGGAGTCGGCGACGTTGAACGCCCAGAAATGGTAGCTGCGCCAGTAGACGTCCACGAAATCGACCACCGAGCCGGCGACGACGCGGTCGATGAGGTTGCCGGCCGCGCCGCCGATGATGAGCGCGAGGCCGACCCGCGCAATCAGCTGATGGTGCGCGAGATTCGCCGCGTACATCCCGACGCCGACGAGCGCCGCCGTGGCGATGACGGCAATGAGCACCGTCTTGAACGGAAACTCCGTGCCGTTGAGAATGCCGAATGCCGCGCCGCTGTTCAACACGTGCGTGAAATCCACGAAGCCCGGGATGACCGTCACGCTGTCATGCACGGGCACCATGGCCCGTACCATCGCCTTGGTCGCCTGATCGATCACGACGATGAGAATCGGAAGCCAGACCTCGAGGCGACGCGGCGGTCTGCCACCCCCCTGATGTGTGGCTGCATGGACGACCTCTTCGAGCGTGTCATCCATGCACCGGCTCCGCCAGGGCGTCCTGGCACCGCTCGCACAAGCCGGCCGATGCCGGATCGGTCGAGACCGCCGGTACGTACCGCCAGCAGCGCTCGCACTTGACGCCGGTCGCGCGCTCGATGGTCACTCGCGGTCGATCCTCGCCATGCGCGCCGACGTCACCTGGCGCCGGACGAAGTTCCACCTCGGAGACGATGAAGAGCATCGGCAGCTGCCGCGCGTACCGTTCCAGCAATGCGAGTTCGGATGATGCGGCGGACAGCACCACCTTCGCCTGCAGCGAGCTGCCAATCTGCTTGTTCTTGCGCATCGGCTCGATTTCGGCGAGCACATGCTCTCGGAGAGCGACCAGCGTGTTCCACCGGGCGACCAGCTCGGGGTCTGTGAACAGCTGTAGCGCGGCCACGGCCGGGAAAACGGCCATGTGCACCGATTCCTCACGCGCCCCCGGAAGACGCCGCCACAGCTCGTCGGCCGTGAACGACAGAATCGGCGCCATGAGGCGGGTCAACCCGTCCGCCATCAGATACATCGCCGTCTGCGCCGATCGCCGCGCGGGGGACCGCGCCGCGAAGGTATACAAGCGATCCTTCGAGATATCGTTGTAGAACGCGCTCAGATCCACCGTGGCGAACTGATTGAGCGCCTGGGAAATCGTGCCGTAGTCGTATTCCTCGTAGGCGACGAGAATGCGCCGCGCCACGTCGCCGTACCGCGCGAGGATGTACCGGTCGACCTCTTCCAGCTTCCCGTGCGCCACGGCGTCGGCCGCCGGGTCGAAGTCGTAGAGGTTCCCGAGCAGATACCGCAGCGTGTTGCGCAGCTTGCGGTACGCCTCGGCGACGCGGGCGAGGATCTCCTTGCCCACGCGGATTTCCTCCTGGTACTCGCTCATTGCGACCCACAGGCGGATGATGTCCGCGCCGCTCTCGTTGATCACGTCCTGCGGCAGAATCGTGTTGCCGACGGACTTCGACATTTTGTTCCCGTCGACATCGATCAGGAACCCATTCGTCACAACCTGGCGAAAAGGTGGCCGGCCGCGCGTGCCGAGGCCGACGAGCAGCGAGCTCTGGAACCAGCCGCGGTGCTGATCGCTGCCTTCGAGATAGATGTCGGCCGGCCACGTCAGGTCGGGACGGACCGAGAGCACGGCCTCGTGGCTCGATCCGGAATCGAACCAGACGTCGAGGATGTTCATCTCGCGCTCGAAGCTCGTGCCGCTGCAGGACGGGCACGTCAAACCCTCCGGGATGAATTCCTCGGTCGGCCGCTCGTACCAGGCATCGGCGCCGTAGGTGTCGAAGACGCCCGCGGCCTTCTCGACGAGCGCCGGCGTCGTGATCGCCTCGCCGCATTTCGTGCAATCGACGGCCGGGATCGGCACACCCCACGAACGCTGGCGCGAGATGCACCAGTCCGGCCGGTTCGCTACCATGTTGTACATGCGGTCGTGGCCCCATGAGGGAATCCACCTGACCTGGTTGTCGATTGCATCGAGCGCCGCTTCGCGGAGCGTTTTGCCTTGAGCGGGCCGGCCATCGGCGTCACGGTCAGGCTGAGGCCCGACGCTACGGGAGCCGCCGTCCGCACGTGTTTCGGCACTGTCCGGCTTCAGCCGGACCTCGTCGCCCTTCAGCGGGACCCGATCGAGCGCGATGAACCACTGCGACGTCGCGAGGAAGATGACCGGGTTGTGGCAGCGCCAGCAGTGCGGATACTGGTGCGTGAACGACTCACGGTGCCACAGCCGGCCGCGCTCCTTGAGCGCCGCCTCCACGTTCGGGTTGGCGTCGAACACGCGCTGGCCGCCAAACAGTGCCACGGTGTCGAGGAAATGGCCAGCCGGCCCGATGGGCGCGTAGATCTCCAGCCCGTACTTCATCCCGGTACTGAAATCGTCGGCGCCGTGCCCGGGAGCCGTGTGCACCGCGCCCGTGCCTGCTTCGAGGGTCACGTAGTCGCCGAGGACGCCGACCGATGCGCGCGCGTACAACGGATGCTGAAAGCGGACGTGCTCGAGCTCCGCGCCTTTCATCCGCGCGAGCGGCGGGCCGAACGTTTTCCCGACGGTCGCACCGACCCTCGACGCCAGCGCTTCGGCGACGATGACGGCGCGGCCGTCCACGCCGTACGCCGCGTAATCGACCTCCGGATGGAAGGCGATCGCCAGATTCGACGGAATCGTCCAGGGCGTCGTCGTCCAGATCAGCACGGAGACGTCGCGTCCGGCCAATGCCGGCACGCGGCGCGCGAGCTCGGCCCGGCCGTCTTCAGCGAGGGCGAACTCGACGTAGATCGACGGTGACGTGTGGTCCTTGTACTCGACCTCGGCCTCGGCGAGCGCGGTGCGGCAGTGAATGCACCAGTGCACCGGTTTCTTGCCCTTGTAGACGAGCCCCTGCGCGACGAACCGGCCGAACGCGCGCGCGATCGCGGCCTGATACTTGAAGTTCATCGTCAGATACGGCGCGTCCCAGGTGCCGAGGATGCCGAGGCGCTGAAACTGCTCGGTCATCGCGCCGATGTACCGATTGGCGTACTCGCGGCACGCGCGGCAGAAGTCGGCCACCGACATCTCGCGCTTCCTCGGGCCGAGCTCGCGATCGACCAGCAGCTCGATCGGCAGCCCGTGGCAGTCGTATCCGACGACGTAGGGCGCGTCGAAGCCGGCCATCGACCGCGATTTGACGACGAGCTCCTTCAGGATCTTGTTGAGCGCCGTGCCCATGTGGATGTTGCCGTTCGCGTACGGCGGGCCGTCGTGCAGCACGAACTTCGGCGCGCCCTTCCGGCGCGCGCGAATTCTGCCGTACAGGTCCATCGCCGCCCAGCGGGCGAGCGTCTCGGGCTCGCTCGTGGGCAGGCTCGCCTTCATCGGGAAGTCGGTGCGCGGCAGGTTGACGGTGTCTTTCCACTCAGGCATGGGTATCCAACGATTTTATAATGAATGGATGGCCACTCCCGCGGAAGCTCGGCCGAACGCGGCACCGCGCGCTCTGACGCTCGATAACGGCTTGAAGGTCCTGATCCAGGAGGAACGCACCGCGCCGCTCGCGTCGGTCTGGTGCTGGTACAAGGTCGGATCCAAGGACGAGCGACCGGGGCTGACCGGCGTGTCGCACTGGTGCGAGCACATGAACTTCAAGGGCACCGCGAACATCCCGCGCGACCAGGTGAAGGGCATCATCGAGCAGTTCGGCGGGGCGTGGAACGGCTACACGTGGATCGACCAGACGACATATCTCGAAACCGCGACGCGCGACGCGCTCGATCGCATGCTCTTCATCGAGTCCGAGCGCATGGCGAGCTGCCTCTATCACCCGGACGACTGCGAGTCGGAGCGCCACGTCATCATCTCGGAGCTGCAGGGAGGCGAGAACGACCCGGATCAGCTGCTCGATCAGGAGCTGACGGCGACCGCATTCAAGGCGCACCCATACCGTCATCCGACGATTGGCTGGCTGCCGGATCTGCAGACCATGACGCGCGATGACCTGTATGGCTACTACCGGCGGTTCTACGTGCCGAACAACGCGACGCTGGTGATCGTCGGCGACGTCGACACGAGCGAAGCGCTCGGCCGCATCGAGCATCATTTCGGCGGTATTCAGGCGGGAACGGAGGTGTCGCGGCTTCGCACCGTCGAACCCGATCAGATCGGGGAGCGGCGGCTGACGATCCGGAAGGAAGGCGCGGTCGCATACCTGAGAGTCGGGTATCACGCGCCGGCAGCGACCGACGCGCACTTCTTTCCGCTGCTGATCCTCGACGCCGTGCTGACCGGGGCGAAAGGGCTGAACCTCTGGTCCAGCTTCCGCGTCCCGCCGCCGCAGCGGAGCGCCCGCCTCTATCGCGCGCTGGTCGAGCGCGGTCTGGCTTCGGCGGTAGCCGGCTCGCTGATGCCCACCGAGCAGCCGTTCCTGTACACCATCTCGGTGACCGCGACCAACGGCACGCCCCTCGACTCCGCGGAATCCGTCCTCCTCGAAGAGCTCGACCGCGTGCGCCGCGACGGCATCACCGGGGCCGAGCTCACGAGAGCCAAAGCACAGTTGCGCGCGCGACTGGTCTTCGACAGCGACAGCGTCACCAACATCGCCCATCAGCTGGGGTACTTCGAGACGATCGCCAGCGTCGAGGTCTTCACGACGGCTCCGGCGCGCATCGCGGAGGTCACGCTGGACGAGGTTGCCGCCGCCGCACGCGCAGCGCTCCGGCCTTCCAGCCGCACGATCGGCTGGTTCCAGCCGCTGCCTGTCGGCAGCGGAAAGTCGAAGTCTGAAGTCTGAAGTCTGAAGTCTGAAGTGAGAGGAGCCGACGTGCCGCCAGGAGCCCAGCCTTCAGACTTTGTCCTTCAGACTTCTCCCGCGCGCAGCGGCCTGGATCCCGCGCGCACAGTTCTCGAGACCGGCGTGGTTGTTCTCGCCAAGCCGACACGCACAACGCCGGCGGTCGCGATCAATCTGGCGATGCGGGCCGGATCCATCGCCGATCCACCGGGCCTGCCCGGCATCACGTGGCTGCTCTCGCGCGTCATCGATCGGGGAACCGCCACGCGTTCGGCGGCCGACATCGCGGACGAGCTCGACAGCCGCGGCATCACGCTGACGATCACCGTCACCCGCCACCTGCTCTCTCTCGTCTGCACGTGTCTCGCCGACGACTTCGAGGCGGTGCTCGCGCTGCTCGGGGAAATGCTCATGTCGCCGTCGCTGCCCGAGCGGGAGATCGCAACGCGCAAGGGCGAAGTGATCACGGCGATCCGGCAGGACGAGGACAACCCCGCCGTCCGCGCGACGGAGACCCTGATGGCGCTGCTGTACCCGGACGGGCATCCGTACGGCCGGCGGACGAAGGGGTCGATCGAGATCGTCGAGAGCCTGACGCGCGAACAGCTGCTGCGGCTTCACGCCGACCGTTTCGCGCCAACCGGACTGACAGCGGTTGTCGTCGGCGACGCCGAGCCCGCCCGCGTCAAGGAGGTCGCCGCCCGCGTGTTCGGGGGCTGGCGCAAACCGGCGCCCTCGTCGATCGCGTTGCCGCCGGTGCGGCCCGCGACCGCCCGCCGGCGGGTCGTCATCCCGATGATGAACAAGGCGCAGGCGGACATCGCGTATGGCTTCACGACCATCACCCGCCGCGACTCCGCCTACTACGCCTGCTGGCTGATGAACGTCGCGTTGGGCCAGTACGCCATCGGCGGGCGGCTCGGGGACAGCATCCGGGAGCGGCAGGGAATGGCGTACTACGTCTCCAGCTCGCTCGACGCGAACGTCGCCGAAGGGCCATTGCTCGTTCGCGCGGGCGTGAGCCCCTTGAACGTCGACCGCGCCGTCGCGTCGATCGACGAAGAGGTCGCGCGGCTCGTGCGCGATGGCCTGAGCGAAAAGGAGCTCGACGAGTCCCGGCGTTACCTCATCGGCTCGATCCCGCGCGCGCTCGAGACCAACGCCGCGATCGCGAGCTTCCTGCAGACCGAAGAATTCTTTGGCCTCGGCCTCGATTACGACGCGCGGTTGCCGGACCTGCTTGGCGCGGTCACACTCGACGACGTCAACGCGGCAGCTCGGCGCGCGCTGGATCCCGATCGCGCGGCGATCGTCATCGCGGGGCCCTACGCAGACGTGTGAATTGAGGAATCTGGTAATCGGGTAATCTGGTAATTGGATTGGCCAATTGAACAATCGATTGTGCAATTGAGCAATTCAATTACCCGATTACCAGATTACCAGATTACCCAATTACCAGATGCATTCCGTCACCTACCGCGATCTCACCACGCTCGAGGAGTACGCCGCGGTCGTCGATCTCGAGCGCGCGATCTGGGGACCCGGGTACGATGAGGTCGTGCCGGTGCCGATTCTTGCGGTCACGGTGAAGCGCGGCGGGATTCTCATCGGCGCCTTCACCGACGATCGCCTGGTTGGATTCGTCTATTCGCTGCCGGGCATCAAGCAGGGGAAGCCGACTCAGTGGTCGCACATGCTCGGGGTCGTCGACGCGTTTCGAAGCGCCGGCGTGGGGTACGAGTTGAAGCGCCGGCAACGCGAGCGGACGCTGGCGATGGGTCTCGATCTGATTGAGTGGACGTACGACCCGATGCAGGCGATGAACGCGCATCTCAACTTCGCGAAGCTGGGCGTCGTCGTGGGGGAGTACGAAGAGAACGTCTACGGTGAGTCGACGAGCCCGCTGCACAAAGGTAATCCGACGGATCGTTTCGTGGCCGAGTGGTGGATCCGCAAGCCGCACGTCGAGCGCCGCCTCGCGCCGGCCGGTCCGCTCACGTTCGGGACGGTTGAGTTGGCCGACGCGCGGCACGTCAACAGCGTCGCCGCGGCAGGCGACTGGCTCGAGTCCGTCGATGTCGATCTGTCTCTCGATGCCCGGCGGCTGGCCGTCGACATCCCGATGGGATTCACGGAGATGCTGGCGCGCGCGCCGGATCGCGCGCTCGCCTGGCGGATCTGCACGCGCGCCATTTTCACGACGTACTTCGATCGGGGATACCGGGCAGTCGATTTCCTGCTGGACCGCCCGGGGCGCAGAGGGACGTACCTGCTCACACGCCATTAGGAATTAAGAATTTGGAATTTGGAATTTGGAATTTGGAATGCGCACCCGCAGTCGAGGGCTCTGTGAGCGAATTCCAAATTCCTAATTCTTAATTCCTAATTCCTGAGCGCGATCATCGGATCCACGCGCATGGCCCGCAGAGCGGGCGCGATGCTCGCGGCAATCGCCAGCGCGATCACGCCGCTGATGACCGCGGCGTGGGTGAACGGATCCGTGGTGCGGGTGTCGAACAGCAGATCCCGCACCAGCGATCCAGCCGCGATCGACGTCACGGCTCCCAGCGTTGCCCCGACCGCGGCCAGGACGACAGCGCCCGCGACCACGCGACGGAACACGGATCCCCGCGACGCGCCCAGCGCCATGCGGATGCCAATCTCGGGCGTCCGCTGGACGACCGAATACCAAATCGCGCTGTAGATGGCGACGCCGGCGAGCGCAGCCGCCAGAGCCGCGGTGACCATCAGCAGGAGCATCGTCGCGCGCGTCTGTGCGAACGAGGAGGCGATGCGGTCGTCCATCGTGCGGACGTCGTAGATGGGAAGGTTTGCGTCCACCGCCTGGACGGCGGCCCGAACCGCCGGAGTCATGGCCGCGGGCTCTCCTGCGGTCCTCACCACGACCGCGAACATCGGCACCGCCGTCTGCGCGATGGGGTGATACATCTCGGGCACCGCGTCGCGGCTCAACGAGATGTGGCGCACGTCGTCAACGACACCGACGATCCGGAACCAGATGCCGGAGTCGAAGCCGGCTGATGTCCGGACGCGCCGATTGACTGGATCCGTGTTCGGGAAGCACCGCCGTGCCATCGTACGGTTGATCACGGTGACACGCTCCGCGCGATCGTCGTCGGCCGCCGTCAGCGCCCGTCCGCTCACGAGCGGAATCCTCATCGTCTGGAAGTAGCCGGGCGACACGTGCCGCTGGTCGATGATGAGTGGCGGCTCGCCTGGCATGGGCGTACGTCCCTCGATCTCGACCGTGTTCGCTCCGCGCATTCCGCCGAACGGGACCAGCGACGTGAGCCCCTCGGCACGAACGCCCGCCGTGGCCGTCAGCCGCTCGAGAAGATCCGAGACGAATCGAGCGCGCGCCGGCCTGGCTGCATAGCGGGATCCCGTGAGCGCGACCCTGAACGTGAGCACGTGATCCGGATCGAACCCCGGCTTCACCCGCGACAGTCTGGCCACGCTGTTCAGCATCAGCCCCGCGGCCGAGAGCAGGACGACTGCGAGGGCGATCTGTGCGACCACGAGCGCGCTGCGGCTTCCTCCGGAGGCAGTGATCGATCGCGTGGCGGAGCCGAGCGACCCGGCGAGGCGGTCGCCCGGTCGATGCGCCGCGATGACGCCGAAGATGACGGCGATCACCGCCGTGAGGCCGGCCGTGAACAGCGCCGCCCGGCCGCCGACGTCGATCGAGAGCGACGGCGGCAGCGATTCGGCGAACAACGGAATCAAGCCGCGCAACGCCCAGTGTCCGAGCACGAGGCCGGTCAGACCGCCGACGCACGCGAACACGAGGGATTCGGCCATCGAGAGCGACAGCAAGCGCGCCCGCGTCGCGCCGAGCGCTGCGCGCACCGCGAGCTCGTGACGCCGGCTCGATGCACGCGCGACGAGCAGCGTCGAGGCGTTCGCCGTGGCGACCACGAGCAGGAGCGCGACGCTCGACGCGGCGACGACCAGTGCCGGGCGGATGGCGCGAGCGGTTCGCTCGGCGACGGGAACCAGCCGGGCCCCGAGGCCGTGATGGGTGGAGTGTTCCGCCTCCATTCGGGCGGCGACTGCATCGACTTCGGCGGACGCCTGCGGGAGCGTCGCGCCATCGGCGAGACGGCCGAAGATCGTGTAGCTGTGGCTGATCTCGTTGACACGCTCGGACGGGCTCATGCGCATTGGCAGCCACAGCTGGTCGTCTCCCGATGACGATCCGGGAAGCAACGCGCCGCGCGGCATCACGCCGACAACGGTCCTCGGCATTCCGTCCACCTGGATCAGACGGCCGACGATCGCCGGGTCCGCGCCGTAGCGCCGCCGCCAGAGACCTTCGCTGATGATGGTGACCGCGGGCGCGGCGTCGGAATCTTCCAATGCCGTGAATGCGCGGCCGATGCTCGGCGCGATGCCGAGCATCGGCATGAGCGATGCCGTCACGCGCGATCCCCCGACCCGTTCGGGGTTGTCATCGCCACCGGTGAGGGTGAACGAGCCGTACTGCACCATCCCGATCTCGGACACGCTCCGGAGCGAGCGCCACGCGCCGTAGTCGAACGGCGTGGCCTCGAGCTCGAAGACGTGCATCCGCGGCAACGTCTGCCACACGTATACGAGCGTGGACGGATCACGGTACGGCAGGGGGCGGAGCAGCACGGCGTCGACGAGCGCGAACACCGCGCTGTTGACGCCGAGCCCGAGCGCCAACGTCGCGGCGACGAGCAGCGTGAAGCCAGGGCGCCGCGCCGCGTTTTTCCATGCGAATCGCAGATCGCCCCACCACTGATCCAGATACACTTCGCTGCTCCCGAGAGTCACGTGGTGAAATCGCGGAATTCAGAATGCAATGCTCAGATTGAGCCTTGAGCCTTGAACCCTGCGCCCTGAGCCTTGAGCCTTGAACCCTGCGCCCTGCGCCCTGCGCCCTGCGCCCTGCGCCCTGCGCCCTGCGCCCTGCGCCCTGCGCCCTGCGCCCTGCGCCCTGCGCCCTGAGCGTTGGACGGCCGGTTCTGCCGACGGTTAGTAACGAAGCTTCGCCTGGAAATACGACGACATATTTGGCCACAGAGAACACAAAGACACAGAGAAGAACACGCTGCAGGTAGCGCGCTCGACGCGGCGCCGCCTAGAGCGGCGGGCGAGGCGTGCAAACGGCAAACGAACGACCACTGGACCGTGGCTCGGTCGTTCGTTTGCGGTTTGCGCGCCTCACGGCTCGGCCCGCCGTGCGGGCCGCCCGCGTCGAGCGCCTCTGTGTCTCAGTGTCTCCGTGGCTTGTCCAAATCAATACGTCGTTTGCTATCCCGGCGGCCAGCTCAGGCTGCGGCCGCCGATGAGGTGCAGGTGGATATGGAAGACGGTCTGGCCGGCGTCGCGGTTCGTGTTGAACACGGTCCGGAAACCGCCGGCGGAAATCCCGCGGTCCTTCGCGATGGCGGCGGCCCGCCGGACGACTTCACCGACGATCTGATCATCGTCCGCCGACAGTTCGTTGAGCGACGCGATATGGCGCTTCGGCACGACGAGCACGTGCGTTGATGCCTGCGGATTGATGTCGTTGAAGGCGAGCAGGCGGTCGTCTTCGTAGACGACGGACGCCGGAATCTCCCGTTTGATGATCTTGCAGAAGAGACAGTCTGGCATGTCCACTCTCGCTGCCATGGTGGATGCGTCTACTTTCGCTGCGATATGGCCGTGCGGGCGATGCCCTGCAGATCGCGGCGCACGCCAAGCGTGGTCAGCTCGGGCGCGCCTTCCAGCAGTCGCTCGATTTCGAGGTCCTGGCCGAGGCCGAACTCGAACACGAGGTGGCCGCCGGGACGGAGGCGGCTCGGCGCTTCCCTGATCAACCGCGTGAGCAGATCGAGGCCGTCCGCGCCGCCAAACAGCGCGACGGCCGGCTCGTGATCGCGCACTTCGGGCTGGAGCGCCGGCCGTGCGCAATCGACCACGTACGGCGGGTTCGCGACAATCGCGTCGAGCTGCCGGTCGATGCCGTCGAGGAGATCGCCGTGCCTGAGCGTCACGCGGCCGCTGACGCCGTGTCGCGCCGCGTTGCGGCGCGCGACCTCGAGCGCCTCACGTGAAATATCGGTCGCCATGACGGTCGCCGCCGGACGGTCGTGCGCGATCGCGACTGCCACGCAGCCGCAGCCGGTGCAGATGTCGGCGACGGTGAGCGGCGCGGATCGATCCGGAAACAGGTCCCGAATCGCTTCGACGATCAGCTCGGTCGAAGGACGGGGGATGAGCACGGCCGGAGTGACCTCGAACTCCAATCCCCAGAACTGGCGGGAGCCGACGATGTAGGCGAGCGGCTCGCGGGTGGCCCGGCGCGCGACGAGGATGTCATAGCTCGGGTGGAACCCGTCGGGCTCGGGCGTGTGGCCGTCGGTGAAAAAGCGCTCGGGCGTCCAGCCGAGCACGTGCTGGGCCAGGAGCCGCGCATCGAGGTCGGACTCGATATGGGAAATGCCTGCGTCGCGCAGCCGCTGGCGGGCGTGGGCGACCTGCGCGTGAATGGTCACGAGACGGCCGTCGCGTCCTTGAGTTTTTCGGACTGGTAATGCGTGATCACGTTGTCGAGGAGCTCGGAGAGGTCGCCGTTGAGCACCTCGACCAGGCGATGGGTCGTGAAATTCACCCGGTGATCGGTGATGCGGTTGTCCTTGAAGTTGTACGTGCGAATCTTTTCGGATCGCTCACCGGTGCCGACCTGAGTGCGGCGATCCTTGGCGATCGCTTCCTGCTGCTTCCGCAGCTCCATCTCGTAGAGTCGGGAGCGCAGGACCTTCATCGCCTTCGCGCGGTTCTTGACCTGCGACTTTTCATCCTGCTGCGAGACGACGACGCCGGTCGGGATGTGTGTGATGCGGACCGCGGAGTACGTCGTGTTGACGCTCTGCCCGCCCGGCCCGCTCGAGCAGAACGTGTCGATGCGCAGATCCCTGGGGTCGACCTGCACGTCGACTTCCTCGGCTTCCGGCAGCACGGCGACGGTCACCGTCGAGGTGTGAATGCGGCCGCTGGCTTCGGTGGAGGGGACACGCTGCACACGATGCACCCCGCTCTCGTACTTCAGCTTGCTGTAGACGCCGCGGCCTTCAATCATCGCGATGGCTTCCTTCAGCCCGCCGACGCCGGTGTCGTGGCTCGACATCAGCTCGACGCGCCACCCGTTCCGCTCCGCGAACTTGCTGTACATGCGGAACAGCTCGCCGGCGAACAACGCCGCCTCGTCGCCGCCCGTGCCGGCGCGGATTTCGAGCATGACGTTCTTTTCGTCGTTGGGATCCTTGGGGATGAGCAGAAGCTTCATCTCGGCGATGAGGGCGTCGCGCCGCGCGGCCAGCGACTTCAGCTCCGCCCTGGCGAGCTCGCGCATGTCGGCGTCGCCCGTGGCCGCCAGCCCCTCGGTCTGCGCGATATCACCGACGACGGTCTTGTACTCGCGGAACCGTTCGATGAGCGGCTCGACGTCCGAGAGCGATTTGGCGTGCTTCCGGTATTCGGACGGATCGCTCTGCACCTCGGTCGTGCCGAGCAGCCGCATCAGCTCTTCGTACCGCTGTTCTTCCGTGGCGAGCTTATCGAACATAACGTCACGTCACGACGATCGACGGAACTCGCGGAACCCGCAGAGCAAGAGATCTTTCTGCGTATTCAGCGGTCTCTGCGTTGATCGTCGTCATCCTCCTGATACCGGCGGCAAAAATGCGATCTCGTCGCCGTCCGAGACGCGCTGATCCATCCGTGCGTAGTCCGCGTTGAGGGCGCTCGAGATCGACCGCTCGTACCGGGCGAGCTCGGGAAATTCGAGCCGCGCGAAGAGCCGCACGGTTACGCGCATGCGGCCCGCTCGGCTTCCGCCCGGGCGCGCTCGTCGTCGGGATCGGCAGTCGCGCCTTCGATCCAGACGTCGCCACCGTCGAAAAACTCGCGTTTCCAGATCGGCGCGATTTGTTTCACCCGTTCGATCGCGTACCGGCACGTGACGTACGCGTCGGCCCGATGCGGCGAGCGCGCGGCAATGGCCACGCTCGCCTCGCCGATCTCCAGCCGGCCGACGCGGTGATGCAGCGCCAGCCGGGCGCTCGGCCACCGCTCGCGAATCTCGGTCGCGATTCGTTCGAACGTCTTCAGCGCGAGCGGTTCGTACGCTTCGTACTCCAGGTATCGGACGCTCCGCGCCTGATTGTGGTTGCGCACGAGGCCGAGAAACGTCACGACCGCCCCGTCGGCGCCAGCGTCCGCGCCGACACTCGCCGCAAGCACCGCGGCGATCCGCTCCAGATCGAGCGGCTCGGACGTGATGGCGAGGAGCGAGGGCACCGGTTCAGTATACGAGGTCCGGCTGAAGCAGGACACTACCGAGGGCGGTTGCTGGCTTTCACCGTTCCAGCAGTGTCCGGTTTTGGAGCCTGTGAAGAAATGCCACGCTTAACCGCAGAGCACGCAGAGATCGCCGAGAATACTAAGATTTTTCTCTGCGGTCTCCGCGGTCTCGGCGGTTACTGTAGGGTCCTTCACACCCTCTTTAGCCGGACCGGTGCTCCCAGAAGTGATCGATCGGTCCGCAGCCGTGGCCGATCCCGAGAGCATGCGCGACGGCGCCGGCGACGTACTGCTGGGCGCGGGCGACGGCATCAGGCAGCTCACGACCGAGCGCCAGACCGGCGGCCACGGCGGACGCAAACGTGCACCCGGTCCCGTGCGTGGGCCGTGTATCGATCCGAGCCGTGCGGAATTCGTGGAACACATGACCATCAAAGAGCAGATCGATGATCTGCGGCCCCGCGCCCTCAGCCCTCGGCCCTGTGTCGCCGTCCCACACGGCGTGCCCGCCGGTGACGATCACGGACGCCGCGCCCATGTCGTGAATCCGTCTCGCGGCCTCGCGCGCCTGCTGGGCCGATCCAATGGTCCGGCCGCTCAGCGCTTCGGCTTCGGGGATGTTCGGCGTGACCACACGCGCGAGCGGCATCAACTCCATGCACAGCGTTTGCACGCCGTCGGGGTCCAGCAGCCGGTCCCCGCTCGTCGAGACGAGCACCGGATCCAGCACGACCAGCGGCAGCTCCAGCTCCTCGATGGCGGCCGCCACGGCTTCGACGATCGCCGCTGTGGCGAGCATGCCGATCTTCGTCGCATGGAGGGCGAGATCGCCGGCGACCGCTTCGATTTGGGCCGTCACGAGGTCGGCCGCGAGCGGTGCCACGGCCTCGACGCCTTTCGTGCTCTGGACCGTGATGGCCGTGATCGCGCTCGCGCCGTACAGACCAAACGCCGCGAACGTCTTGAGGTCGGCTTGAATGCCGGCGCCGCCGCTGGAGTCGCTGCCTGCAATTGTCAGCGCTGTACGCATACGTTAAGATCCGCGCTCATGTATCCCACACTGCTCGACGCCGTGACGACCCGGTCCGATTCCCGCTTTCGGTCAGCCGAACAGGCCGGCGCCGTCCTCTTCGTGACGGTCCTCACGGCCATGGCAGCGCAGATCAGCGTGCCGCTGCCGTTCACGCCGGTGCCGTTCACGTTTCAGCCGATGGTGGTGCTCGTCGGTGCCGCGGCACTCGGGTCGCGGCTCGGCATGTTCAGCCAGATTCTGTATCTGGCGCTCGGCATCGCCGGCTTGCCCTGGTTCGCGGCGTCGCCCGTGCTCCCGCAGGGCGCGGCTCGGTTGCTCGGCCCGACCGGAGGCTACCTGATGAGCTATCCATTGGCGGCGTTCGTCGCCGGTGCTCTCGCCGAACGCGGATTCGATCGGCGATACCTCACGGCCGTTCTGGCCATGGTGTGCGGCCTCGCAGTCGTCTTCGCGGGCGGCATCCTCTGGCTGACGATCGCCGGCCAGCCATCGTACGGTCTCTCGAGGGCGCTCGCAGCCGGGTTTTTCCCGTTTATCATCCCGGACCTGTTGAAGCTCCTCGTTGCGGCCAGCGTCATGCCCGGTCTCTGGAGGATCAGGGGGACGAACGCGCGTTAGCCCGTCCGAACACCAGCAGAAACACGAACGGCGGAAAATCCTCGCGCAAGATCAACTGCAGCCCTGCGGCACTCGCCGCCCTGATCACCGCCGCGGGATTCACGCGCTGATCCGCGGGCGGTCCCGGGCCGCCCGCGCCCGGCGTCCAGTCGACGATGCCGAGCCGGCCCTGTGGTTTGAGCGAGCGCCCGATGTTCTTCAACAGCGTGACGACAAGCGTGGGGTCCTCCGGAACGTCCATCTCGTGAAACGCGTCGGAGATGAGTGCCGCGTCCAGGCCCGACGGCAGCCGCGGGTTGCTTGGCGTACCGAGCACGGGCTTCACATTCGCCAGGTTCTCGCTCTGCATGCGCCGGCCGATCGCTTCGATCATCTCCGGCTGAATGTCCTCGGCGTAGACGAGCCCGTTCGGACCGACTCGCGTCGCGAGACGCAGCGTGAACCAGCCGCCGGCCGCCCCGAGCTCCGCGACCACGGCGCCTTCCGCGACGCCCAGCGCGTCCAGAATCTGATCCGGCTGCTGCCATTCTTCGCGATCCGGCGCTTCGAGCAGTCCCAGATCCTGCGATCGGAAGAGACGGCCTTTCGGCTTCGCTGCCTGGACAGGACGGGCTGGAGTGGCGGGACGCGGAGCCTGGAAGGCAGGAAGGGCAGGGAGGGACGAAGCGAACGCGAAAAAGCACACGAGCAGCGTGACAAGTGTTTTCCCAACCTGCCGCACCCGACCTGCCAGCCCCACCTGACCCACCTGACCTACCTGACCTGCCTGACCTGCCTGACCTACCTGACCTACCTGACCTACCTGACCTACCTGACCTACTTGACCTACTTGACCTACCTGACCTACTTGACCTACTTGACCCATCCGCCCTACACGTCCTTCCTATCGTCTCCCACGATTCCGCCCCGCGTCATCGAATTCAGCGAGAGGATGTCGTCGAGTCGCGTGGCGTCGACGAGGCCGCGCTCGAGGACGAGCTCGCGGATCGACCTGCCGGTCTTCACCGACTCCTTCGCGATGTCCGCCGTGGCGGCGTAGCCGATGTACGGACTGAGCGCGGTGGCGCTTGCTGTGCTCCGCTCGAGCAGATCGCGGGCGCGCGTCCGGTCCGCGGCGATGCCGTCGACGCAGCGGTGGCGGAACACTTTCATCGATTCGCGCAGAATCGTCGAGGCGTGAAGGGCGTTCCATGCGATGACCGGCATCATCACGTTGAGCTCGAGCTGGCCGGCCTCACAGGCGATCGCGACGGTCGTGTCGCAGCCCACCACCTGGAAGCACACCTGGTTGACCATCTCCGGAACCGACGGATTCACCTTGCCAGGCATGATCGACGATCCCGGCTGCACTGCGGGCAGCGAGATCTCGGATATCCCCGCTCGCGGCCCCATGCTCAGCAACCGCAGGTCGCTCGCGATCTTGCCGACTTCGACGGCAAGCCGCCGCATCGCGCTCGAATAGGCGAGCACGTCGCCCATGCTCTGTGTCACGCGAAACAGATTCGACGCCGGCTTGAGGGGAAGGTTCGTGTATCGCGCGAGGTTCCGCACCACGAGCCGCCGGTATTCGTCGCCCGCGTTCAAGCTCGTGCCGACCGCCGTCGCCCCGATGTTCAGCTCCTCCAGCTGTTCCGATGCGTGTCGGACGTCCTCGGCTCCGCGGCGCACGCAGTCGGCGTATCCGCTGAACTCCTGCCCGAGGGTGATCGGCACGGCATCCTGCAGATGCGTCCGGCCCGTCTTCAGGACGTCCGCGAACTCGTCCGCTTTGTGCGCCAGGCTTTCGGCGAGGACGTGGGCGTTCGCGCCGAGCAGCACGGCGCCGAGCAGCAGCGCCAGGCGCGTCGCCGTCGGAAACACGTCGTTCGTCGACTGGCCCATGTTCACGTGGTCGTTCGGATGCACGCGTCTGTACGTGCCTCTCGGCTCGCCGAGGATCTCGCCGGCGCGATTCGCCAGCACCTCGTTCGCGTTCATGTTGTGCGACGTGCCGGCGCCCGCCTGGTATACGTCGACGACGAACTGATCGCGGAGTCGGCCGCTCAGGATTTCATCGGCGGCGTCGAGGATGGCGGCAGCGATGTCCCGGTCCAGCCGCCCCAGCGCGGCATTGGCTTCGGCCGCGGCCTTCTTCACGAGGATGGTCGCGACCACGAGATCCGCGGGCGCCCTCAGGCCGCTGATGGGGAAGTTCTCGATGGCGCGCTGGGTCTGCACCCCGTAGTACGCGTCGGCGGGAACCGGGAGCTCACCAAGCGGGTCGCGTTCAGTGCGGAAGGACATGAAGGTCTGAGGTCTGAAGTCTGACCGACTTCCGACTTCAGACTTGTGATTATACTTCCAGTATGCTGCCCTCCTTCTTCGAGAGCGTCCTCCAACTCGTCGTCAGAACCTCGACCGATTTGCCGCCCGACGTGCGCGCGGCGATGAAGACCGCGCGCGACGCCGAGCCGGACGGCACGCGCTCGTCGCAGGCGCTGACGATCATCGCGCAGAACATCGATCTCGCCGTCGATACCGAAGGGGCGATCTGCCAGGACACCGGCATGCCGACCTTCGAGGTGAAGACACCGGTTGGCGCCAACCAGCTCTGGATGCGGCGGCAGATTCGGGACGCGGTGGCCGAGGCGACGCGACGCGGCAAGCTGCGCCCGAATTCGGTCGATTCGATCACCGGCGTGAACTCGGGCGACAACCTCGGACCGGGCACGCCGATCATCCATTTCGATCAGTGGGAGCGCGACGCGATCGAGATCAAGCTGATTCTGAAAGGCGGCGGCTGCGAGAACACGAACGCGCAGTACGCGCTGCCGGTCGAGCTGCCGCATCTCGGACGGGCGGACCGCACGCTCGACGGCGTGCGGAAGTGCATCCTCCACGCGGTGTGGAACGCGCAGGGCAAAGGCTGCGCTCCCGGCGCCGTCGGCGTATGCGTCGGCGGCGATCGGACGTCGGGTTACACCCACGCCAAGGAGCAGTTGTTCAGGACGCTGGACGACGTCAACGAGGATCCGCGGCTGGCCGAGGTCGAAGCCTCGATCATGTCGACCGTCAACGATCTGGACATCGGCACGATGGGCTTTGGCGGAAAGGTCACGCTGATCGGCTGCAAGATCGGCGCGCTCAATCGTCTGCCGGCCAGCTTCTTCGTTTCCGTCGCATACGACTGCTGGGCGTTCCGGCGCCTGGGCGTGGAGCTGAACGCGTCGACCGGCGCCATCGACCACTGGCTCTATCGCGATCCGTCGCATCCGATTATCCCGATGCTCGATCAGGCGGGTTTCACGCGCACCGGTCGCGAGGTCACGCTGCGGACGCCGCTGTCCGAGGACACCGTGCGATCGCTGAAGGTCGGCGACCTCGTCTTCGTGTCGGGGCGGATGTTCACGGGCCGCGACGCGGTCCATTCCTATCTGATGAAGCACGAGCCGCCCGTCGATCTGCGCGGGTCGGTCCTGTATCACTGCGGACCGGTCGTGGTGAAGGACGGCGGGGGCTGGCGCGTGACCGCCGCCGGACCGACAACGAGCATCCGCGAGGAGCCGTATCAGGGCGAGATCATCAGGCGCTACGGCGTGCGCGTCGTCATCGGCAAAGGTGGCATGGGCGCGAAGACGCTGGACGCGCTGAAGGAGCACGGTGCCGTGTATCTGAACGCCGTCGGCGGCGCGGCGCAGTTCTACGCGCGCTCGATCAAGCGCGTGGATGGCGTCTCGTTGCTGGACTTCGGCACACCCGAAGCGATGTGGCATCTCGCCGTGGAAGATTTTCCCGCGATCGTCACGATGGACGCGCACGGGAACAGCCTGCACAAAGATATCGAGAAGACGTCCGGCGAGCATCTGGAAGCGATCGGCGTTTAAGAAGACGTTTAACCGCAGAGATCGCGGAGCAGGCAGAGAGTTCGATCTCCTGGGATACGAGCGTGGCCGTTTCTGCCACGTTCTGCTGCCCGGCTGCACAGAACATTCGAAATTCCTGACGGCATACGCGACGAACGAGCGGATAGACCGCCTCGAAAACCGCATGGATGAACGGTTCGATGGCGTCGACCATCGTTTCAACGGCGTCGATCGGCGTTTACACCGGGTGGAGACGTTGCTGACGAAGCACGACACGCGTATCACGGCGCTCGAGAAAGACCGTTGAGCCGAGCCGTCGCCTGGGTTGGCCGAGGGAGCACTGCCGGCATGGGCTCAAGGTGTTGTCTTTCCGGGCTGATATTTGTGACTGGTACAGTGAGTCCGACGGCGCGGTTCGACCATGCCCGCGAAAGGTGATGCTCATGCCGACCGGGCGCGAGTTGCTCGAGTTTGTCATCGACGCGTATTCGCCCGAGACTCTTCCCATGAGTCGCCTCGCCGAGTACATGGCCCAGCTCGCCACGCTCCTCGGCGAAAAGGATCACGTCCATTTTGTCGAGCTGGCGGCGGGCAGTGCCAGGCTCATTCATGCGGTTGAGCGATGATGAGTCGCCTCGATCAGCGCCGGGTCGACCTGCTCTTGCAGTACACCCTTGTGAGGGCAGCCCAGGAAGATGACTGGCGCGACCGTGTGGACGATTGGCTGCAGTGGCTCGTGACCGACAGATTCCCGACGGACTCTGTGCTGCCGACGATCCGCGAGGAGTTCGCGAAGCTGCCGTAGTGGAGGCTTGAGCGCCGTGTTCGTTACAGCTCGCCGCGAAACGCGCGGTCGAGGATGGCGGGCAAAAGCGCATCGAGTTCGGCAGTGCTCTTGTTCTGGAGGACTCCCATCTCGTCGATCGAGTATCGAACACGTCGAAACGTCTCTTGAGTTTGCCGACATGGAACTGGCATTCGATAGTCGAGAAACGCGCTTGGATGCAGAAGTCCTGGGGGAACGCGTTGAAGAGGCCGGCGCGCCGCTCGTCCTCGGCGAGGGCCTGATAGATTGCGAAGTACATCTCGCGACTCTTCACCACTTCACCGGATTCAATCTTGTACCGTGCGTCGCCGAACGGCGCGAAGATTCCGTCCTTCGGCTGGTCGACGAGAATGTTTCGATCCGCCAGATAGAGAATGCGCGGCCGTCGGTAGTCGCCGGTGCGGTTCCATCGCGCGTTCCAGAGCTTCCAGCAAATCTGGAAGGCTGCGGCCGTCTTGCCTGTTCCGGTCGCCACCGTCAACAGCAGTCGATCGTCGCCCTGAAGTGTGATCGTCCGCTGCTCCGCGATGGAATGCGGATCGCTGTCCCATCCGGCAGCCTGCAGCATCGGGACGACGAACTTCCGGCAGGTATCCGCTTCGGTCAGCATGATCGCTCGGCTGAAAGCCTCGCGCTCCAGTTTGAAGCCTGCCCTCTGCGCGCTTGCGGGCTCTGCGTTAAAGCGTCGTGATCGGATGCCCTCTGCCCTTGACCCTCAGCCCTTGCGAGCCCCGAAGTCCTTCAGGGCGGGTCGCGCGTAACCGTGTTCCATCGCGGCGACATCAAGGTCGGTGGACTCGATGTCCGAGATCGACAACAGCGGAAACGGCGACAGCTCGGGGACGTCCACGGTCTTGAGGTACCCATTGCAGCTCGAACAGACTTCGACGCGGCGGTCCTTGCGCTCCTCGTTGGGGGCGGCGGTGACGAACGCCTCGCCGCGCTCCTCGCAGTAGATGCATGCGTAGGTCGTCGGCTCCCAGGCGCTCGAGCAGAACGAGCAGCGCAGCGTCCGGTGACCGCTGACGGCTTCGGCGACCGCCGGCCAGGATCCGCACGCCGGACAGTAACCGCGATTCCACGCCTCGAGCGCCGACTGCAGCTCTCCGGGGCCGCGATGCGCGAACACCATGTGCTGCAGCGCATGCACGAACGGGCTGACCGCCAGCTCGGCGACGAGCCAGACGAGATCAGGTGCCAGCCCGCGATGCACCGCCCCGGTGCGCATCGCTGCCTGGTCGCGGCCGAGCGATGCGATCAGGAGCGACCCGGGTTCGATGCTTCCGCTTTCGATCGCCTGCCGGATGTGCGTGGCGGCGGCGCCCGCGCCTCCGTTCGCCAGGGCCTCGCACAACCGCAGGAGCGCCGGGGCGAGAATCGGCACGGGCACCGGGATCGGCTCACCGGCCAGGACCGGCACGCCGCGCGTCAGCTTCGCGGCGAGATATCTGGGCGGCAGGGACAGCTTTGGCAGCGGGCCGCGAGCGAGCGTGCCGGCCAGGTCGATGACCAGCGTGAGCAATTGCCGCTGCAGCGCCAGCGCCGGCTCGAGATCCGGGCGGGCCTCACCGATGGCGCGCCACCGCCGATCGGCCGAATCGACCAGGTTGCCGCGCGAAACGGCCGCAACCGTGACGAAAGGCATAGGGTGGTTGTGCAGTATATCAACCGGTTTCCTGGTATTTCTTGGTATACTGCTCACATGATTAATGTGTCAGAAACAGCGGCGGCGAAGATCAACGAGCTGCTGACCGAGGAGAACAAGGCGGGGAGCGGCCTGCGTGTGTTCGTCCAAGGCGGCGGCTGCTCGGGCTTTCAATACGGCCTCATGATCGAAGAGAACGGCCAGGGGTCGGGCGACCAGGTGTTCGAATCGCACGGCGTGAAGCTGTTCATCGACCCGATCAGCATCCGGTACCTGAGCGGCGCCGAGGTCGACTTCGTCGACACGATCACCGGCGGCGGGTTCACGATCAAGAACCCGCAGGCGACGTCGACTTGCGGCTGCGGACAGTCCTTCTCGGTCGACTAACGCATGTGAACTTGGCGGGCTGGTGACGTGGTGAATTGGTGAATTCAGTCGCCAGCTCACCAACCCACCAGTCCGCCACATGGATCGCCAGCTTCCGGATCTCTCCAGCCTCCGCCCCGCGGGCGGTAAGCGCTCCAGCAAACGCGATCGCGTCCTGAATGTGTTTCTCCGCCAGGAGGGACACGTCAGCGCGGACGATCTCTTCGAGCGCGTCCGCCGCGAGGCGGCGGGTATCGCCCGTGCCACGGTATATCGCACTCTGCAGTGGATGGTCGGCGCCGGCATCGCCCGGAAGGTCGACTTCGGCGAGGGACGATTCCGCTTCGAGCCGGCTTACCGTCACCCGCGGCATTTTCATCTCATCTGCACGCGCTGCCACTCGTCCTCGGAGTTCCTGAGCACCGACGTCGAGGCGCTGATGGAAGAGATCGCCGCCGCGCGCAATTTCGCGGCGACGCAGTCCGTCGTCCAGATTCACGGCACCTGCGGGGAGTGCCGCACCGGCAGAAAACCGGCGCCGATAGACGGCCCCACGACGGAGCTGGTGTTTGCGCGCGACGCGCTCCGTATGGCGATCGCGACCGAGCGCAGCGGCCTGGAGTTCTACGCGCGCGCGGCCGGTCAGGCCAAGGATCCGCGCGGCCGGACCGTGTTTCAGAAGCTCGCCGCCGAAGAGGGCGAGCATCTCGGCACGCTGGAGAAGCGGTACCGGCAACTCGTGGCCGGCGATCCCCAGCTCGAGTCGCGGCCGACGTTCCTGTTCTTCAAGGGGGCGGCCAGTGGTCTCTTCGCAGAAGGCGCCAAGGAGCTCATCAAGGGCGGGGACGACCTGCAGGCGCTGCTCATCGGCATCCGATGCGAGCGGGGCTCGCATGAATTCTTCAAGCGGTACGGCGAGCGCTTCGAAGACTCGGAGGGCAAGCAGATCTTCCTCGAGTTCGCGGACGAGGAGCGCGTGCATCTGGAGCTGTTGATTCGTGAGTATCGCGCGTTGCGCGCGCGCCAGGGTCAAAGCACTCCAGCACGGCCCGCCGTCGCGGCCCGCCGGCAGCGACGGCGTTGATCGATCTTCATACGCACACCACGGCGTCGGACGGCCGCTGCGCTCCGGCCGAGCTCGTCGCGCGCGCGGCCGCGGCGGGCGTCACGGTGTTGAGCGTCACGGATCACGATACGGTGGCCGGCTGCGAGGCGGCCGCCGGGGCGTGCGAAGCGGCGGACATCGAATTCGTCCCGGGCATCGAGATCACCGCCGTCCGCGATGAAGCCGACGTTCATGTCCTCGGCTATTTCATCGATCCACGGTCCTCCGCCCTCCGCGTGTTCTTGACCGAGCAGCGGCAGCGGCGGTTCGACCGCGTCGGCCGGATGATCGCCCGCCTGGCCAGGCTCGGGCTGCGTCTCGACGCGGACGCCATCCTGCGCCCGGCTGTCGACGATCCGACCAGGGCCGTCGGCCGTCCGTGGATCGCGCGCGCGCTCGTCGCAGCCGGCTACGTCCAGACGACGAACGAGGCGTTCACCTCCTGGTTGTCGCGCGGCCGGCCGGGATTCGTGCCGCGGGAAGGCGCCGCGCCGGACAACGTCATCGCGCGGATCCACGACGCCGGCGGCCTCGCGTCGATGGCGCACCCGGGGCTGATCGGACGCGACAACTGGATCCCGGGGCTTGCGGCGTCCGGTCTCGACGCGATCGAGGCGTTTCACACCGATCACGACGCCGATGCAATCGCCCGCTATCGCGCCATGGCTCAACGGCTGACCCTCGCCGTGTCCGGCGGCTCGGACTACCATGGGGACGAGTCGCACGGCGCGGCCCATCCCGGCAACGTCTCCTTGCCACGCGACGACTTCGAGCGGTTGGTCCGGCTGAAGCGGAATCCGACAACGTAGAGAGGCAGTCGGATCTGATCGCGTGGCGCGAAGGTCTGATTGCGTAGCGCGAAGGCTTCAGCCGAGCGTGCGGCTTCTTGCCGCGATCCGGGCGACTGCCTCCGGCGCCGTCACCTCGTCGTAGAACAGCACGTCGAACCCGTCGAAGCGCCGGAGCAGTTCCCCCGGTTCGAGCAGGTGATCGGGCGAACGGGGACCAGTGCCCTTCGCGCATTGGGCCGTCGTGAAGGTTTCGTACAACACGACGCCGCCTCGCGCCACCGCCTCGCGCAGCGCGGGAAACAAATCGCGCTGCAGATACCGGCTGACCAGGACGAGGTCGAATCGCGCGTTGGGCAATGGATGGCGGGTGAGATCGGCGCACCAGCCGTTCACGCGCACCCCGGCCGCCGCGGCCGTCACCATCGCGTCGTGTACCGCATCGGCCGTGATGTCGACGCCGAAGGTCCGGAATCCCGAGCGAGCCAGCATCACGGCATACCTGCCGCGGCCCATCGCGACGTCCAGCGCGCGCCTCTCGCCGCTTCCACCGCGCGCAACCCGGTCGATCCATTCGACGATGAACGGCGAAGATGACATAATTCGACCACTTCCTCGTGGCTCAGGCGCTCCTCACCGCA
This sequence comes from Acidobacteriota bacterium, assembly GCA_003222535.1. Taxonomy (GTDB): domain Bacteria; phylum Acidobacteriota; class Vicinamibacteria; order Vicinamibacterales; family CAVVIG01; genus QHWJ01. The sequence continues at coordinate 38,053 of QHWJ01000232.1, read as the reverse complement.
GTCGTCATCGGCCTGCTCGGTCTCGTCACAACCACCGTGTTTGGTCTGCGCGGTGCGGACATCTCACGCCACATCTCGTTCGGCATCTTCTCGACGATGGTCACGCTGCTCGCGCACTCGATGATGATGTTCTATCTCATCGGCAAGGGAAAGGCCGTCAAGGACGCGATGAAGGAGCACGCCGTCGCGGGTGATTACCACCGCCGCATCGCCGTGGCGCGAAAACCGGTGTTCTCCATCGGCACGCTCGCCATGGCCGTGACGATGACGGCCGCGATCCTGGGCGCGAGCGTCGACACCGGCGTCCTGCCGCCCATGGTCCACGCGATGATCGCGTACGGCGCGATCGCGTGTAATCTCGCGGCGGCGAAGATCGAAATCACCGCCCTCATGGAATCGAGCCGCATCGTCGACGAGGTCAATCGACAGCTTTAGCAGCCCGTGGTGCAACTCCATCTGCATTCGAGCGGCGCTGCATCCCTTCTCCACCCCAACGCGGCTGCCGCGTTGGGGACCCCGGCTCTGGCTTCGTTGCCCCGCCCTCACATATTCCCGATATGCTCGGTTGTCGGGCCTTGCCAGGGGGCCCCAGCCGGGCAGCCACGCTGGGGGCCCCAGCCGGGCGCATCGCCGCTCTCGGTGCGACGACGGACTTGCACCACGGACTGCTTGTCGTGACGCCTGCGGTTCTCGAGCTCAACGGCATCTCGAAGGACTATCGCGGGCTGCGGCCGCTCCGGATCGCGGAGCTGCGGGTCGCTGCCGGCGAACACGTCGCGATCCTTGGCCTCGATCGAGCGGCCGCCGAAGTGTTCGTCAACCTCGCGACGGGAGCCACGCTGCCCGACGCCGGCCAGGTTCGCGTGCTCGGGCGCCCGACGTCCGCGATCACCGACGGCGCGGACTGGCTGGCGACCGTCGATCGCTTCGGCATCGTCAGCTCGCGCGCCGTGCTGCTCGATCGGCTCACGGTCATCCAGAATCTGGCGATGCCGTTCACGCTCGACATCGAGCCGCCGCCAGACGACGTGCGTGCGCGCGCGGAGACGCTGGCGCGCGAGGTGTGCCTGCCGGAGAGCTCGTGGACCAGGCCCGTCGCGGCGCTCGAGGCGACTGCGGCGCTTCGCGTCCGCTTCGGTCGCGCGATCGCCCTGGATCCCGCCGTCTTGCTGCTCGAGCACGTCAGCGGGGTGGTGGGACGGGACGAGGTTGCGGGGCTCGGCGCTGAGATGCGCGCCGTGGCCGCCCGCCGCGGAGCGGCACTCGTGGCGGCGACGACGGACGAGGCCTTTGCCCACGCAGTGGCCGCCCGGGTCCTGACGCTCGAACCGGCCACCGGCCGCTTGAAGGAAGGGCCCCGTCGTCGGTGGTTTGGGGGCGGTCTCGGCTAGAATGTGTGGCCGAAAGGAGATCACTTATGAGAATCAGGAGGCAGCTGGTGCTGCCGGCCCTCGTGATGGTCGCCGGGTTCGGGGCGTTCGCGAGCGCGCAGACGAAGAAGCCGGCCGCGAAAAAGGCGGCCGCGACAAGGGTCCGCGTGTTCTTTGTTGAGCCGAAGAACGGGGCGACGGTGACGAGCCCGGTGCATATGAAGTTCGGCTCGCAGGGGATCGAGATCTCGCCCGTGCCGCCGGGCGACCTCACGAAGGCGCAAGTGCGCCCAGGCAAGGCGCACTATCACGTCGGGATCGATCAGGTCTGCCTGCCGCCCGGGAAGACCATCGTCAAAGGCACACCGTCGTGGGTGCACTTCGGCGACGGCAAAGACGTGTTCGACTCCCAGCTGACCCCCGGCAAGCACAAGCTCGCCCTTCAGCTCGGCGACGACCTGCACGATACAATGCCAGGCGCGTGCTCGGTGATCACGGTGAACGTGAAATAGCGCGCCGCAGCGAGAGGCCGGGCTCCAGCCCCGGCCTCTGCCCCGCTTTTGTACACCCCTGTATTCGTTTGTGGCTCTCGACGTGGGTGAGCTTCATGGCTCGACCGTAAATCCGCGTGATTCAACCTGTGAAGCAGTGGAACGAAACTTGATATTCGTGCGCTTCCGGGCACCCGCACGTGCCCAAGGAGACCCGGATGCCGAGTGGTAGTATCAAGCGGCTCGTTCGCGACAGAGGATTCGGGTTCATTCGCGACGACGCCGGGCAGGAGTGGTTCTTTCATCGCAGCTCCGTCCAGGGGAGCTTCGACCAGCTGAATGAAGGCCAGCGCGTCACGTTCGATGAAGAGCCGTCGGCCAAGGGGCCACGCGCCGGCAACGTTCGCACCGCCGACTAGCCCGATCGACTTCGCCGCGCGACGCCGGAGGCGGTCTCGAGCGAGAATCGGCTTCCGGCTGTGATCTCGCTCCTTCTTTTCGACATCGACGGTACGCTTGTGCTCACCGGCGGCGCCGGCGCCCGCGCGATGGCCCTCGCGTTCGAGTCCGTGTGTGGAGTGCCCGACGCGTTCCGCGACGTTCACATGGCCGGGCGCACGGATGCCTGGATTCTGACCGACGCGGCCGCCGCCCACGGCATTCCTCCCGATTCGCCCGCGCTCGGCCGGTTCCGCGACGCCTATCTTCACCACCTCGTCATGGAGCTGGAAAAGCCTGGCGCGCGCAAAGGCGTGATGCCCGGTGTTCGCGAGCTCCTCGATGTTCTCGCGGATCGCGACGACGTGTACCTCGCGCTGTTGACCGGCAACTACGAGGCGGCGGCGCGGATCAAGCTGGAATACTTCGACTTGTGGCGGTACTTCCCGTGCGGGGCGTTCGGCGACGATGCGCCGGACCGGAACGGTCTGCTGCCGAAAGCCGTGGCGCGGATCGCCGCGTGCGGCGGGCCGTCGTTCTCCGCGGCGGACGCCGTCGTCGTCGGCGATACGCCGCTGGATGTCGCGTGCGCGGCCTTCTCCGGGGCGCGATCAATCGCGGTGGCAACAGGAAGCCACAGCGTCGAAGAGCTACGAGCCGCGGGAGCAGACGCGGTGTTCGAGGATTTGGCCTGTACCGCCAACGTGCTCGCGGCGATTCTCCGAACGTGAGGTCCGCCTTCGCGCGTCGCGCTTCGGCGGACACCCTTCGCGTGGCTTGCCAGCCGAAGCTCGCCTGTGTTGAGGCACTTCGCGTGGCTTGCCAGCCGAAGCTCGCTCTGTTGAGGCATCGAGCGAAGGCTGGCGGAAGCGCCTGGGAGTCGAACCCAGCCCCCCCGCGTGAGCGGGGAGCGACCGATTTTGAAGACCGGGAGGGCCACCGGGCCCCGTTCACTTCCGAAAAGATTGTATTGCGGATTGAGGAATGCGGATTGCGCGCGATTGCAGACTCGTCTGAATCTCCAATCCGCAACCCGCAGACGCAGGTGAGATCAGCCTTCGATCAGACGGACGTCGCCGGCGCGTGGTCCTTTTTGCGAGTCTTCCGGGGTGAACTCGACACGCTGGCCTTCTCGCAGCAGCTCGAACACGGCGTTACGCACGGAGCTGCGGTGGAAGAAGTGTTCGATTCCGCTTTCGTCGCGGATGAAGCCGAAGCCCTTGTCGATCAGGAGCCGTGCAATTGTCCCGGTTGGCATAACCCCAAGCCCTCCGTTCCGAACCCCCGGGGATATCCCAAGGGATCTCAGCCGGTTGCGGGCGGCTGCGAAGGGTCACAAACCGTCGGACGCGCGGCCGGCCGAGAGAGTCCAGCGTAAGCTGAGCTGGTAAACCGGGGTCAGTCTAGGCAGTTCAGCACCCGAAGTCAAGCACTCTCTGACCTTTAGGGGAACGGCAGTCCAACCGATACCTGCCACGTTTCGGTGTCTTCGTCCTCGTCGTCTTCGTCATCCAAATCGTCTTCGTCGTCCTCGTCGTCTTCATCATCATCATCCGGATCCTCGTCGAGATCCTCATCAAGATGATATCGAAGCATCGGTGGGTGACCCATGGAGCTGGTTATCACGAGACCGGCTCGGTGGCGGGCTTTGCCTTCTCGCGGTTGGGTGGCGGGTACGTGGTCCAGAAGTGACGTCCGCATCGATTGCAGACCCAGAACTGATCAGGTGTCCAGGGCATCCCGGGGCCCGGGTCGCGCATCTCCATTTCCGCGCCGCAGCGCTGACAGCGGATGTGGAGATCGGCGTCGCCCATATACCCGGCGATTCTATAACATTGGCCGGGTGATTCCCGCGATTGTGCTGGCGGCCGGCCGATCGTCGCGGATGGGGCGCGCCAAGGCGATGCTGCCGCTCGACGGCGGTGACTCGTTCCTGACGCGCATCGTGCGGACGCTTCTCGAGGCCGGAGTGGACGATGTGATCATCGTGGTGGGGCATGACGCGGACGCGATCGTCAGCCATTTTGCAGAGAGCGGCCTGCCGGCCCGTTTCGTGGCGAATCGCGAGTACGACCGCGGGCAGCTCTCGTCGCTCGTCGCGGGCCTCGGCGTCGTCGATCGGCCGGGGGTTGCGGCCGTGCTTGTGACGCTCGTGGACGTGCCGCTCGTGTCGGCCTCGACGGTTCGCGCCGTCCTCGAACGTTACCGGCGCACGCGCGCGCCGGTCGTGCGTCCAACGTCCGGCACGCGCCATGGCCACCCGCTGCTCATCGATCGATCGTTGTTCGACGCGCTGCGCGCGGCCGATCCATCCGCTGGCGCCAAGCCGCTTGTGCGCGCGCACGCGTCGCCGGCCGGGGACCTCGAGGTCGCCGACGAGGGGGCGTTTACCGACATAGATACAGAAGGGGACTATTTGAAGAGGATTGCCGATCGCTCGAGCGGCGGCGGAGGCCGTCGGTAGCGCTGGATCGAGTGGGTTCGACGATTTGTTGCCCAAAAACAGTTGTTTGATCCTGCCCCTTCGGGGGGTTACGATGGAGGTGACTGTCAAGACTTCATCCGCGTGGGCCAGTAGCGCAGTTGGGAGCGCGCATGAATGGCATTCATGAGGTCACCGGTTCGATCCCGGTCTGGTCCACCAAATCTTTTTGCCCTCCGAAACTGGACGTAAGTAGTCGAAAACCGGCCGCGTTGTGCCGGTTCCAACCAGCTTGACGAACAGAGCAAACTCGCAAGCCCCGAAAGATCGATCGGAGCACACTTCGGGACCGATGCTACACTGACGTGATGTCGACGGACGAGCTGCTGGCCGAGGCCCTGCGCCTTACTCGCGCTGACCGCGCTCGTGTTGCAGAGGAACTGCTTTCAAGCCTGGAGGAGTCGGACGATGAAGTCGCCATTGCATGGGCGACTGAGCTGGAACGGCGTTCACAAGAGGTCGCTGAAGGTCGGGTTCAGACGATCAGCTGGGAGACCGCGCGAACCGAGATCCTGAAGGAACTCGAGCAGCGGCGTGCGCCTCGAACTTCATCGTGAAGCGCGTGCCGAGCTTCGCAGCGCTGCGCTTTGGTACGACGAGCGACGGTCAGGATTGGGTGGCGAGTTCATCGCCGAGGTTTCGGCTACGTTCGATCGAATTGGCGCCGCCCCAGAATCCTACCCGGCATGGCCGGGCACGCGGGCAGCAGGCCGGCTGATCCGCAAGGCGGCCATCCAACGATTTCCCCACCTGATCGCGTTCGAACAGCACGAGCAGCACCTGCTCATCCTGGCTGTCGCCCACGCCAAACGTCGGCCGCTGTACTGGCTCACGCGCGTCAACCCATGAGCGAAAAACTGGAGCTCACCCCACGCGCGCCTCGAGTTCTCCGAGGTGCCGCAACCACAGCACGACGCGGTTCCAACTCGCCCGGTCTGGTCCACGAGTCTCAAGTGTGCCCCGGCTGCGCGCCGAACGTCAGTACTCGAGAAACATCCGCTGTATCTCGGCGGGATCGGTGGTGCGTGTCAGCGCCAGCATCAGGAGAACTCGCGCCTTGACGGGCGACAGATCCTCGCCGGCGATTCGACGGGCCCGTTCGAACGCCGTCAGCGGATCGGTGACGCTCCGCGCGGGCTGCGCCGCGTCGGGTCCGCGCCGCGGCGCAATTCGTCCGCTGCCCGCTCTCGTCGTCGTCACGACGAGGACGCCTTTCTTGAGAGCGTACGTGATGCCGGCCTGCTGCGTCCCGCTCGTCGCTCCAGCGCCCGCCGCGGCCATGACGATGCCGCGGGCGCCCGCGTCCGCGGCCGCCTTGATCAGATCGCCGTCGGCTCCCTGATACACCATGAGCACGTCGACACGGGGCAGCCTCGTCACCGACCTCACGTCGAACTCGCTCTTCGCGGTGTGGCGTTTGACCACGTTGCGATAGAAGACGGCGCGATCCGCATCGATCACGCCGAGCACGCCATAACCGCGCGTCTGGAACGTGCCCAGCCGCAGCGCGTCGGTCTTGGTCACCTCGCGCGCCGCGTTGATCTCGTCGTTGAGCACGACCAGAACGCCCTTGCCCCGCGCGTCTTCCGAGGCGGCCACGCGGAAGCCTTCGAGCAGGTTGGCCGCGCCTTCGTAGCCGAGCGCGCTGGGATTGCGCATGGACCCCACCACGACGACCGGCTTCTCGCTGCGCACGGTGAGGTTGAGGAAATAGGCGAGCTCTTCCAGCGTGTCGGTGCCGCTCGTGACGACCAGGCCGCTGATGCCCGCGTCGGTCGCGAAGATCTCGTTCAACCGCCTGGCAAGCGCGAGCCACTGATCGAGCGTCAGCTCGCTGCTGGCCACATTGGAGAACTGTTCGAACTCGGGCCGGACGTAACGCTCGAGGCCCGGCATCGATTGCACCAGCTCTTCGGCCGTGAGACGGCCGCCGGTGCGGTTGGAGATCGTGCCGCCCGTGGCGACGAGTCGGACGCGAGCGGCTGCCGCCTGTGACGGCTGCTGACCCTCTGCCGAGGAAGCCGCTTGCGCCTGCCTGTCTTCTCGCCCTCCGGGGACTGCGTGGAGCGCGACGCGTTCCGCCTTCGCTAAAGCTACGGCGGACCGCCGAAGCCTTGGCGGAGGCTGGTCAGCCGGGCGACCGGCTCGCCGGAAAGGCCCGCCCTCCATTGGCTGAGCCGGACGCGGGGCGCACACAGCGAGAACGGTGACGAGCACGAAACCGGCACGATGCGGCCGCATTCGTCCCTACCCCTGACGCTGCCCTGGACCCCGCGGTTTTCCGGCCTGGCCGCCGAGCGGCATCGACGACGGCGCGAGCGCAGGAATGAGGGCAGCGGCGGGGGCTCTCATGCCCCGGATCCTACACCGACCCGGCCTGGCCCGTGGGGGTCGACGCGCGCGCGTGCGCTCGCGTCAGCCAGTCGCAGAGCTGTCGCGCGGCTTCGATCGGCGTCGGACCGTAGAAGGGCATCAGCGCCGTCGGCACACCAGGGATTCTGACGATGTGGGCTCGCCACCGATCCTTCGAGACAGGGGCGACCTCGATGAGATACGGGCGTCCGGCGATGGATTCTTCGAAGCGATGAACGTCGGCGGTCACGGTGTGCGATGCGATTGTCGAGCGGAGCGAATTGTACGCAACGGCCGGCGCGGATCAAGCGAAGCGAGCGACGAAAGCGCCCACACGCTGTACCCATCTCCGTTTTTCCGAGCGCAGGGGCCCTGAAAAAAAATTCGCGCGGCCGCTCGTGCACAGGAAATGCACCAGTCATCAACAGGTTTTCCACAGCTTGACCTGATTCGAAGTGCACACTACGCTTGAAACTTCATGCACAGCCGCGCGATGGCGGCCGCAGTCCTTTCGGCGGCTCTTGTCGTTCCGGTCCGCTCCGCGGCAGCCGCCGCCAACGACGACGCGACGCTGCTGCGCGTCTTTTTGACGGACGGCACGTCGCTTGTAAGCTATGGCGAGCCCGCGCGTGTCGGCGATCGCATCATCTTCTCGATGCCGACCGCGGCCATACCGAATCCGCCGCTGCAACTGGTGAATCTGCCGGCCGCGCGCGTTGACTGGGACCGGACGAACCGCTACGCCGCGACCGCCCGCACCACCCATTACGTCGAGACGCAGGCCGAGAACGATTACGCGGCGCTGTCGAACGATGTGGCGCTGACGTTGAACGCCGTCGGGCACACGACCGACGCCGCCGAGCGGCTGGCGCTTGTCGAGCGTGCGCGGAAGACGCTCGCCGACTGGCCCCAGAATCATTTCAATTACCGGCAGGCCGAGGTTCGGCAGATGTTGTCGCTGCTCGATGAAGCGATTGCCGATCTGCGCGCCGCGAGGAGCCCGGGCCGGTTCGACCTGACCCTCTCGGCCTTTGCCGATCCCCCCACCATCGTGGAGCCGCTGTTGCCCCCGCCCACGCCGGTGCAGGCGATTGAGCAGGTGCTCGCCGCGGCGCGGGCCGTGGACAGCGCGTCCGAGCGCACCTCGCTTCTGGCGACGGCCGTCGCGACCATCGATAGCGAGATTGACGCGCTGCCCGCCGACTGGGCGGAGAGCACGCGCGAGGAGACGCTGGCGGCGGTTCTGGCTGAGCTTCGTATCGACCGGACGTATCAGTCGCTGACGGCGCGGACCATGACGTTGGCGAACCGTCGGGCCCGGCTGGCGGACGTCCGCGGCCTCGAGCGCTTGCTGCGCGAGATTCCACAGCGCGACGCCGCCCTCGGCGCGCAGCGGGCGGACGCTGTCAAGGCGCTGGTGACCGCAGTTGAAGCCAAGCTCGACGCGGCGCGGCAGCTTCGGCTGGCACGCGATCGGTGGGCGTTGCGGGCACCGGTGCTGGGCCGCTACCGCGAGGCGATCCGCAAGCCGATCGATCTCTTCGCGCTCTTGAAGCCGTCGCTCGAGAACATCAAGGCGCTTTCCGGGTCGCCCCCGGCGGCGCTGGCCGCCATTCAGCTCAACGTGTCGGCGATCCTGACACTGGCGTCGGCGATCGCGCCGCCCGACGAGCTCGCGGCAGCGCACGCATTGCTCATCAGCGCAGCGCAGCTCGCGGGCAACGCCGCCGAGATCCGCCGTGAGGCGGCGCTCGCTGGCGACATGGCGCGCGCCTGGGACGCTTCGTCTGCGGCCGCGGGCGCGCTGATGCTGGGCGCCCAGGCGCGCACCGACATTCAAACGCTGCTGCGTCTGCCTCAACTCAGGTGATCACGCCTCGCCGCACGCAGCTCATCCGCGTCCCCGGACTGCACGCCTTCCGACACGTCATCGTAAATCTCGTCACGCTGACCCCTGAACCTGGAGCTCTGAGCCCGGAACCCGGAACCCTGAACCCTGAACCCGTCCTGGTCGTGGTCCCGACGCGCGGAGCCGCGCGTCAGTTGCAACGCGCGCTCGACGGACCCGACATCGTCACTCGTGATGAACTGTACGACCGGCTGCACGATCGACTGACAAATCCGCCGCGCCGGCTCAGCGCATTGGAACGCGATGTCATCACTCAGGGCGCCGCACGCGCCGCGGCCGCCGCCGGAGGCGAGCTGTCATTTCAGCTCCGGCCCGGCCTGATCGCCGAGATGCTCCGCTTCTACGATCATCTGCGCCGCCAATCGCAGCAGGTGAAGCGGTTCGAGGAGCTGATCGACGAGGCGCTCGGCCTGGACGACGCCGATCGGGCCGCCGAGCGCTTGCGGAAGCAGACGCGGTTTCTGGCCGGGGCGTTTCGCGAGTACGAGCGTCGGGTGCGCGATTCGGGCGCATGCGACGAGCACACGCTCCGTGAACGGCTCATGGCCGAGCCATCTGCCGATCCGATCCGCCACGTCATTGTCACCGTCGCTGACTGGATCGCGGATGCAGACGGTCTGTACGCCGCCGACTTCGATCTTCTGACGCGGATTCCCGGACTCGAGGCGCTCGACATCGTGTCGACCGAGCGGGTTCTCGCGTCCGGCTTTCACGAACGGCTGCACACCTGGTGGCCGGGACTCGAAGAGGTTTCATCACCAGGTGTCGTGCAGGCTTTCGGGCCGGCCCTGATCACGCCGCCGGACGCGTCCACCGACGAGCCGTGGTGGACGCTGCGCGATCGAGAAGAGGAGCTCGTCGCGATTGCGCGCCGCTTGAAAGCCGACAAGCGGACCGGTGACGCGGTGCCGCTGGCTCGCACGGCGGTCGTGTTCAAGCGTCCGCTCCCTTACCTGTATCTCGCCGCGGAGGTTTTCCGCGCGGCGGGCATCCCGTATCAGTCATCCGACGCGCTGCCGCTCGCCGCCGAGCCGACGGCGGCCGCCATCGACCTCGTGCTGGAGACGGTCGCGGCGGATTTTTCGCGCGGCACGCTGGTCGCCCTGCTGCGATCGCCGCATTTCACGTTCGGTGACGGCGACGCGGATGTCACGCGTGAGTCGGTCAGCGCGCTCGACCGCGCGTTGAGCCAGGCGCGGTACCTCGGCGACCTCGATCGGCTGGAAGCGCTGGCAACGGAATGGCATTCAGCGGCTTCGTTCCCGGCGCTGCACGCGGCACTTGCCGCGGCGCGCGAGCTCGCGCCGCTGGCCACGTCCCTCCCCGCGTCGACGCAGATCGCGCGGCTGCTGGCGTTCTGGTCGGCGCATTCGCGTCCCATCGCCGATGACGACCCATACGCTTCTCGCGAGCGACGCGCGCGGGCGGCGGTGGTCGACATGCTGAGCGCGCTCACCGCCGTTCACGCGGCGCACGACGATCCGCCCTGGACCGTGGACGACGTGGGGATCGCCGTGCGACGGTGGATCGGCGAGCAGACCTTCGTCCAGCAATCGGCCGGCGCGGGTCTGTTTCTGCTCGACGACCGGGCCGTGCGCTACGGAGATTTCGACGACGTGGCGATTGTCGGCGTCATCGAGCCGGATTGGCCGGAGCGGCCGCGGCGGAACATCTTCTATCCGCCGTCGCTCCTCGCGTCGCTGGGATGGCCGTCGGAGAAGGATCGGCGTGCGGCGGACGACGCGCGCTTTCTCGACCTGCTGACGTGCGCGTCGCGCCGGACGATCGTGTCGACGTTCACGCTGGACGAGGACGCGCTCGTGTCGCGGTCGATGCAGCTCGACGAGATTCCGCGGGCGCGGTTGTCGACCGTCGCGGGAACGCCGTTCGACAATGCCCGCATCTTCGCCGACGAAGCGCTGGCACTGGAGCCGATCGCGCTCGATCCGTTCGAGGGAGAAGCGCGCGTCTGGGCCGAGCTGCGAACGGGCCGGTCGCCGGCGGACGGTCCGGACTATCACGGCACCGCGCGCGACGTGCCGGCGCGCGCCTGGTCGGTCAGCGCGATCGAGACGTATCTCGACTGCCCGTTCAAGTTCTTCGCGCAGCACGTGCTGAAGATCGAGGAAGAGCCCGAGGACGAGGAGGTGATGGATCCGCGGCGTCAGGGGCAGTTCGTGCACGACGTGTTCCAGACGTTCTTCGCGGCGTGGCAGGACGCCGGGCACCGGGCCATCACGCCGGAGAATCTCGATGACGCGCGCGACATGTTCACCGCCGTCGTCGATGGCGCGCTCGAGCGCCTGCCGGCCGCCGAAGCGGGGCTGGAGCGGACGCGACTGCTCGGATCGCCAGCCGCCGCGGGGCTTGGAGAAGCGGTCCTTCGCATGGAAGCCGAACGTCCCATCGCCGTCGTCGAGCGTCTGCTCGAGCGGCGGCTGGACGGGGAGCTCTCGATCGCCACGGCCGATGGGCCGCGCGCCATCGCCCTCCGCGGCAAGGCGGACCGCCTCGATCTTCTCGAGGATGGATCATTCCGCCTGATCGACTACAAGCTCGGGTGGCCGCCGAAACGCGGCAGGGCGCTGCAGCTTCCGATCTACAGCCTGTGCGCCGAGCAGCGGCTCGCCGGGCACAGGGGGCGAACCTGGACGCTTGGTGAAGCCGTGTTCCTCGCCTTCAAAGGACCGCGGCGCGTGGTCCCGCTCTTCTCGTCGGCGGCCGATCGCGTGAAAGTGCTGGCCGACGCTCAGCAGCGGCTCGCCGACACGGTCGACGCCATCGCGCGTGGCGAGTTCCCGCCGATGCCGGACGACGTGTATCGTTGCGAGAGCTGCAGCTTTGCATCGGTCTGCCGAAAGGATTACGTCGGTGATGTGTGAGCCGATGCTGCCGTTCGACGATGAGGAACCGGTCCGGCTGAAGCCGGACCCCACGCAAGTGGTGGATCGCGACAACGGTCCGCGTCTCGAGCGGGACGGTGACGGCGATCTTTGTGGTGTCCGGCTCAAGCCGGACCACGACGACAATCTTCGTGGCGTCCGGCTTCAGCCGGACCTTCCGGACGCCACCGCGCGGCGCTACGCTGTCGATCCTTCGAAGAACATCGTCCTCGAGGCGTCGGCCGGCACCGGCAAGACACAGGTGCTGGTCGAACGCTATGTCAACCTGCTGCGCGCCGGCGTCGAGCCGGATCACATCCTCGCGATCACGTTTACCCGCAAAGCGGCTGCCGAGATGCGGCTGCGCGTCATCGAACGGCTGAAGGAGGCGAGCCGCCTGTCCGAGCTCGACGCGGCGCGCTGGCGCGACGTCCGGGAGCGGCTCGGCGACATCGCGGTCTCGACCATCGACGCGTTCTGTCTGTCTCTGCTGCGCGAGTTTCCACTCGAGGCCGACGTCGATCCCGGATTCGACCTCGCGGACAACACCGAGGTCCCTCGCCTGATCGGAGAGTCGCTCGATCAAGCCCTTCGCATCTGCCGCGGCATCGCCCGCGACGATGACGATGTCGCGCTGGTGTTCGCGCAGCTCGGCGAGCGGCGTCTGCGCGGCGGCGTTGCGACGCTGCTGGATCGGCGGCTGGTGGCGCCGCATGCGCTGCGCCGCTTCCTCCAGAAGGGGCCGCGCGATTTGACCGCGGCAACGGCCTGCGCCCGCGCCGCGGCCCGGCTGCGCGATGTCTTCGCCGGCGTGCGCGACGGCGTCGAAGCGTTCCTGGGCGACGGCCCGGTGCGCCACCCGCAGTTCGCGATGCTCGCGGACGACGTGCGGCGCTTGAGTTCGGAATCCGCAATCCCCGAATCCGCGATCGAATCCGCAATCCGCCATCCGCAATCCGGAATGTCGTCGCGCGAAGCTCAAGCCGCGTTCCGCGCGCTCGTCGACCGCCTGCGCGCGTACTTCCTGACCCAGGACGGCAAGCCGCGGACCGAGAAATTCGCCGGCACACGTTTCACCGCCGCCGACTGCGATTGCGCGGATGCGTGGAAGCGGCACCGGGCCGCGGCGTCCCAGATTGCGCCGGCGGTGGCGGAGGCCATCCGCGCGTTCCGGCGCGATCTCAACGCCGTGATGTCCCGCGGCGTATGGCGCATCTTCGCCGTGGCGATGCGGCAGTATCAGCACACGCTGGAGGCGCACGCGCTTCTCGACTTCTCGGGCGTCCTCGAGCGCGCGGTCAAGCTGTTGAGAGACATGGACGAGTTCGCGGAGAGCCGCCTGCGCCTCGAAGCGCGCCATCGTCACGTGCTCGTCGATGAATTTCAGGACACCAGCCGCGCGCAGTGGGAGCTCGTGCGGCAGCTCGTGAAGAGCTGGGGTGAAGGAGTCGGCGCCGCCCACGATGCCATCCCGCCGTCGATCTTCCTTGTCGGCGACCGGAAGCAGTCCATCTACGGGTTTCGCGACGCCGACGTCGCGTTGGTTGACGAAGCGGCGGCGTTCATCGAGGCGCTGCGGCCCGACGGTCTGCCGAGGCAGGCGATCACCGTCAGTTTTCGATCCGCGCCGGAGATCCTGGCTTTCGTGAACGGTGTTTTCGAGGCGATCGTCGGGAGCGATGCACCCACCGCGACCCCGCGAAAGGATGCCTTCCGCTACGGTTGTCACGATCGGTTTCCGATCGGTGCCCCTACGACGGTCCGGATAAAGCCGAACCCGACGGACGAAACCGATGCGGCAGGACATTCCGGTCGTGTCCGGCTTCAGCCGGACCGTGACGAGAACCCCGTCCGGTTCATCGTCGGCGACACCGTGCAGGCGGCCGCCGATTCGGTCGCCGGCGAGATCGTGCAGCTCCTCTCCGGCGCCACCGTTGGGGACCGCACAACCGGCGTGCGGCGCCAGGCTCGCGCCGCTGACATCGCGATCCTGTTCCGCTCGCGCGACAGCCACAGGGATTTCGAAGCCGCGCTCGACCGCCGGGGGGTTCCGACCTACGTCTACAAGGGACTCGGCTTCTTCGACGCCGATGAGATTCAGGACGCGGTCGCGCTGCTGCGGTACCTTGCCGATCCGCTGTCGGATCTGCGCGCGGCGACGCTGCTGCGGTCGCGCATCGTGCGTCTGTCGGATACTGCCGTGGCGCGGCTCGGACCTGAGTCCGCCGCGGCAATCCTCAGCGTCGATCCGCTGCCCGCGCTGGCGGCACTCGGTGACGAAGACCGCCGCGTCCTCGCTTTGCTGCGACGCGGGGTGCCTCGCTGGCTCTCGTGGGTGGATCACCTGGCGCCCTCGGAGCTCTTCGACACCGTGCTCCACGAAACGGCGTACGCGTTCGAGCTGCGCGGCTCCCGCCGCCGCCAGGCGCGCGAGAACCTGAAGAAGCTGCGAGGCATGATCCGCCGCGCGCAGAACCGGGGATACGCGACGCTTGCCCGCATCGCCGATCATCTGGAGCGGCTTGCCGTCGGCGACGAATCGAACGCCGCCATCGACGCGATCGATGCGGTCAGTCTCATGACGGTCCATGCGGCCAAAGGCCTCGAATTCCCGATTGTCTTTGTCGTCAACATGGGCCGCGGCACGGGCGGCCCGCGCGCACCGATTCGCGTCACCGACGATGTGGCGGGAGAGGCATCGGTCGCGATTGCAGACTATCAGTCGGAAGCCGACGAAGACGCACAGGCCCGCGATCGCGAGGAGACCAGGCGGCTCCTGTACGTCGCGCTGACGCGCGCCCGCGACCGGTTGTATCTGTCGGCCACCGTGAAAGACGGCGTCTGCCGGACGGGGCGCGGCAGCCTTGGCGAGGTGCTGCCGGCGTCTGTGAAAGCGATGTTCGTCGCCGCCGCCGCCAGTCGTCTGGATCGGCCCGAGCAGCGGCTGGAACGACACTCGAGCGCCGACGCGCCGATCGACGACTTCGGAGCATTGGTAACCAGGGTTCGCGTACCGACTGCTCGTCCCGACTCGGCGGTTTGAGGCCTCCACCAGCGGAGCTGACCCCGTGCGAACGAAACAGACGAGGTCGCGGCGTAAGGTTTCATTCCAGGCGAGGTTTCGTTACCGTGACTGTTTATACCATCGGCCATTCGACTCGCCCGCTGGACGAATTCATCGAATTGCTGCGGTCCCACGGCGTCGCGCAGCTGGCCGACGTCCGAACGGTTCCGAAGTCGCGGCGCCATCCGCATTTTGCGGCGGACGCGCTGTCGCAGTCGCTGGACAGCGCGGGAATCGTGTATCGCCACGCCGGAGAATTGGGAGGTTTGCGGAAGCCGGCGGTCAAGTCTCGCAACATGGCCTGGCGGCACGAAGGATTTCGCGGGTACGCGGACTACATGGAGACGGCGGCGTTCGAAGGCGCGCTCGATGCGCTCGTCGACTGGTCGCGCGAGGCGCGGACGACCGTGATGTGCGCGGAGGCGCTATGGTGGCGCTGTCATCGACAGCTCATCGCCGACGCGCTCGTCGCTCGCGGACTGGAGGTCCGCCACATCATGTCGGCGCGCGAGTGCGCCGGGCACACGCTCACTGCATTTGCGCGGGTAAATGCAGACCGCGTGACCTATCCCGGTCTAATATGAGGACTGATCCGCCCATCGCCGGGCGCGCTCTTCGGCTTTCTCACGCGTTTCGGCGATCAGAATCACCGAACGGTCGGGCTTCCCGCTGCCGTCGCGGCTGACCCAGGCAATCCAGTGGGGACCGCGCGGTTCACTGTGGATCTGATAGGAGCCAGGGGGCATCGACATCTCGGAGCAGAATCTACCACTTTCGGCGGAATTCGCGACGACTCGACGTTTTCAGGCCGATTTACATTGCGTCGGCCGCGACCATTTCATAGAATCGAGAATCGCTAAGGAGTCATAAGTGACGTTGACATGTCCGAATTGTGGCAACGACCGGAACTTTCTGGTCAAGACGCTGCAGATGCACGTCGTGAATGTTGAAGGCGGCCGCGTGGAGGTGTCGGAAGAAAGCCGGCCCGCGGTGCTCGAAGTGTTGTGTGACGAGTGCGAATCCGCGCTGAACTTCGAGGAATTCGAGGACACGCTCCGCAAGGAAGTCCTGCTGACCATCGGCGCGCGCTGAACCGCGCGCGAGCCGCCCGGCGTCCGGTCTTTCATCTGCTGCTTTCCTCTTCGGCTTCTTCAAAGTAGTCGCAGTCAGGGCAAACCCACTCCCACGTGATGCGCGTGGTGGCACTCGGATTGCCCGGCACGCGGGTGACGTTTTTCGTCTCGCGGCGCTTCATCGAACCGCCGCAGAGCGGGCACTCCATGCTTGCAGGCATGATTCTTGTTCTCCCCAAAAGGGACAGGAGTGAACCTAGCACCGGGAAGTCGCCTTGACAAGCCTGGGATCGGCTCCTATCGTTAGCGGGACTCTGATGGCGCACGAGTGTTTTGCAGACGAGATCGCAATCGACTTTCCTTCGGTGGGACGCGTCGTCGAACGTATGCGTGACGCCTTTCTGGGGGATCGTGTGGACGCCGACGTCCTGCGCGCCGAGGTGTCGCTCTCGCAGCGTGAGGCGTTCGACGGCCTCGTCGTCTCGCTCGGCGTTCCCATTCGCGTCACGTGTCCGCATTGCGGCGGGCGCGGGGAAACGTGGACGGAGTGGTGCCACCTCTGCCGAGGCACGGGCGAGTCGCTGTTGCAGCATCCGGTGCGCGTGTCCGTGCCGCCGGGTGTCGCCGACGGGGCGCGATTCCGATTCCGCGTCACATCGCCCGACGCGTCGTCTGTGCGCGTCGAGGTACGCGTCGCGATTCGATCGTCGGCCGCGTAGCCATCAGCCATCGCCTTGGCGTCACACGTCGATTTTGTGGGCGTCCTCTTCATTGTCTGGGGTCTGTTGACCACGCTGGTCGGCGTCTCGACGCTGGCGCTTGGCGTCGGCGCCGTCGCGCTGATCAGGTCGGCGAGCCGCGGCGGCGGCGGTGAGTTCGCCGCGGGACTCACGGCGGCGGCGTTTACCACGCTGGCGATCATCGCCATCCTCTGGGGCACGGCGCATGTTGTCGTCGGCGTGCCGCTTCGGCGGCACAGGTCGTGGTCCCGGCTCATGGCGCTGATGCTCGGGTCGGTCGATCTCCTGCTGCTGCCGTACGGCACAGCGCTCGGGATCTACGCGCTGTGGGTGTTGCTGAACGAAGAAGGCAAGAAGCTATTCGCTGAAAATGGCTGATGGCTCATGGCTGATGGCTTACGGCTGATGGACGGTCCATCTTCCATAGCCATCAGCCATTAGCCATGACACGCGTCAGGGATCGTCGCGAGTTCCCTGCGCGGTCCACGGTCCGCATCGCACGATCCGGCGCAGGGCTTTCGCGCCTCCCCTGACGATCCCGTCGCGCGCGATCACGACTTCGGCGTACCGGCTGCACGTCGGCGTGAAGCGGCAGCGCAGCCCGATGCGCGCCGCGGCGGGCGCGAGCGCCCGCTGATACACGTGAATGGAGCGGAGGGCGAGTGGCCGCGCGTTCATCACGAGCAGGCTCGTGAGCAGCCACGCCAGCAGGAGCGCGAGCGATCTAGAGACGATTGGGGTAATCGCTGAGCCCCGGGATGATCAGGCGTCCGCCGTTGATGCCTTTCACGATGGCGACGACGTGCAGCGCCAGGATGCCGACCCACCCGAACACGAGGAAAACGCTGAGCACGCACCCCAGCCCAAGGGTCGCCAGGCTGACGATGCTCGTCAGCATGATGTAACCGAAGAGCAGGATCAGCTCCGCGATCATCAGCACGATGCCGTGCTTGGCGTGCCACTGCACTTCCGCATCGTGCTTTTCCATGAGCAACGGCACCAGCGCGAGCGGCCAGAGGTAGGCCAGCACGATCATGACGCCGCGATTCGAGGAGGGCTCGACGTCCGCCATGTGCGGGCGAGTGTACGATATTCTTGAGGATATGCAAGTCGAGCAGACCTCGGTTCTGGAGGCGTTGAAGGTCGTCAAAGATCCCGATCTTCACCGCGACATCGTCAGCCTCGGGTTCATCAAGGAGCTCAAGATCGATGGGGGCCGGGTCGCCTTCACAATCGAGCTGACGACGCCGGCGTGTCCCGTCAAGGATCAGATGCGCGATCAGGCGCGCGCCGCGGTCATGCAGGTGCCGGGTGTCAGCGCGGTCGACGTGGGGTTGAGCGCGCGCGTGCGTGAAGCCGTCGGCTCCGACGGCACACGGCAGTCGGTGCCGGGCGTGAAGAACGTCATTGCCGTCGGGGCCGGCAAGGGCGGCGTCGGCAAAACGACCGTCGCGGTGAACCTCGCCATAGCCCTCGCGAAGTGCGGCGGCAAGGTCGGTATCATCGACGCCGACATCTATGGACCGAACGTGCCGATCATGCTCGCCATGAAGGCGCAGCTGACGACCGACGGCAAGAAGATCGTGCCCGCCGAGAAGTACGGGCTGCAGGTCATCTCGATGGGGTTCCTGACCGGGGACGACGCGCCGATCATCTGGCGCGGTCCCATGCTGCACGGCGCGCTGCAGCAGTTCTTCCGCGAAGTGGCGTGGTCGAATCTCGACTATCTCGTTGTCGATCTGCCGCCGGGCACGGGCGACGTGGCGCTGAGCCTCAGCCAGACGGTGCCGGTCGCGGGCGCGATCGTCGTGACGACACCGCAGCAGGTCTCGCTGGCCGACAGCCGGCGCGCCATCGCGATGTACAAGAAGCTGAACATTCCCACGCTCGGCATCATCGAGAACATGAGCTACTTTGCCTGCCCGTCGTGCGGCCACGAGGCCGACATCTTCGGGCACGGCGGCGGCGAGCGGTTGGCGGCTGAACTCGGCGCGCCGTTCGTCGGGCGGATCCCGATCTATCAGCCGATTCGCGAAGGCAGCGACAGCGGCGTTCCGTTGATGATCAGCGAACCGGAGTCGCCGGCCGGCCGCGCCCTCATGGCCGCCGCCGAGCGGACGGCCGCGCAGGTATCGATTGCCAGCTACAACCGGCCGACAATTCAGCTGACGGTGATGAAATGAACACAACACTTCGTGGCTGCCTCTTCGCTCCCTCTGGAGCGCGAGGCTCTCCGCCGTCGCTGAAGCTACGGCGGACCGTCGAAGCCTTGGCGGAGGCTGGTCAGGCGGGCGTGCCGGCGATCGCTCGCCTGAAAGGCTCGCGCGCCTGGATGCATGTGATCGCGTGGGCGGTGGCGTCGGCGAGCGCGTGCGCGCCCGCCCCGCAAACGGGCAAGACGCCGGCCTCCGGCAGCGCGATGAGCCACGCCGTCATCGATCCGTACCTGAAGATTCAGTCGGCGCTGGCCGACGACAAGGTGGACGGGATCCGGGCGGAGGCCGGCCACCTCGTGACGGCGGCGACCGCTCTGGGCGCGCCGGCGATGAAGATCGACACGGCCGCGTTGCAGCTCGCTGCCGCCGCCGAAGCGGCGCCGCCCGACATCAAGGACGTGCGCGACAAGTTCGGCGCGCTCAGCGAAGCCATCGACGCGTACATGACCGGCCTTCACCTCGCGCCGCCCGAAGGCGTCCGGGTGGCGATCTGCCCGATGGTCAACAAGCCCTGGCTTCAGGAAGGGTCGATGCTCGCCAATCCGTACTACGGCAAGGGGATGCCGACCTGCGGCAGCTTCCGGTGAATATTTCCTTCACCAAGCACACGCTGGCCAACGGACTCGACGTCCTCGTCCACGAAGACCACGCATGCCCGATTGTCGCCGTGAACCTCTGGTATCACGTCGGGTCGAAGAACGAGCGGCCTGGCCATACCGGCTTCGCGCATCTCTTCGAGCATCTGATGTTCGAGGGATCGCAGCACCACGATCGCGGCTATTTTCAGCCGCTGCAGGGCGCGGGCGCCACGCTCAACGGGTCGACGAACGCCGATCGCACCAACTACTGGGAGGTGGTCCCCTCCGGCGCGCTCGATCTGGCGCTCTGGATGGAATCCGATCGCATGGGCTACCTGCTGCCGGCCGTCACCGAAGCGAAGTTCGCCAACCAGCGCGACGTGGTGATGAACGAGCGGAGGCAGAACTACGAGAACCGGCCGTACGGCCTCGCGCCGATGGCGCTGCTCGCGGCGCTCTTTCCGCCCGATCATCCCTACCACTGGACGACGATCGGCGAGATCGCGGACTTGAAAGCGGTGCAGCTCGATGAGGTGCACGCGTTCTTCCGCCGCTACTATCACCCGGCCAACGCCTCGATCGCCCTCGCCGGCGACATCGACCGCGAGCAGGCGCTCGCGCTCGTCGAGCGGTACTTCGGCGAGATCGACGCAGGCGACCGCGTCGAGCCGGTCGGCGCGTCGGCCTCGCTGACCCACGACGTGCGGCTCCGGTTCGAGGATCGCGTCGAGCTGCCGCGGCTCTATCTCGCGTGGCTCTCGCCGGCGATGTTCGCCGAGGGCGACGCCGAGCTCGATCTCGCCACCGATCTGCTGGCCAACGGCAAGACGTCGCGGCTGTACAGGCGGCTCGTGTTCGACGAGCGGCTGGCGACCGACGTCTCCGCGTCGCAGAACTCGCGCGAGATCACCGGGTATGTGCAGATCACGGCGACCGCCGCGCCCGGGCACGCGCTCGCCGAGCTCGAGCGGGCGATCTTCGAGGAGATCGCGCGGCTCACCGCCGACGGCCCCACCGACGAAGAGATTGATCGCGGCCGCATCCAGACCGAGACGCAGTTCATGTTCCGGCTGCAGACGGTCGGCGGCTTCGGCGGCAAGTCCGACCAGCTGAACGCCTACAACGTCTTCCTGAAGGACCCGGCGTACTTCGGGCGGGATCTCGCCCGTTACCAGGTCGTCACGAAATCGTCCTTGCAGGAAGTCGCCGGCCGCTATCTCGATCCCGCCCGGCGTGTCACGTTGAGCATCGTGCCGCACGACCGGACGGCGCTCGCTGCTCCGGATTCCGATCCGGCGGTCGTCTCGTGAGCGCAATCCGGACGGTGAAGATCGACAGGACGCGGCTCCCCGAGCCGGGGCCGACGCGACCCTTTCCATTCCCCTCCATCGAGAAATCGACGCTGCCCAACGGGCTGCGCATCTGGACGGTGACGCACACGCAGGTGCCGCTGGTGGCGTTCACGCTGCTTCTCCGCCGCGGCGCCTCGTCCGATCCGGTCGGCATGGACGGACTGGCCGCCGTCACCGCCGACATGCTCGACGAGGGGAGCGGCGAGCGGTCCGCCATCGAGATGCACGAGGCGCTGGCGAGGCTCGGCGCGCAGTTCGACACCGACATCGGATCGGATGCGACGGTGGCCAGCGTGAGCGTCCTCAGCCGCTTCGCCGAGCGCGCCCTCGCGCTGCTCTCGGACATCGTCGCGCGTCCGGCGATCAGGGAAAGCGATTTCGCCCGCGTGCGGCAGTTGCGGCTCCACCGTCTGACCCAGTTGCGCGACATGCCGGGCGCCGTCGCCGACCGCGCGTTTCTGCAATTGTTGTACGGGGCGCATCCGTACGGGCACTCGCCGATCGGCAGCGAGACGTCGCTGGCGGCCATGCACGTCGACGATGTGCGCGCGTTCCATGTGCGAGCGATCCGGCCGTCGGCGGCCACGCTGATTGCGGTCGGCGACTGCGACCACGCGGGGATCGCGCGCCTGGCGGCCGAGACGTTCGCTGACTGGACCGGGCCGGGCGATGCGGAAGTGACAGCCGGGGGATCGCTGCCGCACGCCGCGCGGCTCAACGTGGTGCCGCGCCCGCACGCGCCGCAGTCGGAGCTGCGCATCGGCCAGGTCGCCGTCGGGCGCGACTCGCCCGACTACCATGCGCTCGTCGTGGCGAACACGATTCTCGGCGGCCAGTTCGTCAGCCGCATCAACCTGAACCTTCGCGAAGACAAGGGGCTCACCTACGGCGCGCGCTCGGCCTTCGACTTCCGACGGTTGTCGGGGCCCTTCATCCTGCAGGCGAGCGTCCAGACAACGGGGACGGCGCGGGCGATCGAGGAGTCGATTGGCGAGATCGCGGGCATCCGCGGACCTCATCCCGTCACCGCGGAGGAGCTCGAGCTCGGGATCGCGGCCCTCACGCGCGGCTACGCACGCAGCTTCGAGACCGGCGAACAGATCGGGCGCGCCGCCATGCAGCTCGCCCTCTACGACCTGCCGGACGATTACTACGAGCAGTTCGTGCCGAGGATCGAGCGCGTCACGAGCGACGACGTCTCACGGGTCATGCAATGTCATCTCGATCCGGCGCGCCTCACCACGCTCGTCGTCGGCGACTTCGATGTGGTCCGCGAGGAGCTCGGCCGCCTCGGCCTCGGCGAGCCGGTCGTCCTGTCGCCGGACGCCTTCTGATAGCATTTTGGCGACTTGGCGACTTGAATTCTCCAACTCACCAACTCACCAACTCACCAACTCGCCAATCTTTATGAAGGCCGGGGAAATCAAGCGGATGACGAACCGCAGGAGTGTCGATGTCGTAATAGAACCTGTCCGCTTCTTCTCCGCCGGCCGGCTCGAGCCGGCAATCGATTGCGCGTTTCCGCCGGCGGACGCAGCCAGGGCGCACCGGCGCCAGGACGAATCCGGACAGTTCCGAACGATGGTGCTCGAAGTGCCATGATCCTGCAACGCGTCGGCGTGAGCCTCTTCACCCTGATCGCTCTCGTCAGCATCGTGCTGGCGGCGGCGACCATCTGGCTCTTCGTCACCAATCCCGTGACGGTTGCGAACGCCGTCAACGAGGGCGACATTTCGCCGCTCGTCCGCAACCTCGCCCAGGTGCTCTTCGCCGCTCTCGGCGGGCTTCTCAAGTACCTTTAACAGAGCCCTCTTCCGGAATCTCGTCAGAATCCAACCAATATCCGGTCCGATCCTATCCGGCGCTCCGAGACGGTCGTGGCCACGATCCTCGGACGCGAGATGGCCGCCGTGTTATACTGCCCTTCTCATGTGCTTCACCTCCGACATTCGAAAGCGGCTCGGCCGAACGCGGGCCGGCCGTGCCGGTGTGTGTGTGCTCGAGCGCTGATCAGCAGTTACAACCGAGCCTTCCACAGCCGACCGGCTAAACGCCGCGTCGGCTTTTTTTTTGACTCACGACGCACACGAAGACGGAACGACGAACACGAAGACCATGAAGGACACGACAATGACGATCGACGTAGGCATTCTCGGCGCGACCGGCATGGTCGGCCAGCAGTTCATCGCGCTGCTCGCGGATCATCCGTGGTTCCGCGTCACCTGGCTCGGAGCCAGCGAACGATCCGCGGGGAAGGCTTACCGCGCCGCAGCGGCGTGGCGTCTGCCGAATCCGCTCCCGGAGGACATCGCGCGGATGAGCGTCGACGCCGCCACGCCAGGGCGCGCGCCGGCGCTGGTGTTCTCCGGTCTCGACTCGTCGGTCGCCGGCGAGATCGAGGGCGCATTCGCGCACGCCGGTCACATCGTCGTGACCAATTCGCGCAACTACCGGATGGAGGCCGACGTCCCGCTGCTGATTCCCGAAGTCAACGCCGACCATCTCGACCTGCTCAGGACCCAGGCGTCCGCCCGTGGCTGGAATGGACGCATCGTGACGAACCCGAACTGCTCCGTGATCGTCTACGCGATGGCGCTGGCGCCGCTGCGGCAGTTCGGCCTGAAGACGTCGATCATCACGACACTGCAGGCCATCTCCGGCGCCGGGTATCCCGGCGTGGCATCGTGGGACATCCTCGGCAACGTCATCCCGTTCATCGGGGGCGGCGAGGAAGAGAAAATCGAGACCGAGACCAACAAGATCCTCGGCGCGCTGAAGAACGGGGCGATCCGGAACCATCCGGTGACGGTGAGCGCGGCGGTCAACCGTGTGCCGGTGCACAACGGGCACACCGCGTCGATTTCGGTGGCGCTCGACGAGCAGCCGGACGCCGACGCGATCGTCGCCGCCTGGAACTCGTTCCGCGGCAAGCCGCAGGAGCTCGGCCTGCCATCCGCGCCGCCGCAGCCAATCGTGTACCTGACGGAAGCCAATCGTCCGCAGCCGGCGCTCGACGCGAATCGGGACGGCGGCATGACGGTGACGGTCGGCCGGCTCCGGCGCTGCCCGGTCCTCGACTACAAGTTCGTCGCGCTCGGGCACAACACCATTCGCGGCGCCGCAGGGGCAGCCATCCTGAACGCCGAGCTGATGCATCGGCAGGGGCTGCTATGAGAGGTCAGGTAGGCCGGGTAGGTCAAGTAGGTCGAGTAGGTCTGGTGGGTTACCGTGACCCACCCGACCCACGTGACCCACGCGACCTGGGGATGCAGTCGTGAGCGTCGTCATGAAGTTCGGCGGGACGTCCGTGGCGGATCCCGACGCCATCATCCGCCTGGTCGGCATCGTCGGTCATCAGCTCCGCGCGACGCCATCCGCACCTCCCGTCGTCGTCGTATCGGCGCTGGCCGGCGTCACCGACACGCTCGTCGCGACGGCGCAGCTCGCTGAAGACGGCGCGGCAGAGCGCGCCGCGTCGGAGTTGCGGGCGCTCGTGGAGCGGCACGTCGCGGTTGCCACGGCTGTCACGAGCGAGAGTCGCACGCGGCTGCTCGCCGACCTGCGGCGGGAGCTCGAGGAGTTGAGCGGCCTGATCCATGCGCTCGCGGTGCTTCGCGAAGTGTCGCCGCGCTCACGCGACGCCGTCCTGGCGGTCGGCGAGCTGGCAAGCAGCCGCATCGTGGCGGCCGCGATCGCCGATCGCGGGATTCCGAGCGACTGGATCGACGCGCGCACCGTGCTCGTCACCGACGCGGAGCACACCATCGCCGCACCTGACATGATCGAAACCTGTGAAAGGGCGCGCGGGCGTGTGGCGCCCGTGCTCGCCGCGGGCAAGGTCGCCGTGCTCGGCGGCTTCATTGGCGCCACGGCCAGCGGGATCACATCGACGCTGGGACGCGGCGGCTCGGATTACTCCGCCGCCATCTTCGGTGCGTGCCTGGACGCCGCCGAGATCCAGATCTGGACCGACGTCGACGGTCTGCTGACCGCCGATCCGCGCATCGTGCCGCAGCCGCGTGTCGTGCCGCGGATCTCCTTCGCGGAAGCGTCAGAGCTGGCGTACTTCGGCGCGAAGGTGCTGCATCCCAGCACGATTCTGCCGGCGGTCGGAAAGAACATCCCCGTCCGGATCCTCAATTCACGCCGGCCCGAGAACCCGGGCACGCGCATCACCGCGGACGGCCGTCCCGAGCAGGGGCAGTTGACCGCCATCGCCTGCAAGCGCGACGTGACGGTCATCGACATCACGTCCACGCGCATGCTGATGGCGCACGGGTTCCTGCGCCGGCTCTTCGAGGTCTTCGAGCGGTTCAAGACGGCGGTCGACGTGGTGACGACATCCGAAGTGAGCGTGTCGGTCACCATCGACGACACCCGCCGGCTCGAGGCGATTCTCGACAACCTCCGCAATTTCGCCGAGGCGAGCTGCGAGCCTGAGATGGCGATTATCTGCGCCGTCGGCGAGAATCTGAGGGCGGATCCGACCGTGTTCGGCCGGGCAGTGACGTCGCTCGACCGCATTCCCCTGCGCCTCGTCTCGCAGGCGGCCTCGCGGCGCAATGTGACGTTCGTGCTGCGTGACGCGGACGTCCCGCAGGCGATGACGAGGTTGCACGAGCAGTTTTTTGGACGACAATGAGCCGCGAGAACCGGTCCAAAACGATAGGGCGACCCTTCAGGGTGGCCGCTTGGCGAAGCTCGCCCTACGGTTTTGAAACTGCGCGGAAGCATACGAGGGCGCGCGAAGATCAGAGAGGCCAGATGCGGATTCTGCTGGTCGGCCACGGCAAGATGGGGCAGCTCGTCGGGGAGCTGGCGGGCCAGTACGACTGCGAAGTCGCTGGCGTGATCGACCCGGTCTCTCCGCTCCACGGCGGCGGGCCGGACGCCGATCGCTGGACGGGGGTCGAGGTCGCGATCGACTTTTCCACCGCGGCCTCCGTGCCCACCAATGCGGCGGTGCTCGCGCGACGTGGCATTTGCCTGGTCGTCGGCACGACCGGATGGTCCCCCCACGAGGTCGCGCTCAGGCAGGTGATCGCGGACGCCGGCGTCGGGATTGTGGTCGCGCCGAATTTTTCCACCGGCGTCGTGCTCTTCGAGGCTATCGTCGCGCAGGCCGCGAAGCTGTTCGCCCCGCAGGCGGACTTCGGCGCGTTTCTGCATGAAGCGCATCACGCCGCGAAGAAAGACGCGCCCTCGGGCACAGCGCTGCTCCTGAAGCACGCGATGGAGCACGCGGGGTTTTCGCGGCCGATCGACGTCTCGTCGGCCCGCGCCGGTTTCATTCCCGGCACACATACAGTCGGCTTCGACGGCCCGGCGGAAACGATTACGCTGACGCACGCTGCCCGCGACCGCACCGCCTTCGCCCGTGGCGCGCTCGCCGCCGCCCGATGGATTCAGGGCAAACAGGGTTGGTACACAATGCACGATGTGCTCGGGGTCGGATAGGTCGGATAGGTCGGATAGGTCGGGTGGGTCGGGTAGGTCAGGTAGGTCGCGTGGGTCGGGTAGGTCGCGTGGGTCAGGTAGGTCGCGTGGGTCGGGTAGGTCGCGCGGGTCGGGTAGGTCGGGTAGGTCGGATAGGTCGGGTAGGTCAGGCAGGGCGGAGTTCGGGTAGGTTGGAGCGCCAAGGCTTCAGCCGAGCGTTGGCGTTGGTCGTTGGAGTGCAGGCTTTCCGCCTTCGCTGAAAGCTACGGCGGACCGCCGAAGCCGTGGCGGAGGCTGGTCAGGCCTGCCGGAGAGCACGCATGAGAACGCCATTTACGGGAGTCGGGACCGCATTGGTGACGCCGTTCACGAAGAGCGGCGAGCTCGACGAAACGGCGGTGCGAAGGCTTGCCCGCCGGCAGATCGACGCGGGCATTCACTTTCTCTGCCCCTGCGGAACAACCGGTGAAAACCCCACGCTCACCGACGCCGAGCGGCTTCGCGTCGTCGAGATCGTTGTCGATGAAGCCAATGGGAAGACGCCGGTGCTCGCGGGAGCTGGCGGATACGACACCCGGGACGTGATTCACATCGCTCGCGAGATGGCGCGACGCGGGGCCTCGGGCTTTCTCTCCGTGACGCCGTACTACAACAAGCCCACGCAGGAAGGTATCTATCAGCATTACCGGGCGTTTGCACAGAGCACGCCGCTGCCGATCGTCGTCTACAACGTCCCGGGCCGGACGGGCGTGAACGTCGAGGTTGTCACGCTCATGCGGCTTGCGCAGGTCCCGAACATCGTCGGCGTGAAGGAAGCGTCCGGCAACGTGTCGCAGATGTGCGACATCTGCCGCGCGTCCCCCGCGGACTTCATCGTGCTGTCGGGGGACGATGCGCTGACGCTGCCGCTGATGGCGGTGGGCGGGCGGGGCATCGTCTCGGTGGCATCGAACGAAATCCCGGCGGAGATGGTGCAGATGGTGGAGATCGCTGAGCGCAACGACTTCGCCGCCGCGCGCGCCGTCCACTCGCGGATTCTGCCGCTGATGGCGGCGAACTTCATCGAATCGAATCCGGGTCCGGTCAAGGCCGCGATGGCGGCCATGGGGCTCATCGACGAGGTGTTCAGGCTGCCGATGGTGTCGCCGAAGGCCGAGTCGAAGGACAAGATCCTGCACGTGCTGAAAGAGCTCGGCCTGCTCAAAGCGGCGTTCGTCTAGCCGTCCGTGGTGAACGTCTGGCGGCGCACCGGTCGAATGCAGCCAGACTTTCACCACGGGCTGTTCGATCTTGGTCCTTTGGTTCCTGGTCCGTCTTCGGTCCAGTGTGCTTAGGACCAGGGACGGACCAAGGACCAGGGACGGACCAAGGACCAGGGACGGACCAAGGACCAGGGACGGACCAAGGACCAGGGACGGACCAAGGACCAGGGACGGACCAAGGACCAGGGACGGACCAAGGACCAGGGACGGACCAAGGACCAGGGACGGACCAAGCACCAGGTACCAAGAACCAAGGACCCAAATGCTCGAATCCGACATCAAAGAGCTGGTTTCGGCCGGCGCGTCGGCCGATCGCGACTCGGCGCGCGCGGCATTCGCTCGTCTGCGCGAGGCGCTGTCCTCCGGCGAGGTGCGCGCCGCGGAGCCCGACGCCTCGAGCCCGGTTGGCTGGCGCGTGAACACATGGGTGAAGCAGGGCATCCTGCTCGGGTTCAAGTTCGGCGACATCGTCGACGCCTCGATGGATCACGGCCGCCTGCCGTTCTACGACAAAGACACGCTGCCGTTGAAGAAGCCCGGGCTCGCCGCCGGCCTGCGCATCGTGCCCGGCGGATCCGCGATTCGCGACGGCGCGTACCTCGCGCCGGGCGTCATCTGCATGCCGCCGATGTATGTGAACATCGGCGCGCGGGTCGAGGAAGGATCGATGATCGACTCGCACGCGCTCGTGGGATCCTGCGCCCAGGTCGGCCGACGCGTGCACGTCAGCGCCGCCGCGCAGATCGGCGGCGTCATCGAGCCGGTCGGCGCCCTGCCCGTCATCATCGAAGACGACGTGCTCATCGGCGGGAACACGGGAATCTACGAAGGCGCGATCGTCAAGGCGCGCGCCGTTGTCGCCGCCGGCACCGTGTTGACCGGATCCACGCCGGTGTACGACCTCGTCCACGGCGAGATCATCAAGCCGGCGGGAGACCGTCCGCTCGTCATCCCGGAAGGCGCTGTCGTCGTGCCCGGCGCGCGGGCGGTCACCTCCGGCAAAGGCGTCGAGTGGGGGCTCTCGCTGGGGACGCCCGTGATCGTCAAATACCGCGACTCGCGCACCGACACGCGCACAGAGCTGGAAGCGTGGATCCGTTAGCCGTGTCACGACCATTGATGCTCATCCTTCAACAGGCTCAGGACGATCGCTCATGGTGAGCTTGTGTCTCACGGCCATTGACGCTCATCCTTCGACAGGTTCACGACGAGCGCCCATGGTGAGCTTGTCGAACCATGCGTGCTCCGCGGTCTCTGCCTTTACTGTCGTGGGCCAGGTGGCCGCGTGACGGCGGATCCAGTCGATGTGGTCGCGCTCACGCGCGCCCTGGTGGACATCGACTCCACGACGGGCTGCGAGCGCGCGGCGGGACGATGGCTGGCCGATTACCTGCGCGGCCGCGGCTGGTCTGTCGTCGAACAGCGCGTGGACGACGCGCGCTTCAATGTGATTGCGACTTCGGGCGATCCGGCGCCGGGCTCGAGCCCGGAGATCGTCTTCTCGACCCACTTCGACTGTGTCCCGCCATTTTTTCCAAGCCGGATCGAGGGCGACCGCATTTACGGACGCGGCGCGTGCGATGCGAAAGGCATCCTGGCGGCGCAGGTCGCGTCGGCCGATCGGCTCCGGTCGGACGGTGACTCGCGCGTTGGCCTCGTATTCGTGGTCGGCGAGGAGCGCGGCAGCGACGGCGCGCGCGCAGCGAACGAAGCGGCCCACGGCGGCGGTAGCCGCTTTCTGATCGACGGCGAACCGACCGACAATCGTCTCGGCGTGGCGACACGCGGGATTCTGCGACTCAAGCTCCGCGCCGGAGGGCGGGCCGCGCACTCGTCGTTTCCGGAGCTCGGCGAGTCGGCGATCGACAAGCTGATCGACACGCTCGTCGAGCTGCGGTCGATTGCCCTCCCCCGCGACCCGGTGCTCGGCCGGACCCATTACACCGTCGGCCTGATCGCCGGCGGCGTGGCGCCGAACGTGGTCTCGCCGTCGGCCGAGGCGGAGATCATGTTCCGCACCGTCAGCGACGCGGCGGAGGTCCGGCGCGCGGTCGCGCCGCTCGAGCGGCGCGTCGCGATCGAGCACGTGCTCGACGTGCCGCCCGTCCGCCTGAGAACGGTGCCGGGTTTCGATGCGGCCGTGTTTCCGTACACGACCGACATCCCGTTTCTGCCCCGGTGGGGCGAGCCGCTGCTGTTCGGTCCCGGCTCGATTCACGTGGCGCATACGGCCGACGAGTTCGTGTCGATCGCCGAGCTGACAGCGGCGGCCGGCCATTACGTGACCCTGGCTCGCGCGCTGCTATCGTCATAGCGTAGAGGGCGACCCCTTTGGACTCGCGATGACGAGCCTGAAAGGCTCGCCCTACAGGGTCGCCTCATCGGCGAGCCTGAAAGGCTGGCCCTACACAAAAGCCCGATGTGACCGATCCCCGTGCGGAATACGATCGCCGGCTGACCGGGTGGCGCGAGCGGATCGCCCGCCACGATCGGGTCAACCTGCACATCTCGAACGGACGGCTGTTCCTCGCGATCGCGGGCGCGGTCCTGCTCTGGATGGCGTTCGCGCGCGTGTCGATTTCTCCCGCGTGGCCGGCAATCGCATGGGTGGCGTTCGGCGTGCTCGCGGTTGTGCACGCCCGGCACCTCCAGGTGTACGAACGGGCGCGCAGCGCCGAGCGGGTGTACCTGCGCGGCCTCGATCGGCTGGGTGGCCGCTGGGCCGGGACCGGCCGGGACGGCGGGCCGTTCCTCGATGGCCATCCGTACGCCCGCGATCTCGATCTGTTCGGGCCCGCGTCGCTCTTCGAGCTGCTCAACACAACCCGTACCGAGATCGGCGAAGCGACGCTCGCGGACTGGCTCCGCGCGCCCGCCACGCTGACGGAAGCGCGTGCCAGGCAGGCGGCGATCGGCGAGCTGCGGCCGATGCTCGATTTCCGCGAGGACGTCGCCGTCCTGGCGTCCGAGTCGCCGGTGGGACGCACGGGCCTTCTGGCGGCATGGGCCGCATCGCCAGCGGTGAATTTCCGCCCGGCGCTCCGTGTGGCTCTGGCTGCGTTCGCGCTGATCACCGTCGGACTCGCGTCGGCCGTCTTTTACGGGGCGTTCGGATCGGAGTGGCTGATCGAGTGGGTGATCGTCGAAGCCGGGTTCGCGGCGATCTGGCGGCGGTCCTTTCATCAGGCCCTGCACGCCATCGACACGCCTGAGCGCGATCTTGCCCTGCTGGCCGGTCTTCTGGCGCGCGTCGAGTCGCAGCGCTTCCTCTCGCCGCGCTTGACCACGCTTCAACGGGCGCTCCTGACCGACGGCGTGGCGCCGTCCAAACGGATCGCACGGCTCCGATCACTCGTGTCGTGGCTCGATTCGACGCACAACCTGATGTTCGCTGCGATTGCCTACGCGCTCCTTCTGCGGCCGCAGCTCGCGATGGCGATCGATCGCTGGCACGCCGCGTACGGTCCGGCGGTCGCCGAATGGCTGCGGGCTGTGGGCGAGCTCGAAGCTCTCGCCGCGCTCGCCACGTTGGCATACGAACGCCCCGCTGATCCGTTTCCCGAGTTTGCCGAGGATGGCGCGGTGTTCGAAGCGGATGCGCTGGGCCATCCGCTGATCGCGCCGGCGTCGGCGGTCAGGAACGATGTCCGGCTCGGCGGTGCCGGATCTCGCGTGGTCATCGTCAGCGGGTCGAACATGTCGGGGAAGAGCACCCTGCTGCGATCGGTGGGGGTGAACGTCGTGCTGGCGCTGGCGGGCGCGCCCGTCACGGCGGGGCGGCTGCGCCTGTCGGCGCTCGTCCTCGGCGCCACGCTTCACATCGAGGACTCGCTGCAGGCAGGCCACTCCCGCTTCTTCGCGGAGATCCTTCGCATCCGGACGATTGTGGAGACGGCGCGTGGTCCGGTGCCGCTGCTGTTTCTGCTCGACGAAATCCTTCACGGCACGAACTCGCACGATCGCCGGATCGGCGCGGAAGGCGTCGTGCGCGCGCTGGTCAAGCTTGACGCGATCGGTCTGGTCACCACGCACGACCTGGCGCTGACCGAGCTGCCGTCGAGGCTCGGCGCCGCCGCGGTCAACATGCACTTCGAGGATCGGCTGGAGAACGGCCGGATGGTGTTCGACTACCGGATGCGGCCCGGCGTGGTCGAACACAGCAACGCCCTGGCGCTGATGCGCGCGATTGGCCTGGATGTGTAGGCGTGAGGTGCGAAGCGAGTTGCGAAGACTTTAGACTTCAGACTTCAGACTTCAGACTTCAGATGACACATGTGGTTCGCAGGTGAGGGCGACCCTCAGCAGGGCGTCGGTCTGCATCCGGCAGCCGACGAGCTGGACCGCGCACGGCATTCCAGCGGACGTGCGGCCAGACGGTATTGAGATCGCCGGATGGCCCGTGACGTTGAAGAGCTGCGTGAGCCGAAGCATCAGGTTTCTGACCGGCTCAGTCGTCGCGCCGACTTCCACCGAGTTGGCGCCGAGCGGCGGCGCCGAAATCGGGAGCGTCGGCAGCACGAGCGCGTCGTGCTGCGCCAGCGCGGCATCGACCTCGCGCTTCAAGAGCTCGCGCCCCTTGAGCGCCCGCACGTAATCCTCGGCGAGGATGTACCGGCCCATTTCCAGACGCAGACGAACCGGCGGCGTGTACCGCTCCGGCATCGTCTCGAGTGCTGTCGCGTGATAAGCGGCGGCGTCGCCGAGGACGATGTGCAGGTACACCGGCGCGATGTCCGCCGCATGATGGATTTCGATGTCGTCGAAGTGGGCGCCGCCCGCGCGCAGGCGATCGAGCGCGCTTTCGAACCGCGCCCGCACCTCGTCTTCCAGCAGGTCGCAGAAATACCGGCGTGGGACGGCGAGCCGCAGGCCGTGGAGGGGCATTGGCGCCGGAGGCGTGACGCGCTCGTCGCCAAGAAGGGCGTGATACACGAGGCAGGCGTCCGACACGGTTTGAGTCAGCGGGCCGACGTGATCGAGCGTGCGCGACAGCGGCACGACGCCGTCAATCGACACCTCGCCGAAGGAAGGCTTGAGGCCGACGGTGCCGCACGCGGCTGCGGGAATGCGGATCGATCCGCCTGTATCGGTGCCGATGCTTGCAAGCGCCATCCCGGCTGCGACGCTGGCGGCGGATCCGCCGCTCGAGCCGCCGGGCGATCGGGCGGTGTCGTGCGGGTTCCGCGCGGGACCGAACGCCGAATCCTCGCTCGTCGTGCCGAACGCGAACTCGTGGAGGTTCGTTTTTCCGATGAACACCGCACCGGCCTGACGCAGATGCGTGATCGCCGTCGCGTCACGATTCGCCCGGTGCCCGTCGCGAACGCGCGACGCCGCGGTCGTCGGGAGCCCCCGCATATCCAGCAGGTCCTTGATCGAGATCGGCACGCCGTGCAACGGTCCGCGATCGCGTCCCGCGGCGAGCGCCTGATCGGAGGCGAGCGCCTGGCGCCGCGCTTCATCCGCCATCACGAGAATGAAGGCATTCAGGCGCGGGTTGTCGGTCTCGATCCGCCGCAGACACTGGTCCGTGACCTGCGCCGCGGTGATCTCACGGGCCCGAAGCCGGCGCCCGAATTCCTCGATGGTCATCATTTGTCCGCGTGATCGCTGAAATCGGCCGCGCGCAAGGCCGTCGTCGCGCGCGCGAGCGTTTCGAGTACGGGTTTCAGGTCTGGCAGCCCGCGCCGCTCGGCGTCGGCGATGGCGGCCTGCAGCCAGGATTCGATGGTCATGGTTTCTCCCGGCACCGCTAAAGCGGCGCCCTACGTACCGTCGAAGTGTCTACGTACCGCCAAAATAGGGCACCTAAAAGTAGGGCACCGCTTTAGCGGTGCCTCAGGAGGATTTCGTTTCACAGGAGTCTCCCGATCTCTTGTGAGGAACTGCCGCGCGGCCCGCTTCGGTAGTGTCCGGCTTCAGCCGGACCGTTTCACCGAAATCGACACGCCGTCGCGCAGCGGGACGATCGTCGTGACGAGCTCCGGATGCGACGCGACCCGCTCGTTGTATTCGGCAATCGCGCGCGTGTCCGCCGCATCGTGGCGGGACGCGGACGCGAATCCCGGCACCACCTCGCCGTCCCAGAGCACGTTGTCGGTGATCAGCAGTCCACCGGGGCGGAGCAGCGCGACCAGCCGATCGAGGAGCGGCTCGTAGAGCTTCTTGTCGCCGTCCTGAAAAATGAGATCGAACGGGCCGGACACCTTCGCGATTTTCAGCCGCGCGTCGCCGACAATGACGCTCACGCGCTCGGAGACGCCGGCACGCGCGAAATTCTCGCGCGCTTCCCGCGCGCGCTCCTCGCTCATCTCCATCGTGAGCAGCCTGCCGCCCGGTGGCAGCGCGCCGGCCAGCCAGATGCCGGAATAGCCGATCGCCGTGCCGATTTCCAGGATGCGTGACGCGCCGACCGCAGTCGCCATCACGCGCAGAAGCGCGCCGACCTCCGCATCGACGAGCGGCAGACCGCGCGCGTCGTTCCCGCGCGCGATGTCGTCGAGGACCGCATCGCCGAAACGGTTGAGATCCGCAAGATAGTGCTCGATGGCGTCGGGCACAATCTGGCCCATAATCGGTATTCTATGCGCCACACCAAGATCATCGCCACCGTCGGCCCCGCGTGTGATTCCGACGCGATGCTCGACGCGTTGATTGCGGCGGGGACCGACATCTTCCGGCTCAATTTTTCACACGGGACGCACGAGTCGCACGGCGCGACCTTCGCGCGCGTCCGCGCGGCGGGCGAACGGGCACGCCGCACGGTGGCGATCCTGCAGGACCTCGGCGGGCCGAAGATCCGCACGGGCGTGCTGAAAGACGGCCGCGCGCTGCACGTCGACCCCGGCGATACCCTGCGGATCGCCACGGGTGATTTCGTCGGTGGGTCCGGACGGCTGTCGACTACGTTCGCCGGGCTGGCCCAGAACGCGCGTCCCGGCGATCGCCTCCTGCTCGCCGACGGCATCATCGAGCTGCGCGTCGACGCCAGCGACGGCACCGAGATTCAGACGACGGTCGTCGAAGGAGGCGAGATCGGCGAGCACAAAGGGATCAATGCACCCGGCGTGGCGCTGCCGGGTTCGGCGATTACCTCGAAGGACATCGAGGACCTCCAGTTCGGTCTTTCGCTCGGCGTCGACATGATTGGGCTGAGCTTCGTGCAGAGCGCAGCCGATCTCGGGCAAGCGCGCCAACTGATGGCGGACGCGCACGGTTCGAACGCCCTCCTCGTGGCGAAGCTGGAGCGGCCGCAGGCGCTCGAGCACCTCGACGAGATTCTGGCGGCGAGCGACGCGGTGATGGTCGCGCGCGGCGACCTCGGGCTCGAGATGCCGCTCGAGCGCGTGCCCCGCGCGCAGAAGGACATCACGCGCGCGGCGCGCCGGCGGGGGATTCCCGTCATCGTCGCCACGCAGGTGCTCGAATCGATGACCAGCGAGGCGCGTCCGACGCGCGCCGAAGTGAACGACGCCGCCAATGCGGTGGAGGACGGCGTCGACGCGATCATGCTGGCGGGCGAAACGGCCGTCGGCGCTCACGCCGCGCGGGCCGTGCACACGCTCGACGCCATCATCCGGGACGCCGAGGCCAGTCCCTCCGATGACGTGACGCGCCGGTCGAGCGACGCCCTTCACCAGGATCATGCGCAGGCGGTCTGCGAGGCGGCAGTGACGCTTGCCAACCGCGGCGATGCGCAGGCGATCGTCGCGGTCACGCGCGGCGGCGGCACCGCCAGGCGGTTGTCGGCCCTCCGGCCGCGCGCGCCGATCATCGCGGCCACCGATCGCGACGACACCGCGCGGCGCCTCGCCATCTACTGGGGGGTCGTCCCGCTGGCCACGGACATCGGCGAGAACCTCGATGCCGCCGGCATGATCGTCGGGCAGCAGCTCGTCGCGCGCGGTCTCGTCGGGGCCGGGGCCGTGGTCGTGCTGGTGAACATCAGCGCCGACCTGACCCGCCTCGACGCGAACTACCTCAAGATTCAACGCCTGTGATTCCAGCGTCCCTGGTTCTCTGTGCTTCGTCCCTGGTCCGTCCAAAGTCCTTCGTCCGTCCCAGGGACTACGGACCGGGATCCCACCATGGACCAGGGACGGACCGAGCACCAGGAACCAAGGACCAGGGATGCCGCGTCGACATGAGGTTTCTGAGATAGCTTCGGATGCCGTCCATCCGCTTTGCCACCATCGGCGCCGTCCTGCTCGCCTTCCTCGTCGCGGCGGTCGTCGTGGGAGTGGCGCATGCCCTCGTCCGGCGTACGCTCGAGGCGCTCGACATCGTCGGCGCCGAGAATCGCGCGGCGGTGCAGGCGCGTGCGCGGCAGCTCACTCGCGCGCTGACGCTCCTGGCGTACGGGGTGGCGGCGCTGGCCGTCCTGTCACTGGCCCTGAATCGGTTCGGCGTCAGCGAGCCGCAATGGGATCCGCGGCTGCTGGTGCGCTGGTTCCTGACGCACGGCGTCAACCTCGTCATCATCGCGGCCGGTGCGTTCATCGTCGTGCGCGCGGCGAACCTGGCGATCGAACATCTGCGGTTCAAGCTGGCGCGGCGTCACGCTCCGGCCGATCTGGAATGGCAGCGGCGCGCGGCGACGCTGGGCGGCATTCTCTCCAGCGTGGTCACCGTCTCGGTCATGTTCGTCGCGATCCTGATGCTGCTGCGCGAGCTGACGATCGACATCGTGCCGATCATGACCGGCGCCGGCATCGCGGGGCTCGCGATCGGCTTCGGCGCGCAGAATCTCGTCCGCGACGTCATCTCGGGATTCTTTCTCATCCTCGAAGATCAGGTGCGGATTGGAGACGCGGCGCGCATCAACGGCGTCGCCGGCACCGTGGAACAGATCAACCTGCGGACGATCGTCCTGCGCGACGGCGAGGGCGCCGTCCAGGTCTTTCCCAACGGCACGATTACGGCGCTCGCCAATCTCAGCAAGCAGTTCGCGTACGCCGTCGTCGACGTGCGGATCGCGTACAGCGAGAACATCGATCGCGTGATGGGCACGATGCGGGAAGTCGGCGCGGCGATGGAGCACGATCCGGTGTTGGGCGCGCTCGTCCAGGCGCCGCTCGAGATCGTCGGCATCGTATCGCTCGCCGACGGCGCCGCCACCATCCGGTTGAATTTCAAGACGCATCCGCTCAACCAGGGCAAGATCGCCAACGAGCTGCGCCGCCGCCTGATGAGCGCCTTCGTCGGGCGCGCCATACGACCTTACGCAGGTTGACAGCCCGTTGCGCAACGATGGGCTGGCACCACGGACTGCTCATGCGGGAACGCACACTGTGCGTTTCCGCAATCCGCAATCCGCAATCCGCAATTTCCCTGGGCTCGCGAGGAACCGTCCGATCCTTCCAGCCGTCTGAAACCCGTATGGTAGAGTCACGCCTTATGCGAACGTTCATTCTCGCTGTGTGCCTGGCCGGCGCCGCCGCGACGGCGCCGTCCGCGTCCGCCACTCAAAACACATCGGCCGGGGCCTTCTCGGTTCCGGTCGTCTACAAGAAGCTGCCCAACGGACTGCGCGTCGTCATCAGCGAGAACCACGCGGCGCCGGTCGTCGTGGTCGAGGTGATGTACCGGATCGGATTCCGCATCGAGCCGCGGAACCGGACCGGCTTCGCGCACCTGTTCGAGCACATGATGTTTCAAGGGTCCGAGCACGTCGGCAAGTTCGAGCACGTCCGCATCGTCAACGAGAACGGCGGGACGCTGAACGGATCGACGCGGTTCGACCACACGAACTACTTCGAGGTGATGCCATCAAACGCCCTCGAGCTCGCGATGTGGCTCGAGGCCGACCGCATGAGATCGCTGAAAATCACCCCCGAGACCCTCAAGAATCAGCAGGACGTGGTCAGCGAGGAGGTCCGCGTCAACGTGCTGAACCAGCCGTACGCCGCCTTCGAGTGGCTCGGGCTGCCGCAGAAGGCGAACACGAACTGGTACAACGCGCACAACTTCTACGGCGATCTCTCGGACCTCCAGGCGGCGAACCTGGACGACGTGAAGACGTTCTTCGATACGTACTACACACCGAACAACGCCGCGCTGGTCGTTTCCGGCGACACGACGCCGGACGAAGTGATGAAGCTGGCCGAGAAGCATTTCGGCGCCATTCCGCAGCGGGCGCTGCCGCCGCGCCCCGACATCAGGGAGCCGGCGCAGACGGCGGAAAAGACGTTCAGCGAGAGCGACAAGCTCGCGCGGACGCCCGCCCTCGCGTTCGGCTATCACCTGCCGGATCGGATGACGAAGGACTTTTTCGCGCTGTCGCTGCTCGACCCGCTCCTCGTGAGCGACGAGAGCGCGAAGCTCTATCAGTCGCTGATCAAGGAAAACCAGGTCGCATCCGACGTGTCGGGCGGGTTCAACTACGGGCTCGGCAACAACTTCGACTACA
>QHWJ01000121.1 GCA_003222535.1 Acidobacteriota bacterium | reverse complement strand
GCTCAGCGAAAGCGCTGCAGCACAACGCTGAGCAGGCGGGGCCGGCGGCGGGTGCCAGCTACACGCTGATCGGCGCGATTATCCTGCTCGGCGCCATCGGCTACGCGGTCGACCGCTGGCGCGGCACTTCGCCGTGGTTTCTCATCGGCGGCCTGATGCTGGGCATTCTCGTCGGCATGTACGAGCTGGCGAAGACCGTCTGGCACAAATGAAGCCGGTCGCGTCGATGGCTGCCGCCAGCTTCGCTTCTGCGCTGCTGGCCGTTGCGATTGCCGGAGGGCCGTCCGCCGTCGAGGTGCTGCTGGGAATGCTCGCGCCGCTGGTTGCCGTCAGCGTGTCGTGGGTGCTGACCGAGCGCACCTACAGGCGGGACCCGCAGCGGTTGAACCGTCTGATGCTCGGCGCGTTTGGCGCGAAGATGCTGTTCTTTGGCGCGTACGTCGGGGTGATGTTCCAAATCGTCGGAGTGCGGCCCGTGCCCTTCGTGCTGAGCTTCACGGCTTACTTCGTCGCCTTGTATTTGACCGAGGCACTCTTGATGCGCCGCCTGTTTGCGGGCGGGTAACACGATGCTCGTCCAGGAACAGGTTCAGGAACACGCCGCGGCGGCCGCCCATGGAGCCGCCGAAAAGTTCAACGCCGGCGAGGTGATCATCCATCACGTGGCGAACAGCAGCCACGAGGAACCGCTGTTCCGCCTGCCCACGATCCTCGGCATCGACTTCTCCGTCACCAAGCACGTGCTCATGCTGTGGATGGTGGCGGCGGTCCTGTTTGTCGTCGTCACCTGGGCCGTCCAGCGGTATCTGAAGCAGGAACGGCTGATTCCGTCAGGCGTCATGAACGCGCTCGAAGCGCTCGTGGAATTCGTGCGCGACGACATCGTGCAGCCGAACGTCGGCAGGAAGTGGGTCGGCGCATGGGCGCCCCTGATACTCACGCTGTTCTTCTTCATCCTCGGTGCGAACGCGATCGGCCTCGTCCCGGTCTTCGACGTCCTCGGCCTGCTCGATCACTTCGTCCTGCACACCGGTGAGCACTCATTCCTGAAGCAGCTGCTGCACGGCGGCACGACGGCCACGTCGAACTTCAACGTGACCGCGGCGCTCGCGACGATAACGTTCGGCGCCATCATCGTGGCCGGCTCGATGGCGCATGGTTTCGTCAGGCACTGGCTCAACCTGGCGCCGCACGGGCTCGCGTGGCCGATTTACATCCTGCTCATCCCGATCGAGATCATGGGCATGTTCGTCCGGCCATTCGCGCTGACGATGCGGCTTGCGGCGAACATGACGGGCGGCCACATCGCGATTCTCGCGATTCTCTCGTTCGTGTTCCTGTTCACCGAGATGGCGGGCGCGGCCGCCGGCGTCGGCGTCGGCGTGCTGTCGCTGCCGCTGGGGGTCGGCATCTCCGCGCTGGAGATCATCGTCGTTCTGGTTCAGGCCTACGTTTTCACCCTGCTGACGGCAGTTTTCATCGGCATGGCCATTCACGTTCATCACTAGGAGCGTGTCCGAGAAAAGTGGACACGCTCCCGGTAGGCCGGCTCCGTCAGCGAAAACGGCCGGAATTCGCAAGTCGGTCCGCGACCGCGGCTACCAGGAGCCCGTGAGCCATGGCACAGGAGGGCTCCTGGTAACGAAGCTTCGCCGCCTCCGAAGCTTTGTTCCCGCCGACAGGGACGAGGCGACGCTTCGTTACAGGGAGGATGAGCATGACGGGAGTTCTGCACTTTTTTGGAGTCGCGATCGGGCTTGGCATG
Organism: Acidobacteriota bacterium; assembly: GCA_003222535.1. Taxonomy (GTDB): domain Bacteria; phylum Acidobacteriota; class Vicinamibacteria; order Vicinamibacterales; family CAVVIG01; genus QHWJ01. Next base: position 9,887 of record QHWJ01000121.1, on the reverse strand, counting down.
ATCGTCATCGGCGCGGGACTGGGGATCGGCAGGCTGGCGGCGGCCGCCGCCGAAGGCATTGCGCGCCAGCCGAGCGCTGCCGCCCAGATCACCGGCGCCGTGAATCTGCCGCTCTTTCTTCTCGAAGGCGTGGCGATTCTGGCCGAAGTCTTCGCGCTCCTGGTGCTGCTGCTCGGCAAAACGCCTTACTAGGAGCCCGTCTGAATGATGCCTAACGGGCTCCTAGTAGCCGCGCTTCGCGCGGAACGACAATGCCAATTCCAACTGTTTTTCGCCGGCGGAGCCGGCCTACTAGGAGCGTGTTCACATTTGTCGGACACGCTCCTAGCCGGATCGGGCGTGAAGGGAAACCGCCATGGATAATCCGCTGGTCCAGGTCGATCCAGGCCTGTTCATCTGGACGATCGTCACTTTTCTCGTCCTCCTGACGCTGCTCGCGAAGTTCGCCTGGACGCCGCTGCTGCAGGCGCTCGAGAGTCGTCAGGCGCTGATTCGGAAGTCGCTGGACGACGCGCAGCAGGCGACAAAGGATCTGGAACGGCTGAGCCTCGAATCGGCCCAGATCATCAGCCGCGCGCGCGCGGAGGCCGAAGCAATCGTCTCGCAGAGCCGGTCCGACGGCGACCGGCTCAGGGAAGAGATCAAGCAAAAGGCGCGAGCCGAGGCGGACCACATCGTCAAGAACGCCGAGCGGCAGATCCAGCTCGAGACCAGCCGGGCGCTGGAGCAGATCCGCCGCGAGGCGGTCGACCTCTCGGTGATGATCGCCTCGAAGATCATCCAGCGGAATCTTTCGAAGGAGGACAACGAGCGGCTCATCGACGAGGCGCTCAAGCAGGTCGAGACGCGCCGGCACTGACGGAGCCTTTAACAAGCCCTGGTGGACGCCCGGCTGCTTTCGTCGCCCCCAAGCGCGGCTGCCGCGCTGGGGAGCGCGTTCGGCCGGCGATTCACCACGGGCTGTCACGTGCTCGATCCACAACGGGCTCCACCCCGACGCGGCTGCCGCGTTGGGGTGGAGCCGGTCACGGGACGACCAAAATCTTGAATTTTTGCCTCATCGTCCCTTCTTCAAGCTCGCTTTCACGTGTCTAACCAATTGCACCGGCAGGGCTTCGATGCTACGCTCACCCGCCTTGAAGCCGAGCATGGCGTTTGCCTGCTCATGCCATCAGACTGTCTGAAAGCGCACGGCGTTCGAGCGGTCTGCTTGAAATGAAATGAAGGAGGAGGCGTTCATGAAACGTCGGGGGTTCCATATGGTTATCGCGGTGCTGGCTGGATGCCTGCTCGCCTCAACGCACGCGTTCGCGCAAGGCGGTGGTGCGAGCACCACTGGATCGATCAACGGCAAGGTGACTGACGCCAGCCAGGCCGTCCTGCCAGGTGTAACCGTCACCGTGGCGAGCCCGTCCATGATGGGCGTCCAGAGCACGGTGACCGATACGGGCGGCAACTACCGCTTCCCGGCGCTTCCACCTGGAACCTACACGGTACAATTCGAGCTGCCTGGGTTCAACACCCTCAAACGTGAGAACATCCAGATCGCGATGGGCTTCACGGCGGCCGTGAACGTGGAGCTCGCCGTCGCGTCGCTGCAGGAAACGGTCACCGTGACGGGCAACTCACCGGTTATCGACACGTCCTCGACGCGCGTCCAGCAGAACTTCAAGCTCGAAGCGCTGCAGGAAATCCCGAACTCCCGCGACCTGTGGTCGCTGCTGGCCGTCACGCCGTCGGTGACGATGAGCCGCATTGACGTCGGCGGCAACCGCGCCGGCACGCAGACCGGCTACAGCGCGTACGGCTACGGCGGTCAGAACCGCGTGCTGGTCGAGGGCATCAACACGACCGAGGGCACGAGCGGCGCCGGCTTCTATGTGGACTACGGCTCGTTCGAAGAGGTCTTCCTCGGCACGATCGGCCAGGGCGCCGAGATGCCGACCCCGGGCGTGCAGAGCCAGATGCTCGGCAAGTCAGGTGGCAACAAGTTCCAGGGCGAGATCTACCAGGACTACGAGAGCAACGGGATGATCTCGGAGAACATCGAGAAGAACCTGCCTGCGAAGTTCCTGTTCAGCCCGACGAACAGCGGCGGCATCCGACTGCACAGCAACGAGACCTCGAAGTACCGCGACTCGAACATCAACGTCGGCGGCCCGATCAAAAAGGACAAGCTGTGGTGGTACTTCTCGTACCGCAACCAGAAGACCTCCGTCGGCCAGCCGAACTTCATCGGCCCGATCTCTGGGACGCTGTTCGACACGAAGCTGTGGAATCCCTCGGGCAAGACCACCTATCAGCTCAATCAGAACAACAAGTTGATCGGCTACTACCAGTGGGGTCAGAAGGAACAGCCGAACCGGTTGCCGTCCGCCACGAACAACTACACGAGCCTGGACGCGACGCTGGCGCAACTCTCGGGCAGCTGGATCTACAAAGGTGAGTGGAACGGCACGCTCAACAACAACACGTACGTCGAGGCACGATACGGTGTGTTCGGCTACTACTTCCCGCTGCAGGCGAACACGGATAGCGCGGCGTTCCAGGTTGTCAACGCGCAGCTCTCACAGTACCTGAACGCCGACCAGAAAGAGCAAACCGATCGGCAGCGGCGCCAGGCCACCGGGGCGATGACCTACTTCAAGGACGGCTGGCTCGGCGGCTCGCACAACTTCAAGGTTGGCGGCGAAGTCATGCTGGAGACCGGCTGGGTCGGCTACCTGCAGGCGTATGGCGGCAACGTCCGCCAGAACATCGGGAGCAACGGGCTGCCAACCAGCGTGATCATGTCGGCGCCGACGGCAACGCAGGTCGGATCTCTCGGCGACGGGCCCAACGGCAACCTGCTCAGCGTTGCGAAGCTCAACACCGTCGACGCCTTTTTCACCGACCAGTACTCCATCGGACGCCTTACGCTGAACCTCGGCGTGCGCTGGGATCACTACGACGTATTCACGCCTGACCAGCGCCAGCTCGCGTATACGTTCCCGAGCGGGCTGAGTATTCCTGCAGCGACATTTGCCGAGACACACTACACGAAATGGAATGGCGTCGTGCCGCGGCTCGGTCTGAGCTACGACGTGATGGGTAATGGCAAGACGGTGTTGAAGGCGAACTGGGGCCTCTACAAGTTCAACCCGGGCGTCGGCGTCGCCCAGGACGCCAACCCGAACCAATCGCTGAAGACCATCACCTATGCGTGGACCGACACGAAAGTGTGCCCGACCTGCATCCCGGGCGACAAGCTCTATCAACCGGGTGAGGAAGGCAACGTGACGAGCACCGCCCTCGCAGGCGCGATTACGGTGGATCCGAATCTCAAGCAGCCGTCGTCGACGCAGGCAACGACATACGTCGAGCAGCAGATCACCGAAGGAGTGGGCGCGCGCGTCGGGTTCGTCTATCTCGGTGTCAGCAATCAGACCGGCACGTTCCAGCCGTTGCGTCCCGCCAGCGGCTATACGGTGCCGTTCGTCGTCGCCGATGTGGGCGATGACGGGATCAGCGGAACAGCAGACGACGCGACGCGCACGTTCTATGGCATCCCGTCGGCGTTGATCTCGGCGTGCACCGGCGTCACGGCGCCGACGCCGACCTGTCAGTATCCGACGAATCAGGTCGTCCAGAACGTGCCGAACGACGGCACGTACAAGACGGTCGAATTCGCGATCAACAAGCGGCAGAGCCACAACTACTCGTTGAGTGCGGGCGTGGGCTACACGTGGCAGCACGACTTCCCGCGCGGCTACCCGAACACCCCCAACGCTCCCGGCGACTACGACTTCACGTCGTACAGCTTCAAGGCGAGCGGGTCGTATAGCGCGCCGTGGGGCATCAGTGTCAATCCGGTGTTCCGGTTCCAGGCGGGTGCGAACTACGCGCGCCAGCTCACTCCATCGGCTCCCACCTCGTGCGCATGCACTTACAGCGCCGCGAACGGCGGGCCGGCAAGTGGCCCCAACGCATCGAGCCTCACGAATAACGTCACCTACGTCACGCCGTACAACGGGTACCGGCAAGACAACATCACCGTCGTCGACGTCCGCGTCGAGAAGACGGTGAAGCTTGGAGACGTCGCGAAGGTTCGACTCTTCCTCGACGGATTCAACCTGGCAAACAAGTACGCGGCCGAGACGATCAGCTTCAGCACCGGCGCCGCGTTCCAGCAGCCAACGGCGATTCTCGGTCCTCGGACCGGCCGTATCGGGTTCCGTCTTATCTGGTAAGTCGCTCGCCTTTAGCCAAGCGCGAGTTCAAGGCCGGGTAGAAAACACCCGGCCCATTTTCTTAGCAGCGCCTCGAGGCCCGCGATGTCACTTGCGTAGCCCACGACGACGACGATCAACGCAAAGCCCGCGGAGCCCGCAAAAAAGAGACCTCAGTTTTGCTTGCTTTGCGCGCTTCGCGCGCTTTACGTTCTATCGTTGAGACGCGCGACATGTTTCATCTGGGCGCGACGCCAAGGCCTCTGACCCGTGCGCCGATCACGCGGACGCCGACCTTCACGTCGTTCGGCTTCGACCCGACGGGGACGAGGTACTCGATCATCATCTCACTGCTCATCCGATCGGCCAGCCGGTCGAGCGCTGCCTGGTACGACGCGGCCGAGTAGACGGTCGTGAACTCACCATGAGTCTGTTCGGCGAGCGCGCGGAGCGCATCGCCGGCAGCGCGGCCGCCGGCCGGCGCGGGCCGATTGGCGATCACGTGCACGGCCGCGCCGCTGTCGACGACTGGCGCCGCTATTTCCTCCACGGTGCCGCGGCTCGCGTCCACCGGCGTTGCCGAAAGGATCACAATCGCCGAGAACAGCGCGCCGGTGCCGTGCATCATCTGACCCGCCAGCGCCGCGCCCTGGAGCAACAGGCTTCCCGCGCCAGCCTCCGCGGTGAGCTCGTCGAGCCGCTCCATCACGGTCTGCCGGTCGTCCTCGAACGTCGTGAGCATGATCGGCCGGTTGCCGAACGTGCCGAGGGCCAGCGGCCGCTGGCCAATCCGGTCGATGAAGTGGCCGACCGCCTTGCGCATCAGCGCGAAGTCGCCGCGCGGATCGTCGCCGGTGTCGACGAGCACGATGATGGGGTAGTCGGCCGGCCTCACCGAGAGGATCTCCCGGGAGGCGCCGCCTTCCTGGATGACGAAGTCGTCTTCGCCGACGTCGACGAGCGGCCGGTTCCGCGCGTCCGTGACCGCCGCGAGCGCGACGCGGCTCGCGCCCGTTTGTGGCCCTGCCGATCCCGATTGCGCGGCGGCTGTGATGACTGTCAGCGCCAGAACGAGAGGAATCACGTCACCGCACATTATAAGAATCACGTCACGGCGCATTATAAGTTGGCGCAGACAAGCGAAGACCGAGCGAAGGAACTGCTCCTCAAATCTCCAGCCTCATCGCAAAGCCGCGAACACGGTTTCCTTAGCAGCCCGTGGCGAAAGTCTGGCGTCGCACCGAGACGGGCGAGGCGCCCCGCGGGCAAGGCGCGACGACTGAGAATACCGGCAGTATTTGAAGGAGGAGCAACGCGGCCCCCGGGGATGCATCGCCCGTCGAACGGGGTCCCCAACGCGGCAGCCGCGTTGGGGGCCCCGAATGCAGCCAGACTTTCACCACGGGCGGTTTAGGTCCCGGGATTTTGGATCCCCCGCTCGGCGGAGCTGAGAAAGGTCGAACCAGGGGTTATTGCCATATATCGTCGGAGTTATGATGGGCGGCGGCGAACCTCGAAATTCTTGACGCGATGCTCTTCGAGCTGGCTCCGGACGGCCGCGCATCATCCGAAATGATGCGAGCCTCGTACCGTCACGAGAGCTTGTATCTCATGATTGTCGAGATCGGTTTTGACATTCGCTTCCAGGAGGATGAGACGTCATGAATTGGAACATGGCCAAGCTTTCAGTGCGCGGCGCACTCTGGTGCATCGCCGTCGCGGCGCTCTTCACGTTTGCGTCCCCGGTTTCTGCGCAAACCACCAGTCGGTTGATGGGGACCGTCGTCGACGCACAGGGTGCCGTGCTGCCTGGCGTCACCGTGACGGCCACGAGCCCACAATTGCAAGGCGCCAATACGACGGTGACCGACGCGTCCGGTCAGTTCCGCTTCCCGTCGCTGCCGCCTGGCGTCTACGCCGTGAAGGCCGAGCTCGCGGGCTTCAAGCCGGCCGACCAGAATGACGTGCGCCTCACGCTCGACCAGACGATCACGCTCAGCCTGAAAATGCAGGTGGCGGGCGTGGCCGAAACGGTCAACGTCCTGGCGAGCTCGCCGGTGGTGGACACCACGTCGGCCGTCGGCGGCGTCAGCGTGGGACAGGAAATCTTCGATCAACTTGCGGTGCGCCGCGACATCTACGACCTGACGCGTTTCGCCCCCGGCGTGACGAAAGACACGTTCGGGCCGTCGTTCTACGGGTCGACCAGCGCGGAGAACAGCTACATCATCGACGGCCTCAACACGACCGGCGTCGACACCGGCACGGAAGGCAAGACGCTGAACACCGATTTCATTCAGGAAGTCCAGGTGCAGACCGGCGGCCTCAACGCCGAGTACGGGCGCCTCACGGGCGGCAACCTGAACGTCATCACCAAGTCGGGCAGCAACACGTTCCACACCGACCTCTTCGCGTTCGGCCAGGGCGGCGGTCTGCAGTCCGCGAACGCGACTGGTCCCAAGCTTCCGCAGACGTCGACGTCGGTGACGAATACCGCGCACCAGGCCGACTTCGGCGGCGACCTTGGCGGGTTCCTTGTGAAGGACAGAGTCTGGTTCTTCGGGGCGTACGATCGCGTCAATCAGCGCGACGAAGCGACGATCATCCGTCCGTTGACCTCGCCCGCCAGTCCGGCACTCGGGAGCGCTGTGCCCGCCGACATCACGAAGAACCTGTTCGCCGCCAAGGTGACGCTGAAGCTCTCCCAGAATCACACCCTCACCGGGACTGTCATCGGCGATCCGAGCACGCGGACGGGCGCAGTGTTCACCACCCAGAACGGCCTCAACTTCGTGATCAACGGCGCGCCCAGCACGTTTCAGGGCACGCTCGATCAGGGTGGCGTCGACTCGGTCGGCAAATACGACGGGATTTTCAGCAGCAAGACGCTCTTCAGCGCGATGGTCGGCCAGCACCGTGAGAAGGTCATCTATGGGGGGGCCGGTACCTCGACGGCTCAACTCACGGATCGGAGCGTGGTGCCAACCCAGAATTCCGGCGGGTTCGCCGGCTTCGACAACCAGAACTTCAAGCGCAATGTCGTCAAGGGCGACCTGACGCAATACTGGGCCGACCACACGCTCAAGTTCGGCGGCGACTACGAGGACATCAGCGCCGTTGTCGATCGCTACCAGGGTGGCGCAGGCCAGCTCATTTACCGGCTGCGTTCGTCCGCGGGCGTCATCTACTACCGGCACCGCTACTACGTGAACGACCAGGCGGCCGGGTTCAGCCGGACCGACCCGTTGACGTGGCAGATCAATCTGCCGCTCGAAGCAACGCCCGAGACGAAGAACACTTCGCTGTATGCCCAGGACAGCTACAAGCCGCTGTCCAGCCTGTCCATCAACTACGGGCTGCGCTGGGAAAAGCAGCACGTCCTCGGCCGCGATACGAGCGCCGGCTTCTTCTTGAAGAAGAACCTGGCCGGACGCCTCGGTGTCGTGTGGGATCCGACCAACACGGGCAAGGCGAAGGTGTACGCCAATTACGGGCGGTTCTACGAGAACATCCCGCAGGACATCAACATCCGCGCGTTCGGCGGCGAATTGACCGCGTTCAGCTACAACTTCTCGCCCGACGCGAGCAACTTCCTGCCTGTCGCGGGCACGCCGTCCAGGAGCTCGCTGCTCGGCGGCTCGTCGGAGCCGGTCGATCCGAACCTGAAGGGCCAGTACATCGACGAGGTCATCGGCGGATTCGAGTACGAAGTGATGCCGAACACCACGGCCGGCGTTCGCGTGATCTACCGCAACCTCGGTCGTGTCATCGAGGACTTCCTCGTGCCGGCGAGCGGCGAGTACTTCATTGCGAACCCCGGCGAAGGCACGCTCGGCCAGTCGCTCGGTTTCTACAGCGGTGGGAGTGCGCCGGCGCCGACGGCCCAGCGCAAGAACAAGAGCATGGAGCTCTCGCTGCGGAAGCGCTACAGCGACAACTGGCAGTTCCTCGCGAGCTACGTCTTCTCGAAGCTCGAAGGAAACTACGACGGCACCTTCCAGAATTCCACCGGTCAGCTGGATCCGAACATCAACTCGGCGTTCGACTACGCCGACTTCCTCGTGAACGCGCAGGGCGAGCTGAGCAACCAGCACAAGCATCAGGTGAAGCTGGATGGCAGCTACGTCGTGGCGCGCGGGGCGCTCGACGGCATGAGCTTCGGCGGATCGTTCCGCTGGCTGTCAGGCCTGCCGCTCACGGCGTACGGCTACTCGTTCGCGTATCAGAACTGGGAGTACTACCTCACGCCGCGCGGCTCGCTCGGCTATGGGCCGGCTGACTACGAGGCGGATGTCCACGTCAGTTATCCGATCAAGATCGGCAGCGCGAAGGCGAACATCCAGTTGAACGTCTTCAACCTGTTCAATCGGCAGTCCGCGACCGTACTCGATCAGCGATACAACCTGACCAAAGACGGCCAATGCGCTGGCATTCCCGGAGCACTGTGCAATGGCGACGGTGGCCTGAACACCGCCCCCAATACGTTGACGCCCGTTGGGCAGCTCGCGAATCCGACGGCGACCGCCACCAACCCGGACTTCCTGAAGGCAGGAACGTTCTTCACGCTGCCGCGCAGCGCGCAGATCGGCATCCGGTTCACGTTCTAACTCGGTACAGCTCGCTCGTGTAGGATCAGGGCCTCGATTCGGCGAGGCCCTTTTCCTTTTCCGGAGACTCCTGTTTGAGGCGTGTCCTCGTTCCGACGCGTGTCGTCACGCTGTTCGTGCTGGTTGCGCAGGCGTCGACCGCCTGCCGATCGGACCGCGTAGCGTCGCGCGAGCGCACGGCCGGCGCGCCCGCCGCGATTGCCGACATCGCCGGCAAAGCGCAGCACGGTCACCCGGTGATTTTTCTCGGACTCGACGCCGCCGACTGGGGACTGCTCGACGGCTACATCGCGCGCGGCGTCATGCCGAACCTCGGCCGCCTCGTCGCCGAAGGCACGAGCGGCCAGGTGACGACGCTTTCGCCCGCGCTCTCGCCGCTCGTCTGGACCACGATGATGACTGGAACGAGCCCGCTCGAGCACGGCATCCTCGATTTCCTGCAGTTCGATCCCGTCACCGGACAGCGGGAGCCGATCACGAGCAGCGAGCGGCGCGTGCCGGCGGTGTGGAACATGGCGACGGCAGGCGGAAAGCGTCCGGCCGTCTTCGGCCTGTGGGCCACGTTTCCGGCCGAGGCCGTCGAGGGTCTCATCGTATCGGATCGGTTGTTCACGTTCCTCTACAAAGAGCAGGCGCCGCCGCTGGGCGTCGTCTTTCCTGAAGATCGTGAGGGATGGGCGCGGGACGGTCTCGCTCGCGCGGAGCGGTCGGCCGACTACGACGCCGTCCACGGGTATCTGCCGTGGCTGACTCGAAGCGAGTACGAGAGGGTCGCCGATTCCGGGGATCCGTACGCCCATCCGGTCAGCGCGCTGCGGCGGATGCTGACCGAGACACAGGTGTACACGGATCTCTCGCTGCAATGGATCCATCAACAGCATCCGGATCTGGCCATCGTGTACCTGCAAAGCACCGACACGATCGGCCACGTTTTCGCGCCGTACGCGCCGCCGCGCCAGGCCGCCGTCAGCCAGCAGGACTTCGACCGCTACAACGGAGTCCCCGAGCGGTTCTTTCGGGCGATCGACGATCGGATCGGCCAGTACCGCGATGCTGCCGTTGCGGAGGGAGC
>QHWJ01000120.1 GCA_003222535.1 Acidobacteriota bacterium | reverse complement strand
AACGAGCGGACTATAACGATCCAACGGGCCGCGTGCAAGGCGGACAGCGTCGCTTGCCAGCCCGATCTCTAAGGCCTGTCCTCCGGATGCGCGAACGTCCGCAGCATGGTCAGGAGCGCCTTCGCGGCTTGTTTTTCCTTCGCGGATGCCGACGAGCGTGGCCCCGCGTAGCTTCCCAGCACGAGGGAGGCGTTGTCGTACACCGACGCCCACATCCGCGCGGATTTCGCGCGCTCGTACAGATCCCGATAGAGCCTTTCCAGACGCGCCCGCCCCGCTCCAAGCTTCCGGGCGGCAACGGCCCGATACTGCTCCAGCTCGATGTTCCCGACAACGCTCCGGAAGTCGGCTTCGACTCCCGACTTCGCCTCGAGGCACTGCTGGACGATATCCAGAATCCCGCCGTTCGGAGGCAGCCGCGCTCGCTTGCCGGCGCCGAGCGCCACGTCGGCGGCCAGGCAGTTCGACGCAGCATAGTACAGGTCGGCGCCCTCCTCCGTTTTCCCGACGCGCAGGGCCTTCTCGCAGGCCTTCTTCATTTCTGCCAGATCGCGCCGAACGCGCACCGCGTGCCCGGCCGCCATGTCGACCAGGGCCCGGCGCCGGAAGGCCGACGCGACGAGGTTTTCACGTTCCATGGTCTGCTTGAAGGCTGCGAGCTCGTTGAGAAGCGTCAACGCGGTGTCGCTCAGCGCACGCGCAGAGACGAAGGCTTCGTTCAGTTTCTTCTCCGCGTCGGCGCGCGCGGCCCGCGCGGAGGCCCTGGCGGTTGGCGTGCTCGCGTCATTCTGTTGCCGCGCCATCTCGTCGCGGTGAAGCAGCGCTTTCTCGATCGTCTCCCATCCGAAACGGCTGCGCGCGTCGCCCAGCTGCCCGGCGGCTTTCATCGAAGCCCGCCCGTCCGGGGCATTCAAGGCGCGCTCGTACCAGAGCACCGCACGTTCCGTCGCACCGGCTTCGGCGTACGCCTGGCCGAACAGCTCGGCCACCGCGCCGCTCCTGCCCCAGCGCTCGCCGAACAGTTTCTCCAGCTCCTGCAGCTTGTTGACCTGTGTTGCCGGCTCGTAGCCTTGAAACTGTGTCTGCACGACGATGCGTTCGAGCTCGAGCCCTAGCGACGCAGCCGACGCCACGCCGGAGAAATCCTCGACGTTCCCACCCGCTCGATTGGCGTCCGGCGCGTTCGGCTGGAACCGCCAGTCCGGATCGCCGTAGCACTGGTAGGCCGCCCACGTATTCACACCCGCGTTGCGCTCGTAAGCCGCTGCGCGCGCCTCGCCGACGGCATCGATGAAGCGATTGCCGCGCAGGAGCGACGCATAGAACGCCGACGCGAACTCGCAGGCCGCGTCATCGTCGACCGCCCAGCCGGCGGCGACCACCGAACGCACGCCGATCTCGATGAGCGCGCCGGCGACGCCCGATGCAAAACGGGCGCGGTTGTATCGTGTGTTCAGCAGCTGCTTCTCGTCGCCTCCGCCCAGATAACAGCAGTTGACGAATACGAGCTCCGGCACCACGCGCATGCTCCGAATCTCTTCGGAGCCCAGAAACGTGCCGTTCGACAGCACGACGCCGCCGGATTTTCCGTTCGCGCCCGGCGCTCCGTGCCCCGCGATGTGCACGATTCGCCAGGGCCTCTCGAACAGCGTGTTGATCACCTGCTCGGCATCGGGGCCCGGCTTCGATGGGTCGGAGCCAATCAGCAGCGTGACGCTGCCCGAGTCGAGCGCGCCCGGCCCGGTCAAACACGTATGCGCCGCAATCGCCTCGTTTCGCGCCCCAGGGAGCCGTGGGTACTCCTCGGGGCAGGCGGGCTCGCCGATCAGAAGCACGCCGGAGTCGGCGTCCGCTTCGACGACGTGGTCGCGGAACGTCTCGAGGCGCAGCTTTCGCAGCAGCTTCACGCGGATGGCCCACGGCCTCTGATCGGAGTCGAGACCGCGACTCACGTCGAGCAGCTCCCACGGAATGGCCGCGGTCTCCGGGTCGAGCGCCATCTGCATCTCGCCCGTGTTGGCCAGATAGGCTTCGAGCTCAACCGGGATCAGCAGGCTGAACAACGTGCGCCCGATCCGCTGGTCGCGATTCTGGTCGTTCGAAGCCGTCGTCACGAGCTCCTTGACGAGACGGCTCTGCGTGCGCCGGCCGCGAACCTCGCTGCGCGCCCGCCGCGTGTCCAGCGTGTACTCGAGTATCGGTTCGCCGTTCTTCTCTTCCTTCGTTTCGACCGTGATGAAGTCGTAGTCCGCGCCGCGATACCCCGAGTCGGGTTGACGTTGCAGTGCGCCGACGCCCGGCCGTACGAAATCGTCCATCTCGAAGCGGTCGGGCGTCACGGCCTGCTGCAGGCGCAACGCGTGCCACGCCTCGGTCGCGCGGTCCAGATAGACCTCGATCAGGCCGAGACGCCTGCAGCGCGGCCACGGGCCTTCCGCCTCGCGCTCGTCCTGAAGCAGCTCGTTGGCCTCCGACACTCCTTGCGTGATGAGGCGCGCGGCCTGCCCCGCCGACACGCCGGTACCGCCGCTGCCAAGCAGCGTGCTCGCCAGTTCGAAGAGCCGCCGTTTGCGTGTGTTGAGCCCGGGCTCGGCCAGCCGGCGCGCCCAACCGATCACGGCCAGTCGAACCGTCCTGACCAGATCGCCGGGCGCCAGTGTCCCTTCGGGACCAAGCCCGACGACGATGACGGCGGCGGGGCGGGGGACGAGGGTGCCCCGCTCCTGGTCGATGTGGTCGTTGATGAAGATCTCGTGCGCCCCCACCGACAGCGGATACAGCCCGATCCGGAGCGAGTGCTCCATCGCTCCGCCGATGAGCCGGTCCATGACGCCCTCGGTGCCCGTCAGCCGGGTCGAGGCGTAGTGGCCGATCAGCAGCGCTTCCGGCTCGAACGTGAGGTCGCCATTCGTCACCGACACGTGGAGCCGCTCGGGCTCTCGTCCCGCGCGGGCGGCGCGACGTGATGGCATCGGCACGGGGGCGCCGGCCGTGGGCCGGATGCGCGGGCCGACCGGCGCCTCGCCCCGCAGGATGCGGCGATGGGGCAATGGCTTGCGTGGATCGACGCCGTTCAGCGGCTGCCGGCGCCCCGTGAGCGCGTTGACGAGAAAGTCCGCGGTCTCCGCGCGAGAGAAAAAGCTGACATGCGTGACGGAGTCGCCGGGCAGGTTGCCGCCCGGTCCGAAGCAGCCGATGCGTGAGGCGGGAATGAACAGGGTGCTCGACCGATCGATCCGCCAGCCCCCTTCGGAGGGCATGACGAGGTCGTTGGCCGACCCGAAAAACTGATCGAGGCCGGCGTCGAGCAGGCGGTGCAACACGTCGCCGGTTGGATTGTAGTTGGCCACCAGCGCGGAGTACGCGTCGGCGGGAGGGCCGGGCGGCTTCTGGATCTCGGTGATCGGATCGCCCTGCGCGTCCAGGGCGTGCAGGCCGGGAATGTCGCCCGAGACGTGATTGGCCAGCCACACGAGGCCGTTGGCCACGAATTCCGCACCGGTCGCGAAGGGGTTGTCTGGAAACAGCTCGAGGACGTTCGCGATCCAGCCCAACGTCTGGTCCCATCGCCCGGGTGTGGCGAGTGGCGTGCCTTCGTTGGGCGAGGCCACCAGCACCGCGCGGCCCAGGCTGAAGCGCCGGGCCAACGGCCCGAACCGGCTCGCGCGCTCCACGAGCGTGCGCAGCACCAAACCCCCTCGGGAGTGCGTGATCACATCGAATGTCGTCGTCTGCTCCGGGAGCCCCTCGAGAAGCATGCGAGCGTTCTCTTCGAGTGTGCGGCTGAGGCTGAAGTGGTCGAACGCGAAGATACGGTCGTCGTAGACGTCTTTCACGCGCTCAAAGAAACTCGACGAGGCCAGCGGGCGAAAGGCCGACGCTGTGTCCGAGAACGTGCCGTGGATGAAGAGCAGCGAGCGCTGCGGCGACACCGGCGTGCCGGTCGCGAGTGCCGCGGCGGCGAGCGTGTCCTCCGTGACCAGCAGCCAGCCCTCCTCGAGGCCGCGCTTCTTCCACGAGTTCTTCTCGAAAGCCTCGACGAGCTTTGGCAGCACCAGGGTGACGAGCTTGTCGCCCGCCAGCCTGGCGACCTTCACGACGATGGCCTTGATGGCCTGACTGGCGAGGCCTCGTTTCGTGCCTTGGCGGATGGCGATTTGGAATCGCGCCTGCGACGAGCCGCGCCGGCCGCGGCTCGTCGATTGAACCGGAAGGTGGAACGTGAGGGCGTTCGAGGCGTGGCGGATGGCCAGGATGGCCGCCTCTCCTGGCTCGACATCACAGGTCAGATCGAGCATCCCGCCGCTCGACGGCTGCCCGCGCGTCGCCGGCGTCGCCTCGAGCACGACCTCTTCGGCGACACGCGAGTCTTCCGTCAGGAACCCGGGTGGGAGGCCTGGCGCCGTGCCGCCCACGGCGCGCGCGCCTCGCCTGGCTGCCCGGATCCGCCAACCGGGCGAGTTCAGCTCGAACGGCATTTTGGATTTCCCCTTTAGTCTACGCACTTTACGGTCGCCTGGACCTGATTGTCCGTTGACACTGCTGGTTTACCCTGCGATAAGACGTTCACGGCGCCCACGCCGCGCACGATCGTGTCGCTGGAATGCAGCCAGACTTTCACCACGGGCTGTCAGGACAGGGTGCATCCGTCGATTTGCAATCGCGCCGCGACGCCGGCGCATGGAGGACGAAGGTGAAGAGAGCCGTACTCGGTCTGATCATCGCAGCGAGCCTGCTGCCGGGCTCGCTTGCCGCGCAGGCGGTGACCGGCACCATCATCGGAGTCATCACCGACTCGTCGGGCGCGGTCATGCCCGGCGCCTCGGTGACGCTGACGAACACCGGCACCGGTCTCACGCGGATCGTGATCACCGATTCGAATGGCGAATACACCGCGCCGTCGCTGCCGACCGGCAAATACACCGTGAAAGCGGAGCTCTCGGGCTTCAAGACGGTGACCACTCCAGACGTCGCACTGGGCGTGGATCAGAAGTTCCGCGTCAACATGCGGCTCGAGATCGGTGCGGTCGAAGAGTCGATCACCGTGACCGGCGCCTCGCCGCTCGTCCAGACCTCGTCGTCCGAGCTGGGCACGACCGTCAACGAGGAGCAGATCCAGACGCTGCCGCTGAACGGCCGGAACTTCGTCAACCTCACGCGGACCGTGCCGGGCGTCGTCCGCGGCATCCCCGGCGCGAACATCGACGGCGCCGGCAGCCTCGCGTGGCGCGCGTCGGCGTCGTTCTCGGCGAACGGCCAGCGGCCGCGCGACAACAATTACATGCTGGACGGCGTGGACAACAACGAGACGTGGCTGCAGACGGTCGTGCTGTTTCCGAGCGTGGACGCGCTCGACGAGTTCAAGCTGCAGACCAGCACGTACTCGGCGGAGTTCGGCCGGTCGCTCGGAGGCGTCGTCAACCTCCAGATCAAGTCGGGCACGAACCTCATGCACGGCAGCGGCTTCGAGTTCCTTCGCAACGATCGGTTCGACGCCAACAACTTCTTCAACAACCGCGCCGGACGGGAGAAGCCGCCGTTCAGCCAGCACCAGTTCGGCGGCACCCTCGGCGGCCCGCTGGTCAAGGACAAGACCTTCTATTTCTTCGACTACCAGGGGTACCGCGTGAACCAGGGCGCGACCTACCTGTCGACGGTGCCGTCGGCGAAGATGCGGGCGGGCGACTTCTCGGAGCTGAATCGAGTCATCTACAACCCGATTACGCACCTGCCGTTCGCGGGCAACATCATCCCGCAGGCCCTCTGGGATCCGGCGGCGAAGAACATCCTCAACCAGCTGATTCCCGAGTCGAACACCGCCGGCGTGCTGAGCTCCACCGGTCAGACGATCAACAACTATCTGATCAACCCGACGCTCACGCGGCAGGACAACCAGATCGACCTCAAGGCCGATCACACGCTGACCGCGAACAACCGGTTCTTCGGCCGCTACAGCTACGAGAAAACGCACCGGGTGCTGCCGGCGAGCCTGCCGCACGGCGACGCCGGGTTCACCTTCGGCGCCGGCGACGGCAACATCAAGGCGCAGGGGTTCGCGTTGAACGACACCCACACGTTCAGCTCGAGCTGGCTGAACGAGTTCCGCTTCGGCTGGAGCTCGATCAAGTTCTTCATGACGCCGATCGACTATCAGCAGAACCTGGCGAAGGGGGTCGGCATCCCGGGTATCAACCTGGGCACTGACACGACGTCCGCCATGAGCCAGATCATCTTCACGACCACGACGAACGGCGGCAACGGGTCGAGGAACCTGGGCGCGAACGCGAACCAGCCGCTCATCACGAACCAGAACGACTTCCAGATCTTCGACAACGTCACGCGCGTCGCGGGTAGGCACACGCTGAAGGCGGGCGGCAGCTACACACATCGATCCCGCGAGATTCTCAACGCGGACACCATCGTGGGCCGGTTCGACTTCAACCAGAACCTGACGTCGAGCTGCGGCGGCGTCACGGGCACGTGCACGCCTCTCGCGAACACCGGGTTCGACGTGGCCAGCTTCCTGCTCGGATATGCGAGCAACGCGAGCCGGACCTTGTTCAACGACGGGACCTACACCGAGCTGCGACCGGAATTTGCCTCCTACTGCCAGGACGACTTCCGCGTGACGGGCCGGTTGACCGTGAACGCCGGCCTGCGGTGGGACATGTACGTCCCGTGGGTGGAGGAGAACAACCAGCAATCGAATTTCGACGTCTCGACCGGCCGGTTCGTCGTGGCGTCCGACAACGCGGCCATCAACGGCGTACAGGTTGGCCGCTATCTGCAGACCTACTCGAAGACGGACTTTGGACCGCGGCTCGGGTTCGCGTACGACCTGGACGGCGTCGGCCGCACGCTCGTGCGCGGCGGCTACGGCCTGTTCTGGAACTTCACGCCCGGCGGCACCTCGTCTTCCAAAGCGCAGAATCAGCCCTTCCTCAAGGCGCAGGCGAACACCACGAACTTCGGGACCAACGTCGTGCTGTCGCAGGGACTGCCGGCGCCGCCCGCGGTGAATCCCGACATCGCCCCGGGTGGATCGACACGGTCCGCCTTCCTGACCGACTTCCGCGACGCGCACGCGCACAACTTCAACATCAACGTGCAGCGGCAGTTCGGCAGCAACTACATGATCGAAACGGCCTATTCGGGGTCGCGCACGAAGAACGCGGCGCTCAAGACCGACCTGAATCAGGCCCCGCCGCGCGTGGGCGTGAGCGACCAGAATGTGAACCGGCCGTTCGCGGCGGTGTCTCCGGCGCTGCGCACCGTCGGCGCGCTGTCGAGCAGCGGCTACGTGGAGTACAACGGGCTGCTGATGAAATTCCAGCGCCGGTCCGCGAACCACTTCTCGTTCCTCAACTCGTATACGTTCGGCCGCGCGATCGATCTGAATTCCGACAACGACGGCACCGTCACGCTGACGAACATCTTCGACCCCGCATACAACCGCGGGCCGGCGGATTACGACGTGCGGCACACGTTCAGCTCCAACTGGATTTACGAGCTGCCGTGGGCCACCGAGAAGGTGTGGGGCGGCTGGCAGGTTGGCGGCATCCTCTACGCGCGCAGCGGCCTCCCGATCACCATCACCCAGTCGCAGAGCATGCTCTCGACCGGCATCGCGAACAACCGGCCGGACACCATCTGCGATCCGGTGCTCGGCAACCCGACGATCGGCCAGTTTTTCAACACCGCGTGCTTCCAGCAGGTCGCCGACCCGACCGGCACCTTCGGCAACACGGGCCGGAACACCGTGCGCGGACCGGGGCAGTTCAACATCGACGCCTCGATGATCAAGAACACCAGGATCGGCGCGGTGTCGTCCGAGCTGCGTCTCGAGATCTTCAACCTGCTGAACCACCCGCAGTTCGCGAACCCCAACAATCAGCTGGGGAACGCGGCTTTCGGCACCATCTCGGCGATGTTGGCCAGCCCCTCGTGCGCGCTCTGCGGCACGACGGAACGGCAGATGCAGGTTGCAGTGAAATTGAAGTTCTAACGAGGCTCTGCCTCAGACCGTCGAGCATGTGATGAGGAAAAGCGCCGGCGCATGTGAACGGTCTGAGGCGGAGCCTCGTTAGAAAAAAGGCAGTCGGTCAAATCCAGCGACTTGGCAAGATTCGCTCGACGCCGGAGCGTCACTCGGCGGTTTGAGCCGAAGGTTCGTGACGCGCGGGCGCGCTACTCGGCGCGCAACGCTTCCAATGGATTGAGTCCCGCGGCGCGCCGGGCGGGCAGCCAGCACGCGACCAGCGCTACGACCAGCAGCATCAACGTGGTCGCGGCGAACACCGTGGGATCGCGAGGGCTGACACCGTACAGCAGCGACGCCATCAGGCGGCTGGCCGCCAGCGCGGCGCTGAGTCCAAGGGTGATCCCGACGAGCGCCACCGCTCCGCCCTGCCGCACGATCATGCCGGCAACGCTGGCCGGCTCGGCACCCAGCGCCAGTCTCACGCCGATTTCGCCCGTCCGCTGACCGACGATGTACGACATGACGCCGTAGATGCCGACGACGCCGAGCAGCAGCGCGACGGCAGCGGCAATGGCCAGCAAGATCATCGTGAAAGCCATCTGTGCCGCCGCCCGGTCGAGAATCTCCTGAAGCGTGCGCACCTGGGCAACGGCGAGGTTCGGATCCACGGCCGCTACGGCCCGGCGAACGGATCCCGTGAGATCGAGAGCGGTCGCAGTTCGCACGACGTAGCTCGTCGTCGCGACATTCGGACCGATCAACGCATTCGCTGGAATGTCGGGACCGCCCGCAATCGACACCGGCATGTATAACTGTGGCACGGGAGCCGGCTCCGCCAGCGAGGCGCTGGACGTGTTCACGACGACGCCGACGATCGTGAGCCAGGGCGGAATACCGAGCGGTGAGTTCGGCGGCGTCGAGGATCGCACACGTTTACCGATCGGATCTTTTCCGGGAAAGAGTGAGTCGGCGAGCGCCATGTTGACGACGACGCTCGGCTCGCCTCGATCGACCAGACCGCGATCGATAGTTCAGCCCTGCAACACGCGAATGCCCATCGTCTCGAAAAAGCCGCCCGTCACGGCGCGGAACGACGCGATGTGGATGAGACCGGGAGTGGGTGGACGCCCCTCCACGATCAGCGAGTTGCCGAAGCAGCGGCCCGCCAGGGGCAGGCACGTCGACGTCGCGACTCCCGTGACTCCTGGCAGCGCCGACAGACGCTCGATAATGGCCTGATGCGCCGCGATCGCCGCGCGCCGCGTCGTGTATTCCCGCTCGGGGAGGCCGATGCGGAACGTGACGGCCGGGGCATTGAAGCCGGGATTGACTGCACGCAGTTTCTGAAAGCTCCGGACCATCAGGCCCGAGCCGACCAGCAGCACCAGGGCGAACGCAATCTGCGACGCCATCAACACCTGACGGGCACGGTGACGGCGCCGGCTCGCGGTCTGCCCCCGGCCGGTGTCGTGCAACGACACCGTAAGCGGCACGATTCGCACGAGCGGAATCGCAGCGAGTGCGAACGTGGCGAGAATGCTCAACGCAACTGTGAACGATACGACGACGCCATCCAGCCGGACTTCCTCGAGCCTCGGAAGACCGCTGGGACCCAGAAGCGCCAGGAGACGCACGGCTCCCCATGCCAGCAGCAGCCCGACGGCCGCACCAGCAATCGATAGGAGCGCGCTCTCGGCCAGGAAGTAGCGCGCAATACCGCTGTTGTTGGCGCCGATCGCCCGGCGGACCGCGACTTCACGTTGGCGTGCCTCTGAGCGGACGAGGAAAAGGTTCGCGACGTTTGCGCAGCCAACCAGCAGCACGAGACCGACGGACGCCAGCAGAATCCACAGCATGTCGGCGACGCGGCCGACCATCGAGTCTCTCAGCGGAAGCGCCGTTGACGTGATTCCGCGCTGATTGGGCGACACGCGAGACAACGCCCCAATGAGGTTCGTGATCTCACTGCGCGCATCGGCCAGCGTGGCGCGGTCACGCAGCCGAGCCACGCCCGCAACGAGGAAGAGAAACGTGGCGGACGCCCGCGTGGACCGGGCCGGCAGCCAGACGGCGATCTCGGGCTCCGGGAATGCAAACGACGGCGGCATGACGCCCACGACCTCCGTCGACACTCCGTTGAGTATTACGCGATGGCCGAGGACGTCGCGGTCGCTCGCATGGCGGCGCACCCAGAATCCGTGCGAGAGAACCACCACGTCAGGTCCACCCGGCACGCCTTCGTCGCCGGTAAACCAGCGGCCCAGCGCCGGGGATACGCGGAGCGTCGGAGCGAGGGACGGCGTCGCGTGCGAAACGCGGATTCGCTCCGGATCGCCGTTGCCGGTGACCGTGATGTCACCAGTATCGTACGCCGCGACGCCTTCGAGGGTCCGGGCGTGATCGGACAGCTGGTGATAGAGCTGCCAGCTCATCGACGTCAGCCCCGACGGCACGTTCTGACCTGGGACGGCGTAGTCGAGCGCGATGAGACGTTCCGGATCGCCGTACGGCAGCGGGTTGAGGAGCACGCGATGCACGACGGCGAAGATCGACGCGTTGGCACCAATCGCCAGCGCGAGCGTAAGTACCGCCGCTACGGTGAATGCCGGACTCCGTCTGAGCCGTCTTGCGGCATGCCTGATCTCCTGGGCCATCGCATCCATACGCTGCGCCTTTCCTTCAGTGTCGAGTGCTCGAACGCGTCGCGAGGCCCATCGCTCCGTGATCGCCAGGGCCACAAGGCTCACGAGCTCCCGCCGCCACAACCGCGCGCGGCCGCGAATGCCGGCGGCCCGCGCATCGACGATGCGAAGGGCGAAGGTCTCCTCCATCGCGCCACCGTACTCGCGCCGCCAGGACGGCGGGGACAGCCAGAGGAGCCAGCGGTAGATCCGCACGTCAGGCGCCCTGCGGGTACAGTTTCCTCTGGCGCGCGGCGCGGACCAACCCGTCCAGCCGCCGCGCCTCGTGCGCTGCAGCACGCCGCCCTTCGCGCGTGAGCGCGAAGTACTTGCGCCGCGGGTCCACGGCGTCCGGTCCGTCCGCGGGCGCGATCAGCCCTTCGTCCCATAGTCGCCGCAGCGCTCGTCAAACTAACCGTGACTAACCGCGCGAACGCGTAAACTGGCCTGGGAGGAATTATGATTTTCTGGAGCCACGTGGCCATCGTCGCAGCGCTCGTCGGAACCATCCATGCTGCGTCACCCAGCGAGGACGAAACCGTGATCCGAACGATGGTCGATCAAGCCGTCAAGCGTCTGAACAACGGTGACCTAACCGCCATCGAGGAGTTCTGGGACGAGGG
Source organism: Acidobacteriota bacterium (assembly GCA_003222535.1). Taxonomy (GTDB): domain Bacteria; phylum Acidobacteriota; class Vicinamibacteria; order Vicinamibacterales; family CAVVIG01; genus QHWJ01. Next base: position 813 of record QHWJ01000120.1, on the reverse strand, counting down.
CGCCGACTACGTGGGCGTTGATGGCAAGTTGATCAAGGGAAGAACTCAGATTCAAGCACTGTTTCGTGAGGCTGCCGGGAAAACAGGACAGCAGACAGCTGCAATCGAGCAGATTCGCTTCATCACGCCGGAGATCGCAACGGTCGATGGCACATGGACCGTCACCGGTGCTCGCGATGCAACCGGCCAGGAATTACCTCCGATCAAGGGCAGAGGGTTTGAAGTCGTTCAGAAGAAGAGCGGCCGATGGAGATTCATCTTGACGCGAGAGATGGTTATCTTCGGTTGAACGTGAGTTGCCGTGACGCGGGGCCTCTGCCGCCGCGTCTCTTGTGTCCGAATGTCGCGCCACGCGTCTCGCGCAAATCCTCGAACTTTTCGGGGAGGATAGTTGGCGCAATGTTTATGCGGGTGAACTTGAAGTGCGTCCAAGTCCCGAACTACGCGGGACTCATGGAGCGCCTCATCCCATTTTACGAGAGGCAGCGGGACCTACCGCGTCGCCGATTTTCAGACGGACGATTTCGGTGAAGGGTTCGACGTGATTGTCGCCTCACTTTCGTTGCATCATTTGGAGCTTTCGGAACGACCGGTATTTGCCGGGCGTGCGCTCCACGCTCTGGCGCCAGGGGGACAGCTGATTGCCGCGGAGGTGATCGTCGACGAGTCGCCTCTCGTGCGTGAGCGGCAGTACGAACTCTGGCGACGCTTCATGACTGCGCACGGTGAAGATGGGGATGCTTGGTACCAGAAGCACCTGCATAAGGATCATCCTGTCGAAATTGCAGCGTGGGTTAGCACGCTGATGGATGC
>QHWJ01000417.1 GCA_003222535.1 Acidobacteriota bacterium | reverse complement strand
TGAACACCGTGCGGGACCGGTAGGTCTGACCCGGCCGCAGGATCGTGGAGGGAAATGCCGGCTTGTTCGGTGAGTCGGGGAAATGCTGCGACTCGAGACAGAAGCCATAACGCTTCTGATAGACCCGTCCCCCTTTGCCGGTGATCGTGCCATCGAGAAAGTTGCCCGAGTAGAACTGTAGTCCAGGCTCGGTGGTCGCGACGTCGAGCGTACGACCGGTCGAGGGCTCGGTGACGCGGGCCGCGTGCTGAAGGCCTTCGCCGGAACGCGTGAGGACGAAGTTGTGGTCGTAGCCGAGGCCGCTCCTGAGCTGCGGATGTTCTTCCCCGATGCGCTTGCCGATCGTTGTCGGCTGCCGGAAGTCCAATGCCGTGCCGGCCACCGGGGAGAGCTCGCCTGTGGGAATGAGCGTCGCGTCGACAGGCGTATAGCGATCGGCATCGATCTGCATCAGATGGTCGAGGACGTCGCGGCTGCCCTGCCCGGCAAGATTGAAGTAGGTGTGCTGCGTCAGGTTCACGATGGTCGGTTTGTCCGTCGTCGCTTCGTAGTCGACTGCCAGCTCGTTGCGATCGGTCAGGGTGTAGGTGACGCGCGCCGTGAGCGTGCCGGGGTACCCTTCCTCGCCGTCAGCGCTCGTGTACGTGAACGCAACCCCCTCCGGGATCGGCTCGCCGCGCCACGTCACCTTGTCGAAGCCTCTGACGCCGCCGTGAAGGTGGTTGGGCCCGTTGTTCGTGGCAAGCGTGTACAGCGTGCCGTCGAGCGTGAAGCGTCCGTTGGCGATCCGGTTGCCGTACCGGCCGATGATGGCGCCGAAATACGGCCCGTTGCCGCGAGCGTATTCGGCCGCGCTTTCGTATCCCAGCACGATGTCGCCGGACCGCCCCTGACGGTCGGGCACGCGCAGCGACAGAATGATGCCGCCGAAAGTCATCGCACGCAGCTCGACGCCCTGACGGTTGGTCAACGTGAACAGCTCGACCGGCGTGGCGTCGGGCAGTGTCCCGAACGGCGTGCGCGTCACACGCGTGGCGGCTGCAGCCGCGGACGCCGGGGCGCCTGCGCGGGCGCCGGCCGGTCGGTCCGAGCCGCGGCAGGCCGGAGCGGCGGTGATCGATAGCAACGCGATCATGATCAGCGCTCGTCGGCGGGGCATTGGGACAGGGCGGCAGCATAGTCCTGCGTAAACGTTCACGCAACCCTTTTACGGCCTGGTTCGGCATGATAACGTAGCCCGGTCCGGCGGCGTCCGGTTTGCTGCCGGACCCGCGGAGACTGCGCACACATGATCACCAGGCCCACGACTCTGGGCGTCATCGTCGGGAACCGCGGATTTTTTCCCTCGCATCTCTGTTCAACCGGACGTACCGACATCCTCGACGCTCTCGAACGCGGGGGGCTCAGCGCCGTGGCGCTGTCCGCCGAGGCGACGCCCTGCGGATCGGTCGAGACCCTGACGGACGCGCGCGCCTGCGCCGATTTGTTCCGATCGCATCGCGACGAGATCGATGGCATCCTCGTGACGCTGCCCAACTTCGGCGACGAGCGGGCCGTGGCCAACACGCTGCGATGGGCCGGTCTCGACGTGCCGGTGCTCGTGCACGCGTTCGCCGACGACTGTACGCGCATGTCCATCGAGCAGCGCCGCGACAGCTTCTGCGGCAAGATGTCGGTCTGCAACAACCTCCGGCAGTACGGCATCCCGTATTCGCTGACGACTCTTCACACCGTCGCACCGTCGAACGCGAGCTTCGGCGAAGACCTCCGGCGCTTCGCCACGACCTGTCGCGTCACGCGGAGCCTGAAGCACGCGCGCATCGGCGCGATTGGCGCGCGTCCCGCGGCGTTCAACACGGTGCGGTACAGCGAGAAGCTCTTCGAGCGATCGGGGATCTCCGTCGAAACGCTCGATCTCTCCGAGCTGCTCGGCTGGATCCAGCGGATGCCCGACAGCGAGCCGGCCGTGAAGGCGAAGCTCGCCGCCATCGGCGCGTATACCGGCGTGCAGGGCATTCCCACGCTGAGCCTCATGAAGATGGCCAAGCTCGGGGTCGCCATCGACCGGTGGATGCAGGAGAAGGCGCTCAGCGCCACCGCCATCCAGTGCTGGACGGCCCTCGAGGAGTTCTACGGGGTCGTGCCGTGCACGCTGATGAGCATGATGTCCGAATCGCTCCTGCCCAGCGCGTGCGAAACCGACATCGCGGGGCTGCTCGGCATGTACGTGCTGCAGGCGGCGTCGGAGCAGCCGGCGGCGCTGCTCGACTGGAACAACAACTACGGCGACGACCCGAACAAGGGCGTGGTCTTCCACTGCTCGAACCTGCCCAGGAGCTTTTTTGCCGAGCAGCGCATGGATTACCAGGCGATCATCGCCGGCACCGTCGGGAAGGAGAGCACGTTCGGAACGATCGTGGGGCGCGTGTCGCCCGGCCCTTTCACCTACTGCCGCGTCTCGACCGACGACCTCGAGGCCCGGATTGCGTCCTATGTCGGCGAGGGCCGCTTCACCGACGACGTGCTCGACACCTTCGGCGGGTACGGCGTCGTCGAGGTGCGGGACTTCCAGCGGCTGCTGCAGACGATCTGCCGCCGTGGCTTCGAGCACCACATCGCGGCGACGCGAGCTACGGTCGCCGACGCCATCGGTGAGGCCCTCGAAACCTATATGGGGTGGGATGTTTACCGCCACCAGTGAGACCGCGCGCCGGATCATGGTGCCGTTCTGCAGCCTCGCTGATGATCTGCCACACGAGCTCGGTGCGCTCGACGTGGTGAACCGTCCGTTCGCGCCGAGTCTTCGCGTACGGCCTCGCGCTTGCTCTCACAGCGGGAGCAACGATATATTCGACGTCACGAGTGTGTGAGGTGAACCATGCAGATTCGCCCAGTCAAAACCAAAGTTGATCATCGGGCCGCGCTGAAGGAAATCGACCGCCTGATGGATGCCAAGCCGGGGACGCCAGCCGGCGACCGACTGGAGGTTCTCACGACCCTTGTCGAGCGATACGAATCGCAGCACGAACCGATCAAGCCAGCCCGCCCGGTCGATGCCCTGCTCTACTACATGGAGAGCCGCGGCCTCACGCAACGGGATCTGGAGCCGTACCTCGGCAGCCGAACTCGCGTGGCCGAGGTCTTGAATCGGCGCCAGCCGCTCACGATCGACATGATTCGGAAGTTGCATAGAGGCCTGGGCCTGCGATTCGAGGCTCCGCCGCGTAACTTCGGCCCCCGCGTCCGGCAACCTGTGATCCGCAATAAGCGCCGCAAGAACGGTTCTTGATCGCGTCGCACCTGGCCTCATCCGACTCTCAACGCTCGAGTCTCAACGCTCATTGCCGAGCGCTCAGACCTCGGCGTTGAGAGTTGAGACTTGCGACTTGCGACTTGAGACTTGCCATCGCGCTCTGCACGAGTTGCTTCGCGCGTCGAGACATCGCGCCGAGCGAGAACCCCAGGTCCCGCGGCGACGCTTGGACGACTGCGGTGTCGTCTTCGATCGCGTTTTGGCGAACGACACCACTTGACACCGTAGCAAAAGTCTGGCGTTGCTTTCCGATCAGCATCAACTCGACGACGTTCGGCCAGACGACGAGCACGGCGTCGGGACCGCGGAATACTCAGCTTCGGCTGCTCATCGGATGGTAAGAGGCCTCGCGGCGCGGACTTCCGAGAGACCGGCGCTCTCCGGGCGCCCGGGCCGTGTTCCGGCTACAATCGGCGCCGGCGCGAAGCGACGCGCGTCTGGAGGCTTACGATGTTTCCATCCGCCCCTGATCGGCTCGTTCTCGTCTACGTGCTCGCCCTGAGCATCACGATCGCGCTGCCGGGCGGCGCGGCCGCGCAGGGGTCACCCGGCGATTACGCGCGTGCACAAAAGCTGCGGACGACCTACGAGGCTCTGGCGGTCGATATCCCGGGGCCGGCGACCGCGATAGGCCAAACGCACCGCTTCTGGTACCGAAAAACGGTGCGTGGCGCCGGGCAATTCGTCATCGTTGATGCGGACACGCAGCAGCGGCAGGCGGCCTTCGATCACGAGAAGATTGCCGCGTCGCTGTCGAGAGCGACGGGGAGCACTTACAAGGCGACCGCCCTTCCCTTCAACACGCTCACGTTCACCCCGGATGGCTCCGCGTTCACCGTCAGCGTCGAAGGCTCACCATACCGGTGCACGGTGGCCGACGCGAGCTGTCGCCAGCCGGAGACGGCCCGCGGCGGCGCCGGATTCGGCGCCGGCCGCCGCCGTCCGGACGAGGGCCCTCTCGTCTCGCCGGACGGCAAGTGGGAAGCGCTCATCAACAATTTCAACGTCGCGATCCGTCAAGTCGACACGCACGCGCTGACGCGTCTCGGCACTGACGGCTCGGAAGGCAACGCCTACGAGCTGTCGTCGATCGCGTGGTCGCCCGACTCGACGAAGATTGCGGCGTACCGGGTCAAACCCGGCTTCCGGCGCCAGGTGCACTACGTCGAGTCGTCGCCCGAGGATCAGCTCCAGCCGAAATCCTCCTCGATCATCTACGCCAAGCCGGGCGACGTCCTCGACGTCCGTCAGCCGGTGCTCTTCCTGCTCGATTCGAAACGCCAGATTGTCGTCGACAACGCGCTGTTCCCGAATGCGTACGCGATGTCGGAGCTCGTCGGGGCCACCAGGTCTACCGGATCATCGAGATCGACGCGGCCACAGGGGCCACCCGCGCGGTCATTTCGGAAGAGCCGAAGACCTTCTTCTATTACACCGACGCGCGCGGTGGCGGGAAGAAGTTTCGCTACGACGTGAACGATGGAGCAGAGATCATCTGGATGTCGGAGCGCGACGGCTGGAACCACCTGTACCTCTATGACGGCGTCACCGGCTCGGTGAAGAACCAGATCACCAGAGGCAGCTGGGTCGTGCGCGCCGTGCAGCACGTCGACGCGGTGAAGCGTCAAATCTGGTTCAGCGCCGGCGGGATGTATCCGGGCAGGGATCCGTACTTCGCCAACTTCTACCGGATCAACTTCGACGGCTCGGGGCTGACGCGCCTCACCGAGGCCGACGCCAATCACGCGGTGGCTTTCACGAGCGACATGAAGTATTACGTCGACACCTACTCGCGGATCGACGTGCCGCCCGTCCTGGAGCTCCGGCGGACCGACGACAACGCGCTCGTTTCGACGATCGAGCGAGGCGATATCACCGAGCTGCTGCAAGCGGGCTGGAAGGCCCCGGAGGTCTTTGTCGCCAAGGGACGCGACGGCACGACCGATATCTGGGGCGTCATCATCCGGCCAGGCGGCTTCGATCCGGCGAAAAAGTACCCCGTGATCGAGAACATCTACGCCGGGCCGCAAGGCTCGTTCGTGCCGAAGTCGTTCTTCGCCTACAACCAGATGCAGTCGCAGGCCGAGCTCGGGTTCATCGTCGTGCAGATTGACGGCATGGGCACGTCGAACCGATCGAAGGCGTTCCACGATGTGGCGTGGAAGAATCTCGGCGACGCCGGCTTCCCCGATCGCATCCTGTGGCACAAGGCGGTGGCCGCGAAATATCCGTCCTACGACATCACGCGCGTCGGCATCTACGGCGGATCGGCGGGCGGCCAGAACGCGCTCGGCGGTCTGCTCTTCCACCCCGAGCTCTACAAAGCGGGGATCGCGTATGCCGGCTGCCACGACAACCGCATGGACAAGATCTGGTGGAACGAGCAGTGGATGGGATGGCCCATCGGCCCGCAGTACTCGGCCTCGTCGAACGTCGACAACGCGTACCGGCTCCAGGGGGACCTGCTGCTCGTCGTCGGCGAGCTCGACACCAACGTCGACCCCTCGTCGACGATGCAGGTGGTCAACCAGTTGATCAAGCACAACAAGAACTTCGACCTGCTCGTCGTCCCCGGCGCAAATCATCCGGCTGGCCGCGGCAACGATCCGACCGCGCCGTACGGCGACCACAAGCGGTTCGACTTCTTCGTGCAGCATCTGCTCGGCGTGACCCCGCCGCCCTGGAATCGCACCGGCAGCACGATGTCGACCGACCAGGTCCCGCAACAGTAACGGCGGCGCCTGGCGAGTGAGACGCAGCGTCGCTGCGAACCTGGGCCTGCGCTTTGGATGGTCATGGCCTGGCGGGTGTGGCGGCTCTCCGCTTGCGCGGATAGTGGACCGTGCCAAGCGCGGAGTTCACCTTCATCTCTCAGCGAAGAAACCGGATCGCGGAGAGGTTCGAACAGGCGTGTGAACGGGAGCATCTGCGCCACGTTGACGATTCCGTCGGACTTTGGGCTGCTCAATTGTGCGCCCGACGACGTCCCACCAACGCGAGTTTGGCGAACTCGAGAACGGCCGCGGCTCGTTCAGGGGGCAGCCGGCGAAAGCCGGTCGGTGTCGTACCTGTGAGCTGTCGAAACGCCCGGTAGAAGTTTTTCGTCGCTCGATAGCCGACGCTCAGCGCTACCGCTTCGACCTTTTCGTCACGCACGCGGCCCAGGGCTTCGACCAGCCGCAGCGTCCGCTGATACCGGGGAATCGACATGCCGAATTGACGCCTGAATTCTCGCGCGAGCCGGACGGGAGTGGTGTGGCAATCTCGTGCGAGCGCCGGGAGTGGCACCAGCCGTCTTCATTTAGCGGGTTCTGACCGGTGATACGAGCCGAGTGAGAGACACCAGATCCCCGAGAAAAGTAACAAGTACGATTTATTGGATCGGTCGTACGGTTAGGTGGATGGAGTGGTCAGAACGCGCTAATCAAATCGGTTAGTTTAGAGCGCGTTATGAAATGAACGACATGCGTAAAATTGAACGCGCCCGAGCACACGAAGGATGAACATGAATGGATCACCGTTGGGAGTTCTGAGCGCGAGAACTCTCTGGTTTGACCAAGGGTCCAATGACGCTCGATGAACTTTGGAGATCCTTGCCGAACGGGCTCCACGATGCTGAGCTGGTGAGATTGCAGGTGGACTACGCCACTCGTGAAGCCGCCTTTGATCTCAACGTGGACATCAGCCGTGTTGAAACCGATGTTGGACAACACGAAGAGGCGTATCGTCTTGCGCGTGTTGTGTTCTCGGGAATTCAGTTCATCGCGATCGATACGCCTGACACCGATGATGACTACATTGGTGTCTCGCTCGTCGACGCGGGGACTGGACAGCCGAGAACGGCGCCCGGCAAACTTCCGTGGCTCCCGGACGATTGCTTTCTGTGCTGGCTGTTTGTCGTCCGATGGAATGGTTTCGTCAGGATAGCCGCTCGGAGCGTCGCTCTCGAGTGGATAGATCAAATACAGGCCTCATGAACAGGCACCGACCATCAGTTGGAGATAGATGAATGTTCGCGCGCGAGGCGGCGAACTTGCCGTCCGCCTAGTCCTGGTCACAGGCGTGAATGACGACTGGCACTGGCGTTGGTTCGACAATCTCAAGCCACTGAGTCCGATCGAGCGCGCATGCGGTGAGATCTGGTCGGCGAGCGCCGCAAGGGTGAGAGAATCTCGTGCTCGGCTGCCCTTTCGGCGCGATCCCGACGCGCATTGTCGCAGCAGAACAGGGCCGGCTCGCGTTCGTCTGGCCACTCGCGCCGCTCACCGAAAACACCACCTACGACGTGTCCGTCGCTGGACCGGCGCCTGCCTCTGGTGTGCCTGTCGTACCCGTCTCGATCGCGTTTACGACGCGGAGCTACCCGACCCCACCACCGGATGGTGCCGACCGCGAAGAGTGGATGCCCGACGAGACGAGCGTGAAGCGCGGCTGGCGGACGGGACGGCCCACGTCGCCGTGGGAATCCCTCGCGCCGCTCCTCGCGCCGGCTGGCGTCACGGCTATCTCCGGCCGCGTGCTGACGCTCGACGGGAGGCCGCTCCCGGACGTCACCCTGGCGATGGCCGGTGAAGACGGCACGCGAAGCGACCGGACCGGCCGGTTCCTGCTCGTGGTCAAACCGGCCGCCGCCGCGCGGCGCGTCCTGCAGATTGATGGCCGCACCGCGAGCCGCCCCAATCGGCGCTACGGCTTCTTCGAATACGGATTGACGGTGCCGCCGGGACAGACCACCGTGCTCCCGTTCACGACGTGGCTCCCGAAGCTCGACACCAGGCACGCGGTCACCATCCCGTCGCCGACGACGCGCGAAGTCGTCGTGACCACGCCGTCCATCCCGGGGCTCGAGCTGCACATTCCGCCGCAGACGGTGATCCGCGGCGTGGACGGGAAGCCGGTCACTGAGGTGAGCATCACGCCGATTCCCGTGGATCGCCCGCCCTTCCCGCTGGCGAAAAACGTCGTCGTGCCGGTGTATTTCACCGTCCAGCCCGGGAGCGCGTACCTCCGCACCGCGGGAACCGGGTTGAAAGGCGCGTGGCTGGTCTATCCGAATTACAAGCACGATCCGGCGGGCCAGCGTCTCCAGTTCTACCACTACGATCCCGACGTGAAGGGCTGGTATGTCTACGGGCTGGGCACGGTGACGCCTAACGGCGCGCACGTGATGCCCGATCCCACGACGCGGCTGTACGAGCTCACCGGCGCGATGATCAACGACGGCGAACAGCCGCCAGGGGGCGGCGCCAGCCCCGACGC
>QHWJ01000231.1 GCA_003222535.1 Acidobacteriota bacterium | reverse complement strand
CTCCGCTCCAGTGCCGCCGTCAGGAGTACTCGCGACGCACCACGGTCACTGCGGACAGCGGCGACAAGGACATCCGTATCGAGAACAGTGCGTCCAAGCACATAGAGATCATATCGTATGCAATATCATAACCGCGATATGCCAACAGCTCTGCACATCAGGGAGGCTAAAGACGTGGGCGTCATAATTGATAGCCCGCAGCCGCTCCGGAATTGCCCGACGCTATCGGTGTGGCGGAAGCGATCCGGCGAGATCTACCTGTTCTTCGTCGACGAAACGTACCTGCAGTTTTCGAGCTGAACTCGCGTGGATATTTCTGCCACGGCGGCGTCTCCACGATCCCTTCAAGAACGGGGTTGATTTTCTGGTGTTTCTCGAGGACGTCGGTGAAGTCAGCGAGCGGCGGCAACTGCCACCGAAAGAACGCGTCAACCCCAGAAAGCGCGCGCCATCAATCGGTTCACGATCGCGCCGATTTCGCGTTCGACCCCGCCGCCTCCACCAACTCTTCTGAGGAAATCGATGACGCGTCCCACATTGCCGTCGACCTGCCGAGAGACAAGAATGCGGGCCGGGAAGGACGCATTTTCGAAGGCGGTGCGGCGGCCGGCCGGATCCGTTCGGGACGCGGGAGCGTCAATTCGCGAGACGGGGAGCGGTGCCCTTGACCTGGACGACCATCGGCAACGTGGCCGGATCGACCGGCGCCGAGATGAGCCGCCAGGCCAGCGTCTCTTCGAGAATCTTCGCCGCGAACTCAGTGTGCAGTGCGTGGCCGGCGCGGTGGGCCACGAGGTGGCCGACGACCGGATAGCCGACCAGCGCAAGATCGCCGATGGCGTCGAGGATCTTGTGGCGGACGAACTCGTCCTCGAAACGGAGCGCGTTGTTGAGAACGCCGGTCTCGCCGAGGACGATGGCGTTCTCCAGCGAGCCACCGAGCGCCAGGCCGTTCTGACGCAGCATCTCGACGTCTTTCAGGAACGTGAACGTCCGCGCGGGTGCGACTTCCTCGACGAACGACTCTTCGGTGATGCGCAGCGTGCGCGACTGGTGGCGCAGCAGCGGATGATCGTAGCTGATGCTGTAGGTCACCTTGAAATGATCGGACGGATACAACGCAATCCGCTTGTCGCCGCGCGAGATCGCAATCGGCCGGATGATTTTCAGATACTTCCGGGGCGTCTGCAGCCGTTTCACGCCCGCTTCGTGAATGAGATAGACGAACGGCGCCGCGCTGCCGTCCATGATCGGCACCTCGGGCGAGTTCAACTCGACGATGACGTTGTCGATCCCGGCGCTCACGAGCGCGGCGAGCAGATGCTCGACCGTCTCGACCGACACCTCGTTGCTCGCCAGCCCGGTCGCCAGTTGGATCCCGGCCAGGTTCTGCACAGTGGCCGGTACTTCGTGATCGCCCAGATCGGTGCGGCGAAAACGAATACCGAAATCCGTTGGCGCGGGCTTGAGCGTGAGGTTGACCTTGTTGCCGGAGTGAAGACCGATTCCGACGCAGGAAATCTGCCGACGTATTGTGCGCTGTGCGTCCATTAGCCTCTCAGTCAAAAAGGGGGGACGTCACAGCCAACTGAGCAAAGAAGATGCCCGTCGAACGGACGCGTCGAGCACAGCTGGAATAATCTTATTTAACAGCAACTTAGAGACGAACCACACGATGCGATGAGGCCGTGGCGATTTCACTTTTGTGGTACCGGCACCACAGCAGTTCGAGCCAAAGTTGTGGCAATTCTACCACACCCGATCAGCCAGCCACGGACCGGATGGGCCGTTCCCGCCCGTGAGAGAACAGGTCCGCCAGGAAGCGTCCCGTCGCCGACTGTTCGCGTCGAGCCACCTCTTCGGGCGTCCCCGCCGCAATGATGCGGCCGCCGCCGGCGCCGCCTTCCGGCCCCAGATCGATGACATAGTCGGCGGACTTGATCACGTCCAGATTGTGCTCGATCACGACGATCGTATTGCCCTGATCGACGAGCTTGGTGAGCACGTCGAGCAGCTTGCGCGTGTCCTCGAAGTGCAGCCCGGTGGTCGGCTCGTCGAGGATGTACAGCGTGCGGCCGGTCCCGCGCTTCGAGAGCTCCTTGGACAGCTTCACGCGCTGGGCTTCGCCGCCCGACAGCGTCGTCGCCGACTGTCCGAGCTCGATGTAGCCGAGCCCGACGTCCTGGAGCGTGCGCAGCTTGTTGGCAATCGCCGGGAGGTTCTCGAGCAGCGGCACCGCATGGTCGACCGTGAGATCGAGGACGTCGGCAATCGACTTGCCGCGATACTTGATCTCGAGCGTCTCGCGATTGTAGCGGCGGCCCTTGCACTGCTCGCAGGTCACGTAGACGTCGGGCAGAAAGTGCATCTCGATCGCGATCACGCCGTCACCCTGGCACGCCTCGCAGCGACCGCCCTTGACGTTGAACGAGAAGCGTCCCGGTTTGAACCCGCGCGCCTTCGCCTCGGGCATCATCGCGAACAGATCGCGGATGAACGTGAACAGGGCGGTGTAGGTGGCCGGATTCGATCGCGGCGTTCGCCCAATCGGCGACTGATCGATCTCGATGACCTTGTCGATGAGCTCGATGCCTTCGATTCGATCGTGGGCGCCGGGCTCGTCGGCGGCCTTGTAGAGCGTCCGTGCGAGCGATCGATAGAGGATGTCGTTGACGAGCGTCGATTTTCCCGATCCGCTGACGCCGGTCACCGAGGTCAGCATGCCCAGCGGGATCGTGACGTCGATGTTCTTCAGGTTGTTGGCGCGCGCGCCGCGGATGACGAGCTCGCCCCTCATCGCGGGACGCCGGCTCGCCGGCGTCGGAATCGAGCGCGCTCCCGTGAGATACGCGCCCGTCAGCGACCCCTCCGCGCTGCCCGCCCCGTCCACCAATTGCTCCGGCGTGCCCTGGAAAATCACATGGCCGCCGAGGTCGCCGGCGCCCGGTCCGAGGTCGATGACGTAATCGGCCACACGGATCGTCTCTTCGTCGTGCTCGACGACGATGACGGTGTTGCCGAGATCGCGAAGGCGCGACAGCGTGCCGAGCAGCTTCCGGTTGTCCCGCTGGTGCAGACCGATGGACGGCTCGTCGAGGACGTACAGCACGCCGGTGAGGTTCGCGCCGATCTGCGTCGCCAGCCGGATGCGCTGCCCCTCACCGCCCGACAGCGTGGCCGCACCGCGTCCGAGGGTGAGGTACCCGACGCCGACATCCTTCAGAAACCGCAGCCGCTCCTGAATCTCCTTCAGGATGCGTTCCGCGATGATCGCCTCGCGGTCGGTGAGCTCCAGCTCGTCGAACACGTCGACCGCCTCGTCAATCGGCAGGTTGACGTAATCCGAGATCGTGCGGGCCTTCACCTTCACCGACAGGCTCTGTTGCTTGAGCCGCTGTCCCCGGCAGGTCGGGCAGGGGCGCAGCGACCGGTACGGCTCCAGCTCCGACTGCTCCGCCCAGCTTCCCTCGTCGTACCGGCGCCGCAGGTTCGGCAGGAGCCCTTCGAAGCCCTTCCCGGCCCCGAACAGCAGCACTTCCCTCGATTTTCTCGGCAGGCGCGAGAACGGCACGGCGAGATCGATGCCGAAGTCGCGCGACAGCGCCTGCAGGGCGTCCCGCACGAGCTTGCGGTCCCCTCGCGCCCACGGCGCGATCGCGCCGTCCGCGAGCGATTTGGTTTCGTCGGGGACGACGCGTTGCGGATCGAAATCGACCATGGCGCCGAGCCCCTGGCAATCCGGACAGGCGCCGTGAGGCGAGTTGAACGAGAACGCCCGCGGCGTCATCTCCGGCATGCTCAGCCCGCAGTCGACGCAGGCCAGCCGGCGCGAGAAGAGCCGATCGCCGCCTTCGTAGGTGTTGACGACGACGATGTCGTCGGCGAGATTGAGGGCGACGTCGACCGATTCGGTGAGCCGGCGCTCGACGCCGCCCCGGACGATGACGCGGTCGACCACCACCTCGATCGTGTGATTCCGGCGCCGATCGAGCTTGATGTCCTCTTCGAGCGACCGGAACAGCCCGTCGATCCGCGCCTTCGTGTACCCGCGCGTGCGCAACGACGCGAGCTCTTTCTTGAACTCGCCTTTGCGTCCGCGCACGATGGGCGCGAGCACGTTGATGCGCTCGTCCTGCGGATACAGCATCACCATGTCGACGATGCGCTCGAGCGACTGGCTGGAGATTTCCTTGCCGCAGCTCGGACAATGCGGCACGCCGATGTTGGCGAACAACAGACGCAGATAGTCGTAGATTTCCGTCACGGTGCCGACCGTGGATCGCGGGTTGGACCCCGTGGTCTTCTGCTCGATCGAGATCGCGGGCGAGAGGCCTTCGATCAGATCGACGTCCGGCTTCTCCATCTGCTCGAGAAACTGGCGTGCGTAGGCCGACAGCGACTCGACGTAGCGGCGCTGGCCTTCCGCGTAGATCGTGTCGAAGGCGAGCGAGGACTTCCCCGATCCGGACAGGCCCGTGATGACCACGAGCTTGTGACGCGGGATGTCGACGTCGATGTTCTTGAGGTTGTGGACGCGCGCGCCGCGTACAGCGATCCAATCGTGCGCCATGACGATCCTCGATCGTAGCACGGGGACCGTACAATGCGCCGGCCTCCAGATGCCTCCGAGTTCAGGCTCACCCCTCGGGCCGCACGAAATCGTCGCGACGCCCGGCTGCCCCATCGCCGTCACCGGGCCATTCGCCCGGCGCCGATCTCATGCGGTGAGGAACAGATCGTCGACGGCCATCGACCAGCCCGGCACCGCCGGCTCCGCTTCGGCGTGTTCGCCGCGGCGATAGACGGCCGGCGTCAGCGGATCCGCTGCACGGTAGACGCTCACAAGCCCGTCGCGCAGCACGTCGACATCCCAGACCACCAGCGTGCCGGCGGCGAAATAGTCCGCTCGCTTGGCGGCCAGCCTCCGTTCGGCAGCGGCACCGTAATCCCCATCGCTGCGTACTTCAACGGCAAAAACAGGGGCGCCCTCAATGAATTTTCGACCGAACGACGGGCCGACGTGAAACGCGGCGTCAGGGCAGAATGATCGGCGATGCGGCAGATTGACGACGAACGCCACCGGGTCGGGAATCGCGCGGCCGCCCTTCGTGCGCTTCGCGTATTCACGCAGGCTCACAACGACTTCCAACGAAGCGTGGCCGTGGGCGTCTCCGACCGGTCCCATCACGACCACCTCGCCGTTGACGATCTCCGCCTTGCCGTCTTCAGCGACGTTGTAGAGATCCTCGATGGTCGCTTCGCGCCTCGTTCCCATGTCGCAAATCCTACCATCGTCTTCGCGCGGGAGGTGTGCAGGGTCTGCCATTTCAGCCTCATGTTCGCGGTGTCGACTGAGCTCTGGCAAAATGGACGCCAATCGTGAGCGCGGCCGAGCGGATCGATCCGACAGCCTTTCACGACGTCGAGCAGGCCGGCTTGGAGCGCGCGGCGGCACGCGACGCCGAGGCCTTCGGCAATCTGTCGGCGGACGATCGATGCGCCGCTCGATGCGTGACGCGAACGCCGCGGGGCCGTCTTGCTTAGCTAACTTGAATTAGCTAAGATGCTCCCTGGTGAAGAAGATCCACACGATTCACGCGGCCAAAACCAACCTTTCGAAGCTGGTCGAGCGCGCGGAGGCCGGCGACGAAGTGATCATCGCGCGCGGCAAGACGCCCGTCGTGCGGCTGACGCGGGTCGACGCGACACCGCCGCGGCGGCGGTTCGGCTCGATGCGAGGACGTGCGACGGTCACCCGCGCCTTCTTCGAGCCGCTGCCGCCTGAAGAGCTCGATCGCTGGGAGTGACGTGCGGCTCCTGCTGGACACCCACGCCCTGCTCTGGTGGCTGGACGGAGATCGCCGCCTGTCGCGAAAGGCGCGCGCGGCCATCGGTGCCGAGATCAACAGCATCATCGTCAGCGCGGCGTCGGCGTGGGAGATCGCCACCAAGGCGCGTCTGGGCAAACTGCCGGGAGCGATCGACGTGGCCGCCGACGTGGCCGGCTGCGTGGCCGGCCAGGGGTTCTCCACGCTGGATATCACCATCCTCCACGCTCAGCGCGCCGGGCGACTGCCCGGTGACCACCGCGATCCCTTCGATCGGATGCTGATCGCTCAGGCACAGCTCGAGGATCTGGCGCTCGTGAGCGACGAGCGCGTCTTCGACAGGTACGGTGTCACGCGCATCTGGTGAGCGCGCCTCAATGACGACGATCGATCCATCCGCGTTCCACGACTTCGAGCAGGCGGGCTGGGAGCGCGCGGCCGAACACTATGGCGACGCGTTCGGATCCGTGACCGTGCAGACCGCCGACGCGCTGCTCGACGCCGTCCGAGCGGCGGCCGGCGCGAGACTTCTCGACGTCGCGACCGGTCCGGGATTCATCGCCGGCGCGGCCGCGGCACGCGGCGCCGAGGTCGTCGGCCTCGACTTCTCTGCGGCGATGATCGAGGAAGCGCGCCGACGGCATCCGGCAATCACCTTCCGCGCAGGCGACGCCGAAGCGTTGCCGTTCGACGTCGCGTCGTTCGACGCCGTGGTGATGAACTTCGGACTGCTGCATCTCGCGCGGCCCGATACCGCGCTCGCGGAAGCGCATCGTGTCCTGCGCGCGGGTGGACGGTACGCGTTCACGGTCTGGGCGGGCCCCGACCAGGCCGTCGGGTTCGGCATGGCCCTGCGCGCGATCGAGGAATTCGGAACAACCGATGTACGGCTGCCGGAAGGTCCGCCGTTCTTCCGCTTCAGCGCGCCTGACGAGACGCGTCGAACGTTGGAACAAGCCGGGTTCACCGACGTCGATGTCCGGCAACTGGCGTTGACGTGGCGCCTACAATCGGCCGATGCGGTGTTCGACGCGCTCTCGCGCGGCGGCGTGCGAACCGCTGCGGTCTTGCGCGCGCAGACGCCGAGCGCGCTTGCCTCGATTCGCGCAGCCGTGCGCCGCGGGGTCGAGGCACATGCGCAGGAAGGCGGGTTCGTGATCCCGATGCCGGCGGTGCTCGCGTCGGCGGCGAAACGATAACCACGGCGATCACCGCAGCTGAAGCCTTCGCGCTCCGAACGTCCCTGGTCAGATAACGCCGGCAGCACGCAGACGCGAGCGCTCGGACACGCCGATTCCTGCGGCATCGAGAACCTCATCGGTGTCGGCACCCAGCGCGGGGGCGGGTCGTACCTCGGCGTGCGGCGGCGTGATGTGTATCGTTCCTCGGTCGCGCGATACGACACCTCGCGCGGCGACATGCGGATCGGCGAGCGCCTCAGCCAGTGTGTTGATCGGCGTGAGACAGACGTCAGCGTCTGCGAAGTGCGCCAGCCACTGGTCTCGCGTGCGGCCGCGCATCACCTCACGCACGTCGCGCAACACCCGCGCCCGCTCTTCGTCCGGCGCGTGCTGAAGCGGCGCGAGGTCGGGCCGTCCGATGCGCTCGCAGAAGCCGATCCAGAACTTTGGCTCGAGCGCCCCGAGCGCAAGCCAGTGGCCGTCCGCCGTCTCGTACATGGCATAGCAGGCGTTCTCGAGATCGGGCGTGGACGGAAACATCGACCAGGCCATCGCGGCCTCGTGAATCGACACATCGACGA
Organism: Acidobacteriota bacterium; assembly: GCA_003222535.1. Taxonomy (GTDB): domain Bacteria; phylum Acidobacteriota; class Vicinamibacteria; order Vicinamibacterales; family CAVVIG01; genus QHWJ01. Next base: position 32,447 of record QHWJ01000231.1, on the reverse strand, counting down.
CGCTGCCCCCGCCCGTTCGCGCCCGCAGCAGAAGAGCCGCGAGGACACCGATTGCCGTCTGCGTCGCGGCGCCGATGTCCCCCACGAGCGGACCCGGCATCCGAGGCTCGCCCTTCGACGCGCTCGGGGCGAGGGCATCCTTTTTCGCTCGTGTTGAGCCCGCCTGCCCTGAGCCTGTCGAACGGGCCTGCCCTGAGCCTGCCGAATGGGCCTGCCCTGAGCTTGTCGAACGGGTCGACCCACGAGCGAACAGCAATCCGGCAAGCGCCTGGTAGTTGATGTCGTGCGCGGCGCGCTCGGCGTACGGCCCGCTCTGACCGAAGCCGCTGATCGAGGCGCAGACGAGATGGGGATGCCGCGCGCGAAGCACCGCGGGATCGACGCGGAGCCGGCGAGCCGTGGACGGACGAAAGCTGTCGACGATCACGTCGGCGTGCGCGCAGAGCGCATCGAGGACGGCGGCCGCATCCGGCGATCTCAAGTCGAGGGTGACGCTGCGCTTGTTGCGGTTGAGGAGCTCGAAGTAGACGTTTCGGCCGTCCGCGAGCGGCAGCGTCCTCATCCCGTCGCCGCCGCGCGGGTCCTCGACCTTGACGACGTCGGCGCCGAGGTCCGCCAGGAGGAGCGTCGCGTACGAGCCGGGGAGAAGGCGCGTCACGTCGAGCACACGCACGCCGTCAAGCGGTCGCATGGCAGCGCCGGCGACGATCAACGCGAAGCCCGCAAAGCAGACAGATCTTTAGCTTCATCCGAGCCTGTCGAGGGATGCGTGCTTCGCGGGCTTCGCGTTCCAATGCCGTGAACATGTCACGCTTGCTGGCGCCATTCAGCGGCTGCATATCTCAGCTCAGGACGAACAACGCAGAACCCGCTGAAACCGCAGAGCCAGAATTCCTCTCTGCGAGTTCCGCGTTTTCTGCGTTGTACGTCGTGGACACGTGGACTCCTCAAGCGCCGTTTGCCGCGGGATCCTTGCCGTATCGGTTCGCACCGATCGTGCCTTTGACGAATCCCAGTTCGATCAACATCCAGGAGATTCCTATCACCGGAATGATGTTGACGAGAATCATCCAGGCAGACTTGTTTCTGTCGTGCCACCGTTTCACTTGCGCGACCAGCGATATCCAAATACTTGCAGCGGCGGCGATGACAACCAATAGAACATATGGAATCGCCAGAACCCAGCGCTCTGGAAGCGGTACGATAATGATCGTGGCCGGAAGCAGAAGCGCGAATGTCAATCCCAGCCAGAATCCCTCAAGTGATGTCCGGCCTCTCCATGAGAAGAGCAACTTTGGCAGCGACAGTTCACTGAGCGAATCTGATCTTACAGCGTCCTCTGTGAGCAGCCTCAGCCTGCTATACCGAATCCCATATATGAAATATGTCGCGAGTCCTACGGCGAGCCACACGGCAAACCGCTTCCAGGCGGTTGACGGCAGACCGTACATGATGAAGGCACAGCCGAGCGTGGACAGCAGACAGACCGGACCTGCCAGCGGTACGTTGAACGGTCGAGGTCGACTGGGCTCGATGCACCGCAGCACGAGCACGCCGATGCTGACGAGCATGAAGGCGAACAGCGTCCCGATGTTGGTCAGGTCGTAGGTTTCCGCCGCGTCGCCGACGAGCGCCCACGCCGCCACGAAAATCCCCGTGATGATCGTCGTCGTCGCCGGAATCTTCGTGATCGGATTGAGGCGGGCGGCCCATTTCGGGAGCAGGCCGTCGCGCGCCATGGCGAAGAAAATGCGCGGCTGGCCGTACTGAAACACGAGCAGCACCGCCGACATCGACACCGCTGCGCCGAGCGCGACGAACCAGCCGACGGTCTTGAATCCGGAGAGCTCGAGCGCGCGCGCGAGCGGATCCGCGACCGCCAGCTCCTTGTACGGAACCATGCCCGTCAGCACGCCGCCGACGATGACGTAGATCACCGTGCAGACGGCGAGCCCGCCGAGGATCCCGATGGGCAGGTTGCGCTGCGGGTTCACCGTCTCCTCGGCCGCGGTCGAGATGGCGTCGAAGCCGATGTAGGCAAAGAACACGATCGCGGCGCCCTGATGGATGCCGGTGAACCCGTTCGGCGCGAACGGGTGGTAATTCCCGGTGTGAAGATGCGTGGCGCCGACAAGGACAAAGAGCGACAGCGCCACCAGCTTGATGGTGACCATGATGTTGTTGGCCGTCGCGCTCTCGCGCGCGCCGCGCAGCAGCAGCCACGTGATCAGCATCACGATCGAAAAGGCCGGCACGTGGACGAGGACGGGAATCCCGGCGATGTGCGGGGCGGACGCGATCAAGCCGTGGGTCTGCGGGTCCGGGCTGAGGAGTGCGGTGCGATAGCCGGTGGTCAGCCAGACCGGCAGCTGCACATTGAAACCCCGCAGCAGGGTGTTGAAGTAATCGCCCCACGAGATCGCGACAGCCACGTTGCCGACCGCATACTCGAGAATCAGGTCCCAGCCGATAATCCACGCGACCAGCTCGCCGAGCGTGGCGTACGAATACGCGTACGCGCTCCCCGCCTGCGGAATCATCGCGGCGAGCTCCGCGTAACAGAGCCCCGCCAGCGCGCACGCGCCGCCAAGGAGGATGAACGAGAAGACCAGCGCCGGCCCGGCGCCCTGGCGGATGACCTCGCCGTTGGGACCGATCTGTCCAGCCGCCGCGGTGCCGATCGCCCCGAAGATGCCGGCGCCGATCACCGCGCCGATCGCCAGCATGATCAGATCGCCCGCGCCGAGCGCCCGCTTCAGGCTGTGCTCGCCTCTGGTGTCCTCGACGAGAGCCGCGATCGGCTTCCGCCGAAACAGCTGCGACATATGGAGCGCGATTGTATCCGGTCCGGCTGAAGCCGGACGCCACCGGTGCGACGAGTCGTTCTCTCCGGTCGTGTGCGCTTCAGGCGGACGGCACCGGTGCAACGAGTCGCTCTCTCCGGTAGTGTCCCCCTTCAGCCGGACGGTGAGAGGCGATACGCCGTCTCGTTGGACGACACCACCAGCGTGCCATCTCGATCGAAGGCAACGCCGACAAGCGCCGGTCCGGTGAGCACGAGCTCGGGCGCGCCGTCGGGCGGAATACGATACAACCCGCTCGATCCGGCCAGCGCCTCCACGACGAACAGCGATCCCTGCGGATCGAACGCCAACCCCTGGGGCCGGCCAAATCCGGAATACGTGGTCGTGACGGCGCCGTCGGGATCGATGCGGTAAAGCGGATCGTAGGACGACAACGTCGGACCGGCGACGTACAGCGCACGGTCGGGACCGACCGCCAGATGAAATGCGGCGACGCTCGACGGCAGCGACGCGAACGTCCTCGCTCGTCCCGACGAATCGACTCGGAAAATCGTGCCGGACCGATCGCCGACAAACAGCGTCCCGTCAGCGGCGAACGCGAGCCCGCAGGCGACGCCAAGGTCGCTGGCAAAAGTTTCGGTCGATCCGTCGGACGCCACGCGGTACACGGTTCCCTCGAATCGGCTCGACACGTACAGCCGGCCCGCGGGATCGATCGCCATCGACGTCGGGTTCACGATGCCGGACGAGAAGGTCTCGCGCGTGCCGTTCGGACGCACGCGAAAAATCGACACCGGCACCTGCTGGCCGCGCGTGCCGCTATAGGTCACATAGAGATTGCCGTCACGATCGAAGACCGGGTTATCGACCTGGTGAAGACCGGTGGCAAATGGCGCGGCGATGTCGATGAACGCACCTCCGCCCTTCGAAGAGCTCGCGCCGCCCTGCGCAGCGTCGAAGACCCTGGCACCGTCGACGCGCACGGTCGTGCGTCCGCCCTCGAGGTCCGAGGGGACGATCGCGACGAGCCGGGTTGGCGACAGGTAGACGAGACGGGCGGACGATTCGCCGACACGCACCTCGGGCAGTTTCGGCTCGTCAACGGGAAACCCGGCGCCTTCGATGGTGATGCGGCCGCCTTCAATCGCACGGAGCGGATGGATGGCGGTTACACGAGGGGGAGGCATGCGGGTTTCAAAGACCAACTCTCAACTCTCAACTCTCATGTGTCAAGGCTCAGCGGCGGTGAGAGTTGAGACTTGAGCCTTGAGAGTTGAGAGTTGAGAGCGGATCCCTGATCTTCACGTATCGTCGAGCTCGACGTTCCAGTAGAGATAGTCGCGCCAGCTGTCGGGTGCGTTTCTGAGGCCGACGGTGATGCGGATGGCCGGGGCGGACACCGGGCGCTTGGGCATCCGCATCAGATGCATCCCCGCTTCACGAGGCGTGCGCCCGCCTTTCCTGCGATTGCACGTGACGCAGCACGTGACGATGTTCTCCCAGTCCTTCCGGCCGCCCTGGGCGACCGGCAGGACGTGATCGAAGGTCAGCTCGCTGGTCGGAAATCCGTCGCCGCAGTACTGGCACCGGTGATCGTCCCGCGCGTAAATGTTCGCACGCGAGAACGGCACGTAGTCGAACCGGCGCTTGATCTTGATATAACGGAGCAGCCGGATCACCGACGGCAGCTTGAAATTGAACGAAACTGCACGGATCTCACGGTCGTAGACCGAAATCACCTCGACCTTCCCCTGGCACCAAAGCGTGACCGCTTTCTGCCAGTGGACGATTTTGAGAGGCTCGTACGACGCATTCAGGAGAAGCGTCTGTTCCATTGCTGATCCGGTGCACCCCGCTGACGTGTAGAATTCTGCCCGACGCCTGCCGGGGTGTCAAGCGAATGACGCCGCAACTCACTTGTAACATGGCGGTTAGCGCCTCAACTCTGCGGTACCGGCGCACTGGCGCCGATAGACGTGCCGTGATCGGCCGTCTCCGCCAATCGACGTGGCTCGTCCTTGGGGCGCTCGCCCTCGCCGCAAGCTCCGTGGCGTGTGCGTCGACCGGCGCCGTCCCGAAGCCGTTCCCCATGCCGGCAACGACACCGCATGAGCCGCTTGAAGGCTCGCCCGCCGCCACGCCGGAGCCGGCGCCCGCTCCCGCCCAGCCGCCTTCGAGTCCAGCGGCTGGCGGCCCCACGACGCGGACCTCCCTCGACCGTTACGCGCTGGTGGGCACCGCGCTGTCGCTCCGAGGCACGCCGTATCGCAACGGCGGCGCCGACCCCGGCGGCTTCGACTGCAGCGGGTTCACGCGGTATGTCTTCGCGCAGTACGGCGTGTCGTTGCCGCGCGCCGTGCAGGACCAATATCGAGTAGGGAAATCAGTGACGCCCGATGAACTCTCGCCGGGTGACATCGTCTTCTTCACGACGACCGAGCCAGGACCGTCGCACGTCGCCATCGCGATCGGCGGCGATGAGTTCGTCCACGCGCCCAGCTCGACGGGCGTCGTTCGTGTGGAACGTCTCAGCTCGAGCTACTGGTCGCCGCGGTTTCTCGGCGCCCGCCGCGTGAATTAGCCTCAAACAGGCTTCCTCGGCGCCCGGACGCCGCCAGGAAAAACACTTGCCCTCTCGGTCGTCGAAGTGTTACAGATCGTCACGTGACATCACGTAACACAGCCAGGCGGCCTCTCACCGAGCTCCAGCAGGCCATCTTGAACTGCATCTGGTCGAAGCGAGCGGCGACCTCGGAGCAGGTGCGAGAGGCGCTCCGGCTCGCGCACCCGCTCAAGGATTCGAGCGTACGAACGCTCTTGCGACGTCTGGAAGCGCGCGGCTACCTCAGTCATCAGGTTGTGGGGAATACGTTCGTGTACCGAGCTCGAATTCCCGCGAGCGGCGTTGCGGCCCGCGCCGTTCGTCACATCATCGACCGTTTCTGCTCGGGGTCGGTGGAGCAATTCCTCGTCGGCATGGTCGATGAGCACGTGATCTCGCGCCAGGAGATCAATCGGCTTGCGAGAAAGGTGAAGAAACAGAAATGAGCGGCGCATTCCTCCGCATGCTCGCCGACACCTCCATCAGAGCGCCGGTCGCCGCCGTTCTCGTCGCAGGTGCGCTTGCCGCTCTCCGGGTACGTGCCGGCGCCGTGCGCCATGCGTCGTGGACGGCCGTTCTGTTCGCGATGCTCTTGATGCCGGTGCTGCCGTACTGTGTGCCCGCCGTCGCCCCGCCGTTTTCACTTGCTGTACCGTCGCTTCCAGCGGACGTCGACATCGGAACGCCCGGACTCTCCCGGACCGTTCGCATCATCGAAGCCGCGCCGGACTCGGACCGGACCTCGTCCGCGGATCCAATCCCTGTGCGTGTTGACGAGTCGGCACCGGTCGAAGCCAGCCACCTCGCACCTCGCACTCCGCAGCTCGCACTTCGCACCTCGAACGCTGTGCTCACCTTGTACGCCGTTGTGGCCGCAGCGATGCTGATTCGCTTCCTGTTGGGGTGGTGGGGCGCGGTGCGAATTGCTCGTGCAAGCGAATGTGTCAGCCCGCAGCGCGATTGCCTGGCCTTCTTGCGAAGCCAGGGAGGCATGGACATTCGTGCGTCACACGTCGTCGCCGCGCCGGTTACGGTTGGCGTGCTGAAGCCGACGATTCTGCTTCCGGTGACGTGGACGCGCTGGTCGAGCGAGAAGCTCCGCGCCGTGCTCGCGCACGAAGTCGCCCATGTCCACCGGCGCGATCTGCTCGTCGCGTTCTTCGCTCACCTGAATCGCTGCCTTTTGTGGTTTCATCCCCTGTCGTGGTGGCTCGAGCGCACGCTCGCCGCGACCGCCGAGCAGGCCAGTGACGACGTGGCCCTGTCCGTGCTCGGTGAGCGTGCCGCCTATGCGGAGATCCTGCTCGACATGGCGCGCGCCGTCAGTCAGCGACGCGGACGGATCTCGTGGCTGCGTGTGGGAATCGACGGAAGCGGTTTGCTGCAGCAGCGAATCGAGCGCACGCTGAGCGGCGACGTCCCGCAACAGACGTCTGCAGCCAGCAAGGGCGTCCTCGCTGTGAGCTGTGTGAGCGCGATTCTGCTCGCGGCCGCCTGCCAGCCATCGCCGGCGTCGTTCCATGAGAATTCCCCCCTTGAACAGCGCGACAGAGCGCTTCGATCCGAGCTCGAACGGATCGAGTGGAACCAGTGGCGGTCCTTCGCGAATGTCGACTGGGACGCGGATCCAGGACCGGTCGAATCGCTTGAAGCCGCGGTCAGAGAGAATCCGGGAGACCTTGCCGCGTTACAGCGGTTTCTCACGAGCTACTGGGTGCAGTACGAAACCAGACCCGCGGTCGGGTGGGAAAACGGTCCGTCTTCTTCGACCGCGGTGGGAATCGAAAACAACCCTCTCGTTGCGAACAAAGTTGTCGACCGCAGGCTTCTCGCGGCGAGGCGGGCACACATCCTCTGGCTGATCGATCACCAGCCGGATTCGGACCTCGCCGGTGCGTTTGAGGCGCGGATCTTCCCGAAGGATCTTGCCCCGTTCTTTCCCGGCGATCCGATTGGGTATGCGCAAGCGAAAGCGAGTTGGCTCGCGCAAACAACTCGACCGGACGTGAATGCTGTTTCGCTTGGACACGCTGCCGACTTTCTCGAGGTGGCCGACAAACCCTTGGCGGAGCAGATGCTGTTGCGGGCGCGAGCGCTGGAACCGAAAGGTCCGTGGGCCGCACGGCTGGGACGGTTCTACACGAGCGTGCTCGTTGGCTCCGAGGCGCCGGCCGGCCGGAACAGCATGCGAACGCTGAGCGTGGCCGAACCGCTTTCTTCTTACGCAACGCTCGTTCGAGGAAAGCTCGGCGAATCGACCGATGAAATGCTGCTGACGGCAGTCGGGTGGTTCTTGTCTCGTCGCGGCAGCCGCCCATGGATGGGCGTCGATCCTGCGCCGTGGGCCGAGTCGTGCCTCAAGCGAGTACTGCAGATGAACCCGCAAGCTGTTCTGGCGCACACCACGCTCCTCGGCGTGCGATCTCAGCTGAAACACAGGGAGCCGCTGTGGCGGATAGCGCCAGCTTCGCTTGACGCTCACGTCGCCGCGTTGCCGGAACTGGAGCGATTCGAACAACTCCCCCATCTGGCCCAAAACGCATACGGGACCGTGGAGGACATCGCCCGGTGGGACGACTCTAATCTTCGAGGCCGTCTCGAGCTCGCACGAGCACAGGCCGGGAGATACGCGGAAGACACACTGAAGCTGGCGCCGAAGTTCCGGAATCATCCGAATCACGGCACGGCGATTTACGCCGCGAACATGACGTTGAGCGCGCTGGCTCTTCGCGACGGTGACAGGAACAAGGCCATCGGCTACTTGAGGCAGGCGGCAGAGGCGCCGGCGTCCGAGGAACTGACGTATGCGGACGACGTCGTGTCGCGTTGGCATCTCATTCGTGATCTCGTTGCGCGGGGCGAGCGCCAGGCCGTGAGCAATTTCCTGGAACGGATGGCACAAACGAACATCGCCGGGCGAATCGACTTGCGGCAGGCCGCAGCGGCGCTCCGTCGCGGCGAAACGCCGCGTTGGCTCCGCCAGGGCGAGAGGGTGGCCGGCGGCTCGATTACCGAAGATCGAGGGCCCGTCACGGGCCCTCATTGACCCAACGATATGGACATTCAGACGAACCCGGCGTATATCGTAGACGCTCGACGATTGAGGCGGCGCCGGAGCGGGCAGTGGCTCGGTCGTTCGTTTGCGGTTTGCGCGCCTCACGGCTCGGCCTGCGGGGCAGGCCGACCGCGTCGAGCGCCTCTGTGTCTCAGTGTCTCGGTGGCTTGTCCAAATCAGTACGTCGGCGTAATTACGAAATGCTGTACTAAATGGACCGCATGTCTCCCATCGGAACCGGACAACGATGACGCGCACGATCTCCGCCCTTGCGCTCGTCTGGGCGCTCGCGCAGACGCCCGGGCCAGGGCAGCAGGCGTACGCCACCGGTGCGCCTGGAGAAAGAGCGACGTGGACGAACGGCAACAAACAGGGCGTGGGCACGGCGATCGCACCGATCTCGAAAGTCTGGTTCACGCTCGGCGACGGCGTGCTCACGGAAGCCTATTACCCGACCGTCGACAAAGCGAACCTGCGGATGCTCGATCTCGTCGTCACTGACGGCGCGGGGTTTTTCGAGCGCGAGAGCGTCGACACCGACCATCGCGTGGATGTGATCGCGCGCGACGTGCTCGCGTTTCGCCAGACGAACAGCAGCCGGTCCGGCCGCTACCGCATCATCCGCGAGACGTTCACCGATCCGGCGCATCAGACGATCGTGATCCGTGTGCGCTTCGAGCCGAACGGAGTGCCGCTCAGGCTGTACGTGTACGCGGACCCGGCGGTCGACAACAGTGGTTTCCACGACACCGCCGATGTGACCGGGGACGCGCTCATGGCCGCGCAGGGCACGGTGATCATGGCCGTCGCGAGCTCCACCGGCTTCGGCGAGAAAACCTGCGGCTTCGTCGGCGTCAACGACGGCCTGGCGGATCTGCGATCGAGCGGCCATCTCGTCCAGCGCTTCGATCGCGCGGTGGATGGCAACGTCGCCGAGGCCGCCGAGATCCGGCAGCCGACGCCGGGGACACCACTCGAATTCGCGCTTGCGGTCGCGTTCGGATCCAGCCTCGACGGCGCGCTCGCCGAAGCGCGCGCGACGCTGGCGCAGCCGGTGGACGCGACGTGGCAGTCGTACGCCGGCGGATGGCGTCGGTACGTCGCAAGGCTCGAGCCGGTCGACGCGGCGTACGCCGACGAGTACGCGATGTCGGCGATGGTCCTCCGCGCGCACGAAGACAAGACGTTCCGGGGCGCGATCATCGCGAGCATGACCATTCCGTGGGGCCACGAGGTGGACGCCGGCGACGGCAACGTCGGCGGCTACCATCTCGTCTGGGCCCGCGATCTGTACGAGGCCGCGACCGCATTCATCGGGATGGGCGATCGCGCCGCCGCCGAGCGGGCGCTCGATTATCTGTTCCGCGTGCAGCAGAAACCGGACGGATCGTTTCCGCAGAACTCGTGGCTCGATGGCCGGCCGTACTGGGGATCGCTGCAGCTCGACGAAGTGTCCTATCCGCTGATCCTGGCGCAGCAGCTCGGTCGAACAGACGCGGAGACGTATCGCGAACACGTGCGGCCTGCCGCCGAATTCGTCGTGGCGCACGGCCCCGCCACGCCGCAGGAACGATGGGAGGAGGAGACCGGCTATTCGCCGTCGACGATCGCCGCCGAAGTCGCCGGACTCGTCTGCGCCGCGGCGATTGCGGAGCGAAATCAAGACGGCGACGCCGCGTCGCGGTATCGCAACACGGCCGATTCGTGGATGAACCAGCTCGATGGATGGACGATGACGCGCACCGGATCGCTGGCGCGGGAGCCGTACTACCTGCGTGTCGCGCAGCACGGCGCGCCCGACAGCGGCGAGCGGCTCGAAATCAACAACGGCGGCGGCACCTACGACGAGCGCGCGATCGTCGACGCGGGGTTTCTCGAGCTCGTCCGGCTCGGAATTCGGCCGGCCACCGATCCGCGCGTGACGGCATCGTTGGCCGTCGTCGACCGGACGATCAAGGTCGACACGCCGAACGGTCCTGGATGGTACCGATACAACCACGATGGGTACGGCGAGAAGGAGAACGGTCGGGGGTTTGACATGACCGGCGTGGGACGCCTGTGGCCACTGCTGACCGGCGAGCGCGGCGAATACGAGCTGGCGCGCGGCGGCAACGCGCGGCCGCTGCTCGATGCCCTGCTGCGATTTGCAAACGCCGGACGCATGCTGCCCGAGCAGGTGTGGGACCGGCGCGAGAGTCCGCTGCCTGCGCAGCTGCGCTTCGGCGAGGGCACCGGATCGGCGACACCGCTGGCGTGGACCCACGCGCAATTCATCCGGCTGGCGCTCGGCGTCAAGCAGCGGCGCGTCATCGAGACGCCGGAAATCGTGCGCGCGTATTTCGCCGGCCGCCGCTGACGTGACTCGCGCTCCGCTCCTCCTTCTTTTGCTGGCGCTCCTCGTCGCGCCGGCCGGCGCGCAATCACACGCGGGCACGCCGCGCGCGCACTATCTGCTTGGCCGCGAGTTGGAACGGCAGCAGAACCTGGACGCGGCAGCGGCGGAGTACCGTGCCGCGCTGGAACGCGCGCCGAATCTCGCCGCGGCGCACGATCGATTGGGGTTCGTGCTCGGCCTGCAGGGACACACCGCGGAGGCGATTGCCGAATTCGAAAAGGCCGTCGCGCTCCAGCCCGCATCCTTCGACGCCCACTACCACCTGGGCGCCACGCTGTGGTGGACCAAGCAGCTGGATCGCGCCCGGCCGGAGCTTCAGCGAGCCGTCACGCTGCGGCCCGCGCACGCCGAGGCGCGCTATTACCTCGCCGTGACCGAGCGGCAGCAAGGCAACCTGACCGCCGCCATTGACGGCTTCCGAATCGCGCTGCGGCACGATCCGAAGCTCGTCCCGGCGCACGCCCAACTGGGCGTGGCGCTCCAGGAGCTCGGCGATCTCGACGGCGCGATCGCGGAGTTCCGGCGGGCGCTCGGGCTGAATCCGTCGCTGGCCGATACCGGCAACAGCCTCGGGCTCGCGCTCATGCAGAAAGGCGATGCCGCGGCGGCGGTGCGGGCGCTGCGCGCGGTCGTGAACGCGTCACCGGACTTGTCCGAGGCGCGTCTGAATCTCGGGGCGGCGCTGATGCAGGGAGGCGAGCTCGACGCCGCCGTCACCGAGCTCGGCGAGCTCACGCGACGCGATCCGGCGAACGCCGAGGCGTTCTACGACCTCGGCCTCGCGCTCAAACAGCGAGACGACTTCGAGGCCGCGGCGACCGCGCTGGGGACGGCGATGCGGCTCGATCCCGCGCTCCCTGAGGCGCCGTTCACGCTCGGCGTCGTGCTGTGGCAGACCGGACGCGCGGAGGAAGCGATGCCGCTTTTCAAGGAGGCGATGGCACGCCGGTCCGATTACGCCGAGGCGCACTACATGCTCGCCACGATCCTGAAGCAGCAGGGCAGCGTCGAGGCCGCGCTCGACGAGGTGCGCGAGACCATCCGGATCAACCCGCTGTCCGGCGAAGCGCAGACGACTCTCGGCCAGCTGCTCCAGGCGAAGCACGACGCCGAGGGCGCAAAGGCCGCGTTCATGGAGGCCGAGCGGCTGAACAAGCTGAAGGCCGATGCGCAGGCGTCGGTGTTTGCGGTCAATGCCGGACTGGACCAGCTCAAGCGGCAGGCCGTCGCCGCCGCGATCGCGAAGTTCCGTGAAGCCATTCGTCTCGCGCCCGACAACGCGCAGGCGCACTTTCAGCTCGCGCTGGCGCTCCGGCGGATCGGCCGCCAGGACGAGGCAAGCAGGGAATTCGACACCGCCAGACGTCTCGCGCCGTATCTGAGAGCGACGACTACCCGCTGAGCCATTCGCCAATCAGCCGGCGCGCCTTCACGCCCTCGATCTGCCGGCGCACCGCATCCATGACGACGAGCGAGGCGGCCTCGCCTCGACCGACGAAGCCGACCCAGTACGGAACGTGGAGCATCTGGTCGACCGGCTGCACGTCGAGGCGAAACGGGGCCGCCGCGAGAAACCCGACGCGCTGGTACACGATCCGTTTCACTCTCGTCGTGAGGATGCCGCTGGCTGCGGACGTCGACAGCACCGGCCCGAGGTGATTGCGCGTGCGGACATGAACCAGGTCGGCGGATCGCGGCACATCGTCGAAGCGGTAGAGATCGAGCGCGCCGGCGACCGCATCGAGCCCGAGCACGAGCCGCTCCTCGTTGCGATCGCGGCCGACGCTCACCTGATACAAGCGAAACGGCACGTAGATGTCGGCCACGGAGCGCAGCGGACCGAGCGCCAGCCGACGCACGCCTCCGGCGAGGCCGTGCGTGAAAGCCTCGACTGCCTCTTCGCGCTCGACGTGCGCCCGCAGCGCGAGGATCGACTGCGGTGCCGCCGCCGGGGCTGGAGCCGCTCTCACCGCGTCTACCGGAAGTAGATCCACAAGCTGACGACCGTCAGCGCCAGAGCCCCGGTGAGCGCGATGTTGATCCGGTGCTGCGTCTCGGTCTCCGGCGCGGGCTTCGGCGCCTCCACGCCACCGACCTTCGTCGTCTCGATCTTGTCGTTGACGGTGGCGAATGTCAGGCCGGCGAGGGTGCCGCGATCCGGCGCCGCCGTCGCCAGGCTGACAACGATGAGAACCGCGGCGCAGACGACAAACATCAGGATCGCGTAGTGGAGGAAGTTCATGTCGATCAGCCATCGGATGGCCGGCGACTCGAAGCGCTGCGATTTGTCCAGCACTTCGCACATGAATCGCGCCGATCCGAGCACGAAGCCGCTCACCAGCGTCGTGATGGCGCCGGTGCCGTTCACGCGCGTCCAGAGGATTCCGAAGATGAAGCAGACGGCAATCGGCGGGCTGATGTAGGCCTGCACCGCCTGGAGATAGATGAACAGCTGCGAGCTGATCAACCGGATGAACGGCACCCACAGGACTCCGAGCAGCACGAGGACGCCGGTGGCCGCGCGGCCGAAGTTCACGAGCTGCCGCTCGTTCGCGTCCGGCGCGATCTTCTTGTAGAAGTCGAGCGTCACCAGCGTGGAGGCGGAGTTGAACACGGAGCTCATCGCGCCCATCAACGCGGCCATGAGCGCCGCGATCATGACGCCGACCAGACCCGCCGGCATCAGGTTGATGACGAGCATCGGATACGCGATGTCGCCATTGGTCACCTGGCCATTGCGGACGACGAACGCGTCGCGGTAGAGCGCGAACGCAATCAGCCCCGGCAGGACGAGGATGAACACCGGCAGGATCTTCAGGAAGCCGGCGAAAATCGTCCCTGCCCGGGCGTGTCCCTCATCCCTCGCCGAGAGCACCCGCTGCACGATGACCTGATCGGTGCACCAGTACCAGATGCCGAGAATCGGCGCGCCGAAGAAGATGCCGGTCCATGGGAAGTCGGGATCGCCGAGCGGCTTGATCATGTGAAAGTAGCTCTGGGGCACGGCCGCCCGCAGCCCGGCGAAGCCGCCGGTTCGATCCAGACCGATCACCGTCAGGATCACCGCCCCCGCGATGAGAATCAGCGTCTGGACGAGATCGGTATAGATGACCGCGGCCAACCCTCCGGCGACCGTGTACACGCCGGTCGCGATCACGAGAATCAACGCCGCCGTCAGCGGGTTCCATCCCACCACGCTCTCGAGGACGATCCCTGCGGCATAGAGGTGAACGGAAATCTTCGTGAAGATGTAGGCGAGAATGGAGACGCCGGCAAGGTAGACCGCGCAGGAGCGGCTGAACCGGCGCTCCAGGAACTCGGGCATCGTGAACACGTTCGACCGCAGGTAGAACGGCACGAACACCCATCCGAGCAGCAGCACGATCAGACACGCGAGCCACTCGAAGTGGCCCACCGCAAGACCCGACGAGGCGCCGGACCCGGCCAGGCCGATGAAATGCTCCGTCGAGATGTTCGACACGAACAACGACGCGCCGATTGCGAACCAGCCGACGTTGCGGCTCGCGAGGAAATAGTCGGCGGAGGTCCGCTCCTTGAGCGAAAAATAGAACCCGATCGCGAAGACGATGATGAAGTAGGTGAGGATGATCCCGATGTCGATCGGTTCCAGGTTTTTGTGCGTCAGCACGCCGGTGACCTGTTCCATGGCGGCAGCTCCGTTCGCGCGGCCGAGAGTCTATCATCGGGGCGCCATTCGCCGCGGGTCGCGATGCGCTAACAGCCCGTGATGAAAGTCTGGCGTCGCACCGAGACCGGCGAGGCGCCCCGGTGGCGAGGTCTCGCCGACGTTCGCGGCTGCGAGAGTGTCCCGCGAACGAAGGCGGACGACCGAGAAACCGGGGCCCCCGCCGCGCGTGGTCTGCGCGGTGGAGTGGCAATACCGGGAGTATTTGAGCGAGGAGCAACGCAGCCACCCCGGGTCCCCAACGCGGCAGCCGCGTTGGGGTGGAGCGGGGATGCATCGCCGGTCGAATGCAGCCAGACTTTCACCACGGGCTGCTATCATGCCGACATGTTCGGGCGGGCGAGACGCCTCGTTTGGACGGCCCCTGCCGTCGCCGCGCTCGCTGTGCCCTGCGTGGTGCACCCCCAGGAGCCGGCGCCGCCGGGCTTCTCGTTCACGAACGTCGCGCGCGAGGCCGGTCTCAATCACGTGACGGTCTTTGGCGGCGAATCATCGAATAAGTACCTGCTCGAGACCACCGGCACCGGCGTCGCGTTCATCGATATCGACAACGACGGCTGGCTCGACCTCTTTTTCGTGAACGGCACGACGCTCGAAGGATTCCCCGCTGTCAAGGCGCCGACGAACCATCTGTACCGCAACAAGGGCGACGGGGTGTTCGAGGACGTGACCGCGCGAGCTGGCCTCGCCGCGAGCGGATGGGGACAGGGCGCGTGCGTCGGCGACTACGACGGCGACGGCTACGACGACCTGTTCGTGACCTACTTCGGCCAGAACAGGCTGTATCACAACCGCGGCAACGGCGCGTTCGAGGACGTCACGCGTGCGGCCGGACTGCTCACCACACGCACGCGCTGGGGCACGGGGTGCGCGTTCCTCGATTACGACCGCGACGGCCGCCTCGATCTGTTCGTCGCCAACTACATCGATCTCGACCTCGCGACGGCGCCGACGCCCGGGTCCGGCTTGTGCCGCTACAAGGGCATCCAGGTGGCGTGCGGACCGCCGGGGCTGACCGGCGGGAGAAATGCCCTGTATCACAACGGCGGCAACGGCACCTTCGAGGACGTCTCCGACAAGACCGGCATCACCCGCGCGAGCGGGACCTACGGCCTCGGCGTCAGCACGCTCGACTTCGACAACGACGGCTGGGTCGATCTGTACGTCGCCAACGACTCGAATCCGAGCGCGCTGTACCGCAACAATCACGACGGGACGTTCACCGACATCGGCGTCGCGTCGGGCTGCGCCTACAGCCAGGACGGAAAGCCGCAGGCCGGGATGGGCGTCGGGATCGGCGATTACGATCGCAACGGCACGATGGACGTCTTCAAGACCAACTTCGCGGGAGACACCGCCACGCTCTACTCGAACTCGGGAGACGGGTTCTGCCAGGATCGGACGTTTGCGGCGGGAATCGGCATCAATACGCGATGGCTGGGATGGGGCACCGGCTTCGTCGATCTCGACAACGATGGCTGGCTCGATCTGTTCCTCACCAACGGCCACGTCTACCCCGAAGTGGCGCAACTCAAGACCGAGGCGGCCTACAAGCAGAGGAAAGTCGTCTACCGCAATCTCGGCAACGGACGGTTCGCCGACGTGACGGAGCGGCTCGGACCGCCGGCGGCGACCCCGAAGGCGGGGCGCGGCACGGCCTTCGGAGACTTCGACAACGACGGGCAGATCGACGTCGCGATCGCGAACGTCAACGACCGGCCGGATCTCTTCCGGTTGAAGGGCAACCCGGCGAATCACTGGGTCACGGTCAAGCTCGCCGGCGTGCGATCGAATCGTGACGCGATCGGCGCGCGGGTCCACGCGGCGGTGGGCAGCGCGCAGCAGTGGGAGGAAGTCCGGGGCGGCGGCAGTTACCTGTCGCAGAACGATTTTCGCGTCCACTTCGGCCTCGGCTCCGCGGCACGCCTCGATCGTCTCGACGTGCGGTGGCCGAACGGGCTCGAGGAGAGCTGGGAGCATCTCGATGTCGATCGGTTTCACACGCTGAAGGAAGGCAGCGGACGTGTACAGGGACCGGGCCGCTAGATTCGCGCTGTGCGCGGCAGCCGCGGCGATCTGGACCGCGGTCGCGGCAGCGCAATCGATTGAGCCGCAGCCGCCGCAGCCGAGCGTTCCGGCCCCGACCGTGCTTGCCGACGCACGGAAGCTGATCGACTCGGGTCAGCCGGCCGCCGCAATCGAGACGCTGCGCGCGCTCGACGATCGTGCCGACCCTCAAGTCGCCGAGCTGCTCGGCGTCGGGTACTACCACGCGAATGACGCCGGCAGAGCCATCGACACGCTGACCCCGGTCGTGCAGCGCCTCGAGCCCGGCTCGCTCGAGCGGCGCGAGGCGGTGCAGGTTCTCGGTCTCGCGCATTTTCTCGCCGGCCACCTGAGGGAATCGATTCCGTACCTCGAAGAGACCCGCCCATTTCTCCCCGACGATATCAAGCTCGCCTATGCGCTCGGCATGGCGTACGCGCAGACGCGACAGCCGGCGAAAGCGCGCGAGTCGTTCGCCCGCACGTTTCGGATCAGGCCCGATTCGGCGGCCGCCTACCTTCTTGCCGGCGAGATGATGAATCGGCTGGAGCTCGAGGATCTCGCGGAAGCGGAGCTGAAGCAGGCGATCCGTCTCGATCCGAAGCTGCCGGAGGCGCACTACGTCCTCGCCCAGATTGCCATCTTCCGATCGCGGCTGGACGAGGCGATCGAGTTGCTGCGGGAAGAGCTCGCCATCAATCCGGCCCACGCGATGGCGCTGTACCGGATGGGCGATGTCTATTCGCGCCGGCTCGAGTGGAACGCGGCGATCGCCACGCTCCAGCAGTCGCTCTGGATCAACCCGTACTTCAGCGGCCCCTACATCCTGCTCGGCAAGGCCTACGGCAGGACCGGCCAGCCCGCCTCCGCGGAGCAAATGCTGCGCCGCGCGATCGAGTACGACCCGAACAACAAGTCGGCGCACTATCTCCTCGCACAACTGCTGCAGCAGGCCGGCCGTGCCGAAGAAGCAAAAGGTGAGTTCGCCATCGCGGAGCGCCTGCAGGGCGATGTCAAGTGATCCGGCCGGGAGAGGCTGGCGCATGTGACCACGATCGAGCGAGCGCCCGCATAAACCGCAGCGAGAGCCACTCGCTGCGTGTTCCGCGCGTTCCCGGTGTCCCGTCGTGGCGTGTCGCCGGATGCAGGCTGCTGGCCGCGCCTGCCTCCGCGCTGCTCCTGCTGTCGGTCGCACCCGCCACCACTCCTCAGCGACCGGCCACCGATTGGCCCGTCACGTTCGACGACGTCGCGGATCGTGCCGGGCTGCGCGAGCCGTCGATGTACGGCGGCGTCGACCGCAAGCGTTTCATCATCGAAACCAACGGGGCCGGCGTCGCATTCCTCGACTACGACAACGACGGCTGGCTGGACGCGCTGGTGCTGAACGGCACGAGGTTGAAGGAGCTGGCGCGCGAGAACCAGACGCATCCGCCCGGCCGGACTCCCACGTCGCATCTCTACCGCAACAACCACGATGGCACGTTCGCCGATGTCACGGCGCGCGCCGGTCTCGGCGCGGTCGGCTGGGCATCGAGCGTCTGCGTCGGCGACTACGACAACGACGGCCGCCTCGATCTGTTCACGACCTACTACGGGCAGAACGTGCTCTATCACAACCTCGGAGACGGCCGCTTCGGAGACGTCACCGCCCGCGCGGGCCTGCCGACCGGTGGAACCAGATGGGGATCGGGCTGCACGTTCGTCGACTACGACCGCGACGGCCGTGTCGATCTGTTCGTGGCGAACTATCTCCGGTTCGATCTCGCGTCGGCGCCGGAAATCGGCAGCGGGCCCAACTGCGTCTGGAAGGGTGTGCCGGTCAACTGCGGCCCGCGCGGGCTGCCGACCGATACGAACCTCCTGTTTCACAACAACGGCGACGGCTCGTTCACCGACGTGTCCGCGGTGTCGGGCATCGCCCGCGTGACCGGCCGTTATGCCATGACCGCAACGGCGGCCGACTTCGACGGCGACGGGTGGATCGACATCTACGTCGCGTGCGACTCGACCGCGTCGATTCTGTACCACAACAACCACGACGGGACGTTCACCGACACGGCCGTCGAGAGCGGCGTCGCGTACAGCGAGAACGGCACCCAGCAGGCGGGGATGGGACTCGCCGTCGGTGACTTCAACGGTGACGGCCTGCTGGACCTGTTCAAGACGCACTTCGCCGACGACATCCCCGCGCTGTATCGCGGCCTCGGAAAAGGCGTGTTCGAGGACATCGCGCTCGCCGCCGGTCTCGGCGTGCTGAATCGCTACGTCGAGTGGGGCGCCGGAATGCCCGATCTGGACAACGACGGCCGGCCCGATCTGGTGTATGTGACGGGCAATGTCTATCCGGAGGTCGAGCCGGTGCTCGCGCAGTACCCGCACCGCGGCCCGCGGATCGTCTTTCGCAATGTGAATGGGGCGCGATTCGAGAACGTGAGCGGGCCGAGCGGAGCCGGCGCGACCAGGCCGCATTCGAGCCGCGGCGCCGCCTTCGGCGACTTCGACAACGACGGCGACATCGATGTCCTCGTCTTCAACATGAACGAGCCGCCATCTCTACTCAGAAATGGCTACTCCGGGCCGAACCGCTGGATTGGGGTGAAGCTGGAAGGCACGACGTCCAATCGGGCGGCGCTCGGCGCGACCGTGCGTGTGACAGCCGCCGGCCGCACGCAGGCGCAGGCGGTCCTCAGCCAGGCCAGCTACTACTCACACGATGATCTCCGGCTGCACTTCGGCCTCGGATCCGCGACCCTCGCGGACAAGATCGAAGTCACCTGGCCGAGCGGACGCGTCGAGACGCTGACCGGCGTCGCGGCTGGACGTGTCGTCTCGATCAAAGAGGGCGTATCGAACGCGCGTCGCTGATCGGACCAGGCACCAGCTCACCGCACGAACGGAACGACCACCTCGCGACGGACGTAGTCCGCCGCCGCGCCGGCGAACCGAATCTCGAGCCGTTGAAATCCGGCGCCTGGCTCGAGCGCGGTTACGTCCTCCGCCGTGCCGAGACGCCGCGGCGTCCGTACGCTGATCGGGTAGGCGCGGCCGCCGCGGCCTTCGACCGTCAGATGAAGCGCGCGCGCGTCAGCGCGCGCGCGGAGCACTCTCAACCCCCGATTGTCGGCACCCGGCTCAATCGGCTGAGGCGCGGCGTACACTTCCGTGCCCTCATCCGCGCTGAACACGATCTCGATTGTCGGCGCCGCGGCGTCGACCGTCACCGTGACGCGCTGGACGTCACCGATCGGCAAGCTTTCGTGCCTGACGACCACGCCGTTGACCGTCACGCGCCGCACGCGCGCATCGAGCGGGAACGCGGGCGCGACGATGAGGCGTTGGGGACCCCGGACGGCGCCGCCCAGCGCGACGATTCGAGCGACAGCGCGGCCCGCACGGCGCTCGAACGTCACGTCGTACTGCGCGGCGCCGGCCCGGACCGCCCGCGCCTCCACACGATCCCACGTCGCCGGCATCGCGGGCGCAAACCGGAGCGTGCGTCCGCCATCGGCCGTCTCAATCCCGAGCAGGCCGCGCACCATCGGCGTCACCACCATCGCCTCCGACCAGATCTGGTGATGCGACGATCGTCCGAACGGTGTCGCGAAATCGCCGGAAAGGAGCTCCGTGACGTCGCCGAGGGCGCCCGCATAGGTCAGCAACGCATTGGCCGCCAGCGCCTGGAAACCGACCGACGGCCGGCCGTGTTTGTACGCCGCGGACGCCGTCCAGCCGGTAAAGAGCGGCCAGACGGATCCGTAATGGTATGACAACGGATCGTACAGCGCGCTGCGATTCGACAGGATCCGCGAGCCCCAATCGGTTGCCATCGATCCGCTTCCGAGATGATCGATCTCGGACTGCGCGCGGTCTTCGCGCGCCAGGTCGAACCACAGCGGAACGGCCGGCAGGACCGTGTCCTCATCGATCAGCCTGGCCCGGCCGAGCGTCTCGAGTCGCGCCTGCCGGCGCGCGCGATTCGGTCCGGGCTCGGCGACGGGCGCGGTCGTGCGCGGCTCGGCCGTCGCAAACGCGTAGAAGCCGCGATCGCCCATCCAGTAGGTCTCCTCGACCGCCGCGCGCGTCCGCTCGGCGGCGGCGCGCGCCCCGGACGCCAGCGCCGGGTCCTGCAGGAGGTCCGCAAGCTCCGCGATGCCACGGGACGCCGCGAGCCACAACCCTTCCAGATACATCTCCTCGTGCGGGGGATACAGCGCACCGCCCTCGACCCAGCCGTGACCGACGTTCGTATTCTCGATCAGTCCGTTGCCGTCGCTGTCGGTAGCCGCCGAGAAGCGATACGCCTTCACGATCGAATCCCAGGCCTGGCGAATGAACTCGCGATCGCCGCTCGCGCGCCAGTAGTCCGCATGGGCGACGACGTACAACGGCGTCGCGTCGGCGCTCGCCCACGCGTACGGATACTGATCGAACCAGGGCACCAGCGACGCCGACTGCGAGATCTCGTGCGGAATCTTGCCGTCCTGCCGCTGGTATTTCCGCAGAAACTCCAGCGCGGTCCGCGTTGTCGTGAAGTCGCCTTCCGAGGTCGTCGCCAGCGTCGTCCAGAGCGCATCGCGGCCGAAGAACCACGCGAAGCCCGGTCGTTCGCTGTCGCCCGAGGTCCGAAACCCGGCGAGCAGCCCCATGCCGAGCTGCGGGTTCGTGGCCAGGCCCTTGTCGATTCCGACTTTCGCCCAGCGGAACGCGGCATCGAGCCGTGCGTCCGGCGTCGTCACGGTCAGCGTGTCGCGATCCAGCCGCTCGAAATGATCCGCCGTTTGCTCGTACAGCGCGCGGACGGACGACAGAATCCGGTCGTACGCGCTCTTCGCCGCCGCACGCCCTTCGAGGCTCGCCGCGATCACGATGGGCACCACCTCGCGCTCGCGATCCGGTGGGACCCGGATCACGAACCGGTGTGGCACATCGCGGGGCTCCTCCTGGTACGGCATCACCGAGATGTCGCGTGCGGACGGGCAGCCGATGACCCCCGCATAACGGCGCGTCTCTTCGGTCAGGTAATACACGTGAGCGGCTTCGTCCCATCCGATATTGGACGTCATGGACGTGGCGGGCCACATCAACCGCAACCGCGGGCGAAAAGACGCCGTCACGGTGATCGGCAGTGTGCTCTGAACGTCGAGCACGATGGCCAGGCCGGGCTCGTCGAGCGGCGCGAACATGATCTGCCGGGCAGTGAAGGCCGCGTGCGCATACACGAGCGTCGTCGCTTCCGGCCGCACGTGGATCGACGCCATGATGTCGCGGCCGTCTATTTCGAGGGGGTACCCCTCGAGGCGGAAGGACAGCGAAAACTCGTCGAGCACTTGCAGCGGGTACACCCAGGCCTCGGCCGCGCGGTTTTCGTACCCGAGCAGCGCGGCGCGGCGGCCGACAACGTCGAAAAACGCGCCGGCGTGGGTCGGCCGCGTCAGCTCCAGACCTCCGGATCGCAGCGGAAAGCGCGCGACATGAACCGTCGGCGCGACGTCTTGCGCGCTCACCGCGACAAAACCACAGAGGCAGACGCCGGCGACGGCGGATCGGAGCCGGATCAAGGTTCGCAATTATGGATCGGCGTCTTCATATGCGATGCGGGGCTCCGGAAATTCCGACGCGCATTTAGATTCTTTATGCGCGTAACCCGAGGGGGCTTGACATATGCGCGTAACCCGAGGGGGCTTGACGCTGCACCGGACGATCGATACGATTCCGCGCGCGCCGCTACGATTCTCGGCCACCACTCAACGGACTCGCCGCTTTCAGCTGGGGAGGGAACATGATCGCCCGCCCGAAGGTCCTTCGGTTCCGGCACCATCACTACACACTGGCTGTCGCGCTCGTCCTGGCGGTGTTTGCGCCGTCGCGAGCGATCGCGCAGGCGGTCTACGGCAGCGTCAGCGGCATCATCACCGACACGACCGGCGCCGTGGTGCCCGGCGTTACCGTCACCATCACGAGCGCAGAGCGCAAGACCGTGGACACAATCGTCACGAACGAGTCCGGCTTGTACGTCAAGGAACGCCTGTTGCCAGGCACGTACGAGGTCAAGGCCGAGCTGACCGGCTTCAGGACGCCGGTCTTTCCCGACATCAAGGTGAACGTCGACACGCAGACGAAACTGAACATCAGGCTCGACCTCGGGTCGGTCAGCGAGAACGTGACGGTCGCCGGTTTCAGCCCGCTGCTCAAGACCGATCGCGCCGATGTCGCGACGACCTTCGAATCGAAGCAGATCAACGATTTGCCCATCCTCGATCGCAACTTCACGAAATTCATCCTGCTGACGCCCGGCACCCAGCAGCTTCAGTGGCAGCACGCGGCGAGCGAGAACCCGCAGGGCTCGACGCAGACGATGGTGAACGGGCAGCACTTCAGCGGCACCGGTTACCAGCTCGATGGCACCGAGAACCGCGATCCGATTCTCGGCATCATCGTCATCAACCCGAATTTCGATGCGATTCAGGAAACGAAGATCACGTCGCAGAATTACGACGCGGAGTTCGGACAGGCGACCGCCGGCGTCGTTTCCGTACAGACGAAGTCGGGCGCGAACACTCTGCACGGCAGCGCGTTCGAGTTCCACCTCGACGATCGTCTGCAGGAGCGCAACCCGTTTTCGCAGTCGCTGCCCGATCCGCTGACCGGCAAGTTCATTCCGGACACGACGCGGAATCAGTTTGGTGGATCGCTGGGCGGACCGATCCGGAAGGACAAGGTGTTCTTCTTCGGCGACTATCAGGGACTGCGGAGCAAAGTCGGAGGCTCGCGGCTGCTCACGGTGCCGACTGCCGCGGCGCGCAACGGCGATTTGAGCGCGTACGGCGTCAATGTGTTTGATCCCCTGAGCGGCGCCACGCCCGCGACGCGGACACAGTTCGGCAACAACGTCATTCCGAACAGCCGGCTGTCGCCGCAGGCGCTGGCGATCTTGAAGCTGATTCCACTGCCGAACCGGCCGGGCACGGAGAACGGCACGCGCGACAATTTCGTTGCGGCCGGCAGCGAGCCGTTCAACGACGATACCTTCGATGTCCGGCTCGACGACCGCATCAATGCGCGGCTCAATCTGTTCGGACGCTACAGCTTCGCGAGGTTCGATCGCAACGGGCCCACGGCGTTCGGCCCGGGCGGGGGTCAGGAGCTCGTCTCGCTCGGAGGGGTCTCGAATGTCAAAAACCACAGTCTTGCAACCGGATTCGATCGGACCATCGGCAACAACACCACGGCCGACTTCCGCTTCGGCTGGTTCAGCTACAAGGTGGACGTGCTGCCGTTCGACTTCGGCACGACGCCCGCGAAGGACGCCGGGATCCCAGGGTTGAACCTGGACAACAACTTTACGTCCGGGCTGTTCGGCGGTTTCGTCGGCACGGAAGGAGGCGGGCCGATCGGGCAAGGCAATCGGGGGTTCAACTTCGGCTCGGGCCTGGGGGTGAACCGCTGCAACTGCCCGCTCAATGAGGACGAGAAGCAGATGCAGTTTGTCGCGAACGTCACCCGCCTCGTCCAGAACCACACGGTCAAGTTCGGCGTCGATGTGCGCCGAGCCTGGAACCTGCGCGTGCCGAGCGACAGGCATCGGTCCGGCGAGCTCCACTTCTATCCGGAGCAGACGCAGGGTCCCAATGGCGGGGGACTGGGCCTCGCGACGTTCCTCCTCGGTGAGGTCGGCCGGCTCGATCGGTATATCAGTCCTACAATAGACGCGGCCGATCGCCAGTGGCGGAGCGCGTACTACGTGCAGGACACCTGGCGTGGCTCGCAGAAGCTGACGGCCTACTACGGTCTGCGACTCGACATCATCAATCCGCAGACGGTCAACGCGGCTCAAAACGGCGGCTTCCTGCTGGCGACCGTGGACGGCAGCACTGTCGACATCCCGTCCCCGCTCATTCGGGTGGCTGGCGTTGGCGGCATCGGTCTCAATGGCGGCGTCAGGAACGCGCTGAACTGGGCGCCGCGTGTCGGCCTCAGCTACCAGCTGACCGAGAAGACGGTCCTGCGCGGTGGCTACGGCCGGAGTTACGACCTTGGCGTGTTCGGTTCGATCTTCGGTCACACCGTCACGCAGAACCTGCCGGTTCTGTCGGCCCAGAGCCTCGTCGCGCCGGCGAACTTCGCTTCGGTATTCAACCTCGCGCAAGGTCCGCCGGCGCCGGTGTTTCCGCCCGTACCCACCAACGGGCTGCTGCAGGTGCCCAACGGTGTGTCCGAACGGGCATTGCCCGACAAGCAGCATCTGCCCGCCGTCGATGCATACAACATCACCGTTCAGCGCGAGCTGACCCACGACGTCTCAGTTGAGGCGGCCTACGTCGGCAACTACGGTCAGCGCGTATTCGCGGGCGACAACCCGGACATCAACATCAATCAGGCGTCGATTGCCGGCTACCCGAATGTTCCTCGCGATCTTCGCCGGCCGTATTTCGTCCGCTACGGCTGGACGCAGGACATCGCGGTGTACTGCAACTGCGCGCACAACCGGTACGATGCGCTGCAGACGAGGCTGACGAAGCGTTTCTCCAGAGGCTATTCGATCTACGCGCAGTACACGGCGCAGCGGGAGCGGCAGGATTTGCCGGAGTACTTCTTCTTCGATCCGAGCCTGAACTACGGACCCGCGGACTGGGATCGCGCGCACAACTTCTCGATCGCAACCACCTACGAACTGCCGATTTTCAGAAGCAGCCGGTGGCTTGGCGGCTGGCAGGTCAACCAGAACACCATTATTCAGAGTGGTCTGCCGTTCAACGTGACCTATCGCGACGCCGGCACGGACCGGGACACGGGGCCGAATCGTCCGAATCTGGTCGGCGACGCGATGGCGGGCGGCGGCACGCGCGATCACTGGTTCAACGCAACGCCGATTGGCACCGCCGGAACCGCGTTTTCACGGCCGGCGCTGGGGACCTTCGGCAACCTGCCGCGGAACTCGCTCGTCGGACCGGGCTACTGGCGAACCGACGCGTCGTTGTTCAAGCGCTTCAGCGTCGCCAGCGGCCAGGCCATCGAGCTCCGCGTCGAGGCGATCAACCTCTTCAACCACGTGAACCTCGGCAACCCCGATTCGGAGATCGGCGTGCCGGGCAACGACAACCCGAACGCCGGCCGGATCACATCGACCGCCTATGGCGGCGCCGATCCGATGCGGAACTTCCAGTTCGCGTTCAAGTACATCTTCTGACGGCAGGCGAAAAGGTCAGGGGAGGGACGCGTCGGGGGCGCCTCGGCGACCCCGGTGCGTCGCCGTAATCAAGCGACGGACCATTAAGTACACACGAACGACCGAGCCACGGTCCAGTGGTCGTTCGTTTGCGGTTGGCACGCCTCGCCCGCCGCTCGGCGGCGCCGCGTCGAGCGCGCTACCTGCGGCGTGTTCTTCTCTGTGTCTTTGTGTCTCTCTGGCCAAATATGTCGTCGTATTTCTGAAGTAGGGCACCGATCGCCGTCACGAAATACGTCGCCGTAATTGTGACATCGAGTACTAAGGGCGGCGCCCGGAGGTGTGACGCGTGCACGCGCTCAGCACTGCGGCGAGCGTCGCACCGCCCGCTTCGCTGATGCGCGCGTCACGGCTGACCGACCACGGTCGACTGCCGACCTCCGTCTGATGACGCGCGACCACTGGCGGCGCCTCTCTGCACGCGGTTCAGTCCGGCGAGCAGATCGAGAACAGCCGCGTTCGTCCATCCGAAGCCGGCTTCATTCGACGTGTAGCCGAACCGCAGCCCGGCGCCGAGGTCCGATGAGCGGCGGCGGACGTCGTACTTCTCGACGATCGTTCCATGCGCGTCGAAGTCGTCGGCGACGAGCGAGACGAATTTGCGCGCGAGCCGATCGGCGTCGGCGTCGTAGCCGTATCGGCGCAGTCCGTCGACCGCCATGAGCTGCAGCGGCGCCCATCCGTACGGCGCGTCCCACTGGCTGCCCGTCGTCTGTGTGCTGGTCAGCACGCCACCGGGCGCTTCGAACCTGGGCAGGTTGGAGACGACCTGGCGCGCCTGCCCGGGGGACGCGATGCCGGCCCACAGCGGATAGAACGTGGTCGCAAACTCGTACCGGCGGCGGTGCCGTGTCTCGAAGTTGTAGTCGAAGTACAGTCCGGCATCAGGATCCCAGAGGAACCGATCGATACGCTCCCGCCGCTGCCGCGCCCTCGCCTGCCACAGCTCTGCAGCGGCGGCGTTTCCGACGATCGAATTGATCCGCGCCGCGTCGTCCTCCATGCGATACAAGAGCACGTTCAGGCACACAGGGGTGTAGTGGATGATGTCGGCGCTGAACGGCCCGAATCGGTTCGACGGATCGAACCCGGACTCGCGCATCGAGCGGTCGCCTTCGTAGAACAGATCCGTGAGCCGGTTGGCATCGCGATCGTAAAACCGCGACACATCGTAGTCGGCGATCTCGTGCGTGCGGTAGTAATCCCGCACCCGGTCGTAGTGCGTTCGGCCCTGCGCGTCGCGTTCGTCGGCCAGGACCTCGGGCGCCGGCCCCGCGCCAACGTCGAAATAGCGCGAGAGCCCGTTCGCGCCGACCAGATGCGGCGGCGACGTCCAGAATGCGTAATAACGATCAATGGACGGTAACGTCGAGCTCAGCCAGCGGCGATCGCGCGTCTTGTCGTAGACGCCGAGGATCATCTCGGTCAGAAACGGCGGCTGCGAGCGCGTCAGGAAGTACGTCCGGTTGGCGTTCAGGATCATGCCGTAGTGGGTGATCTCGTACAGGAAATTGTCCGTCATGTCACGAGCGAGCGCGACCTCGCCGTCGCGCAACAGGCCGCGCCCGATGAAGTAGCTGTCCCAGCCGTACATCTCGTTGAAGCGCCCGCCGGGCACGACGTACGGGTGCGGCAAATACAACAAGCCGTGGTCGGAAATCCCCCGGCGATCCGCCGGGAGCACACGGAGATCGATGTGCTGGAGATCGGCCGGCGTCAGGACCGCCCCGAGCGTTCGTGCGATCGCGGCGCGATCCTCATCGGCCGCGACGTACACCGGCCAGGACGCGCCGGGCGCGCGGCGCATTTTCGGGTCCGGCGCGGCGCGCGGCAGATCGCGCGCCGAGCGTGTCAGCACGGTCCACGTCCGCTTGATGTACTGCCGAACGGCCCGGATCTGGCTTGCCGAGGGACCTGACGCGGAAGGAGCCGCCGCCGTCTGGCCGTCCACGCCGCGCGGCGTGGCGTGCGAGATCGCCAGCGCGACCACGATCGCGCCGGTCAAGGCCGCGCCGGACTTCACGCGTGCGATTCGACTGCGCCGCAGGTACGTCAGGATGGTCATCTGACACGCGCCGGGCGCGTAGTGTAGCATCTGGCTCCTGATATTTACGTGTCGCGTCATCGCTGATACTCTTGGACTCCGGTGAAGCTTTCCCGCGTGGCATGGCTCGCCGCCGCGCTGGCTGCGGCCGTCAGCTCCCAGACGTGCTCTTCGGATTCGCAAGCGCGCGAGAACGCGTATCGCGCCAACAATCTCGGCGTCGCGTTGCTCGAGCAGTTCGACTACATGGGCGCCGCGGACGCGTTCCGCCGAGCGCTGCGCGCGAATCCAGCGGTGGCGATCGCCCGCATCAATCTCGCAATCGCTCTTTTGTACGTACCGGACCTCGACGGCGCCGAGCGCGAAGCGAACGAGGCCGCCCGGAGGCTGCCCGACGATCCGCACCCGCCGTACTTGCTCGGCCTGATCGAGCGCGCGCGAGGAGGACGCGAGGCGCAGGCGCGGGCCGCCTTCGCACGCGTCCTGCAGATCGACGCGCGGGACGTCGGCGCGCTCATCAACCTGGGACAGATCGATCTCCAGGGGCAGCGCTACGCCGAAGCCATCGACCGCTTCCGCTCCGCGGTTGCGGAAGAGCCGTACAGCGTCACGGCGACCTACAACCTCGGCCTGGCGCTGACGCGCGCCGGCCGGCGTGAAGAAGGCCAGCAGGCGATGCAACGCTCGGAGGCGGTACGCGCCGGCGGTTACGGCATCGTGTTCTCCGCGAATTACCTCGAACAGGGTCGGTACGCCGAAGCCGTCGTGTCGACCGGTGCGGAGCTGGAGCTGGTCGATCCAGCGGTTCCAGATGTCGAGTTCAAGCCCAAACCGGTCGCGGCGATACCGGACGCGGCAGCGGCGGATGGGCTCACGCTGATCGACTTCGACGGCGACGGCGACCTCGACCTCCTCGTCGTCTGGCCGGGCGGACTCCGGCTGCTCAGAAACGATCGCGGCGCGTTCACCGACTTCACGACCGATTCGGGGCTCGCGGCCGACGTGGCGCAGGGCGGCCTCGGCGCGGTGGCAGGGGATTACGACAACGACGGCCGTACCGATCTGCTGGTGCTTCGCAGCGGCGGGAACGTCCTCTATCACAACGACGGGAACGGCAGATTCTCAAACGCGACCGCGGGTGCCGGCCTTCCACCGTACCCGGGACGGCCGGCGTCGGCGGCGTTCGTCGATTTCGATCACGACGGAGATCTGGACCTTGTCATTGCGGGCAACGCCCCGCTGCAGCTCGTCAGGAACAACGGCGACCGGACGTTCACCGACATCACCAGGCAATCCGGCATCGCCGGCGCGGCGGGGGGCATCGCGGTCGTGCCGACCGATTACGACAACCACCGCGAGGTCGATCTGCTGGTCGTGACGAACGAAGGGCCGCCGGCGTTGTTCAAGAACCTGCGCGACGGCACATTCCGCGACACGGCCGCGGACGTCGGTCTGCGCATCGAGGGCCGGTTGACGAGCGTCGCGGCAGCGGATATCAACAAAGACGACTTTCCTGATTTCTTCTTCGGCCGCGCCGGCGCGCCAGGCGTTTTCGCGCTGAGCGACGGTCACCGACGATTCAAGATCGCGCCGGCACCGCCGGCGTCCGCTGACGCCATCGCGGCACAGTTCGTCGACTACGACAACGACGGTCTGCTGGACCTCTTGACGTGGTCCGCCCGTGGACCGCGCCTGCTCCGCCAGGTCGCCGGCGGCTGGATGGATGTGACGTCCCGCGCGTTCGCCGGCGGAGGTGAATCCGGCTCGCGTGCGGCGTCGGCTCGCGCGTTCGTCTCAGCCGACGTGGATGGCGATGGCGGCATCGACATCGTATCGCCTGGCGCGGCCGGCGGTGTGGACGTCTGGCGCAACCAGGGCGCCAGCCGCACGCCGTCGGTGCGCGTGAAGCTCACCGGCCGCGCGAGCAACCGCGGTGGCATCGGCGCGAAGATCGATCTCAGGGCGGGCAGTCTGCGACAGCGCCTCGAGATGTCGGCGGCGACGCCGGCGGTCTCGCCGCCGGACGCCCTCTTCGGGCTGGGACACCGGCCGCGCGCCGACGTCGTCCGCGTGCTGTGGCCGTCGGGTATCCTGCAGGCCGAAACGACCGTCACCTCGCCGCTGGCGGTCGCCGAGCTCGATCGTAAGCCTTCCTCGTGTCCGTTTCTTTACGCGTGGAACGGCCACAGGTTCGAGTTCGTTACCGATTTCATGGGCGGCGGCGAGATGGGTTACTGGGAGTCGCCCGGCGTTCGCAACGTGCCCGATCCCGACGAGTACGTCCGCATCCGTGACGATCAACTGAAGCCGAGGGACGGCCGGCTGGAGCTCCGAGTGACCAACGAGCTGGAAGAAGCGGTGTTCTTCGATCGGCTGGAGCTGCTCGCGGTGACGCATCCGGCCGGCGTCGAGATCTTTCCGGACGAAGGCATGACCGACCCGCCCAAGCCGTTCCGCCTCTACGCCGTCCGCGATCTGCGTCCTCCGGCGCGAGCGATCGACGAACATGGGCACGACGTCACCGACCGCGTCGCCAGTCGCGATCGCGAGTACGTCGATGACTTCGCGCTCGCCCCGTTTCGCGGATACGCCGAACCGCACACGCTGACGCTGACGCTTGCGCCGTCGACTGAACCGAGGGTGCTGCTGCTGACCGGCTGGACCGACTACGCCTTCTCGAGCGACAACGTCGCGGCGCACCAGGCGGGCCGCTCGCTGCAGCCGCCGCGCCTCGAGGTGAAAGGCATCGACGGCCGCTGGCGCACGCTGATCACCGACGTCGGCGTGCCGGTCGGTCGTCCGCAAACAATCGTCGTCGATCTCGCGAACCGTCTTGCGAACGCCGCAGGGCCGGAGGGCGGGGGCTCCCGTCGTGCAGTTGACATTCGCCTCGTCACCAACATGCGCATCTACTGGGACCAGATTCTCGTCGGCACGCCGGCGCGGAGCGGCGACGTTCGCGTCGAACGGATGGATCCGGTGCGCGCGCAATTGCGGTGGCGTGGGTTTTCGGCCGAGGTGCTTCCCGGCGGCACGCAGCCATCCACATACGAATACGATCGGGTCACGACCGAATCGCCGTGGAAGACGATGCTCGGGCGATACACGCGTGAAGGTGACGTGCTGGAGCTCCTCACGCGCGTGGACGATCGGTTCGTCGTCTCCCGTCCGGGCGACGAGATTGCGCTCTCGTTCAACGCGGCGCCGTCCGGTTCGCCCGCGCCGGGCTCGAAGCGCACATTTCTGCTGTTCGCCGACGGATTCAGCAAGGAAATGGACATCAACTCGGCTTCGCCCGAGCGGCTGGAACCGCTGCCGTTTCACGGGATGACCCGCTATCCGTACGCACCGCCCGAGCACTATCCCGACACGCCTGCGCTGCGACACGATCGCGACCAGTACAACACGCGAATCGTGCCGATTCCGGTGCCCTCGCTTGAAATCGCGGCGGGCCGTCACGAACGCGCAAAACGATAGCTCCTCGCATTCCTCAGAGCTGTCGACATAAGACTTCAAGTCCACTATCTTCGCAGGTTCCCATGCAGCCCTCGCCAGAAAGCTCCAACTCGTTCGTGAGCTGTGCTGGCAGTCTCGCGGATTCCGCACTCAGCCGCGAGAGAGGCAAATGGCTTCGCCCAGTCCAACGTAGGTCGAGGAACGTCCAGCGGAATCGAATGCGTACCCCTGCGTACGAAAGCGACATGGAATCTCACAAATGTCCGACCATCGAGGCGGGCATCAACCGGGAACCGAGCGCCGCCCTCTGGCGCTTGGTTAAGCTCGGCCATCGCCTCACCGACAACGAACTTGAAGAAGTCCGGTAGCTGTACTTCGGCCGCGAGCTGAAGCCTCTCCCGAAGAGACGCGGGCGACTCGTCGGAGCGTGGTCCGTTCCTCCTGACGGTGAGATCGAGGTCTTTCGTCGATCGCGCCTGGTGGAATCGCATTTCGAGCGCGTAGCCGCCTTTCAGGACCCAGCCATCGCGATCTAACTGCGAGCAGTCGAACATTCGGGCGAGCAGCCGGTCGAAGGCGACTTGCCGTCGCAGACGCTGGAGATCAACGCCGTCACGACGCGACTTTTCGTTTAGCCGCGCTTCGAGCGCTGCGCGGAGGGCGCCGGCTGTCGCGTACTGGCGTTGAGCGATCATCGTGTACCTGCTTCAGGACTCTGTCGATTCGTTGTCGAGCCCGGATGCTTACCTTGGCAGCCTCCAAATGCCGGAGCATGACGAGGCCGCGCCGGATGGCCTCATCGACAGCCTGCAGTTGCACTTCCGGTGCGATCACACCGTCGACGATCACGTCAATGAGCGTTCGCAGAGGCGTCGTGACGCGAACGCCGTCGATGGTTTCGATATCAGGCTCGCCGAGGTGGGCACGATGCAGACGAAGCACTCCAGGAATTGCGGCCATCCGCTGGAAGCCTGCCGGGACAGTCATGTCCAGCTTCGACGGCATCGCGTCGGACAGTTCGTGCAGCGTCAACGCGGTCGCGTGGCTGAACACACCCTGTGGGCGATCCTGACGGTTGCGGGACCAAAGCTGCCAGACAATCAGGTCCGG
>QHWJ01000416.1 GCA_003222535.1 Acidobacteriota bacterium | reverse complement strand
CGAGCGGAACGACAACAACGATTCAACCGGCGGCATCTGGTACACGACACGGGATTACGTGCCCCAGTTCGTGACGATCCAGGCGCCGCTCCAGGGATGGCGGAACAATTTGAACGACAACCTGGGCATTTTTGCTCAGGATCGATGGACCGTGAATCGAATGACGGTGAGCGGCGGGTTGCGCCTCGATCTCCAGAAAGAGAGCACCGAGCCATTCACGGCGACACCTCACCGCTTTCTGCCGAACCGTCACGACCAACTCGGCGCGGTCCAGAACGTGCCGAACTGGAAAGACATCAACCCGCGCGTGTCGGTCGCCTACGACCTGTTTGGAAACGGCAAGACGGCCGTGAAGGCCAGCGCCAGCCGCAGCGTCGAACAAGACTCGATCCGCTACGCCGCGGCAAACAATCCCGCGACGACTCTGCAGACGCAGACGCAGCGGACGTGGGACGACACCACGTATGCACCGGGCGATCCGCGACGTAACAACTTCGTCCCCGACTGCAACCTGCTGATCAGCACCGCCAACGGAGAATGCGGGCCGTGGCAGACGCCGAGCTTCGGCAGCAGCGTGCCGGGCACGGTCTACGACCGCGCGATCATGAACGGGTGGGGCGTCCGGCCGTCGAACTGGGAATTCTCGGCCGGGGTGCAGCACGAGATTCTGCCGCGCGTTTCGGCCAGCGTCGGGTTTTTCCGGCGCATCAACGGCAACTTCTTCGTCCTCGACAATGAGGCGCTCGGCCGCCGTGACTTTACCGAGTACAGCGTCGTCGTCCCGTCAACGGATACCCGCCTGCCAAATGCCGGGCAGGCGCTCGGGGGCATTTTCGATCCCAACGCCATCGTTGCAGCGAGAAACGTCATCAAGGATGCATCCCAGTTCGGGAAGCAGCTCGCCCACTGGAGCGGCCTCGATATCAGCGTCGACGTCCGGCTGGCGGCCGGATTACTGGTGCAGGGCGGGATCAGCAGCGGCAAGTCGATGACGGACAACTGCGAGATCGTCGACGACGTGTCCGAGGCGTTGCAGGCGGCGGTTGTTGCTCCCGCCGGCATTCAGCCGCTCGTGACCGCCGCCACGGGTGGCGTGTGGACGCCGAAGCAATACTGTCATCAGGAGACACCGTTCCTGGTGCAGTACAAGGGGCTTGGCGCGTACACGCTGCCGTACGGCATTCGACTCAGCGGCACCTTCCAGAGCATTCCAGGACCGCAGATTGCCGCGAACACCGTCTACGTCGGCACGGTCCCGTCCCTCGGCCGGCCGTTTACACTGGGGCAGGCCAACATCAATCTGATCGAGCCAGGCACGATGTACGGAGACAGGCTGAATCAATTCGACCTCCGCTTCACGAAGATCGTCGGCGTCGGTCGCAGCCGCGTGGACCTGAACGTCGATCTGTATAACGCGTTCAACTCGGACGCGATTCTCGTCCAGAACAACACGTTCGGCGCCGCCTGGCAGAGGCCGATCACCGTCATTCAGCCACGGTTCGTGAAGCTCAGCGCTCGTTGGGATTTCTAGGCTCTAGGGGAACGCGACCGGACGGTTCATCGTGGAAATTCGTCGACGTTGCAACTTTTGTGGTAGCGGTACGGGGAATCGAACCCCGATCCCGTGGCTGAAAAAGTTTTGTGTTTCGTCGGTTTTGTTAGGAAATCCGCTCGGATCGGTGGGCCGTCTCCGCGGGAGACGGACCTTTTCGCGCGCAAAGTTTCACGTTTTTTTCAAGTGGTTGCGACGCTCCCCAGAACGACCAACGTGCTCGACCTTGCCGCGTCGAACCCTCTCAAGTGCCGCGAGGATTTCCGGAACGAGTGGCCGCAGGTCTGGCATGCGATTGGATGGAGCATCAACAACCACGACGCCAAACGGAAGAACGGAGATGTCGTGCTGGTATTCGAGTTTCCCGTCCATCGTCACGAAAGCCTCGGTGACGCCGCTTGCGCGCTTCAGCAGATCACCGTTCTTGGCCCCCGCCCAGCCGAGGCCTTGCACGGTGGATATGGAATGGGCAACCAAGGCGGCGATCAGGTCGTGCGGGAGGTTCTCGTCAAGCAGTACGCGCACGTGTCAGCAGGGTCTCGCGTGCAAGATCGAGTGCCGCGATGGCCTGTTCGCGTCGAACGGACGGAAATTGCTTGAGAAATTCGTCCAGCGTGTCGCCGCCCTCGATGTAGTCGAAGAGCGACTGAACGGGAACCCTGGTGCCAACGAACACGGGCGTTCCGCTCAGAATCTCCGGGTCGCTGTGAACGACTCTTGTTTCGTCCGACATGACTGGACACCAGTATAGCGCCCCAAGGCTCTACATTGACTCGTATCTTGTTTGTTTACGACGCAGACAGCCGACCGCTCACGGTGATTGCGTGCCTCCATGGCTCCCGGGATGTCGAACGGCTACTGAAGCAGCAGTAGGCAGCGAGAGAATCCATTTGCGCAGCGGCTCGTCGGAATTGCACATGGCGCTCGGGTTACGGAAGCCGCTAGCGCTAGTAGCTGCCCGCCGGCCCTTCCGGAATCGCGCCGTTGGGCACCGCGTTGTGATCGTTATTGTTGTTGGATCACTTTCCGTGCGAATCCGCAGTATGGCTTCCGGGCTGCGGCTTCGAGCCGTTCGATACCTCGTTGCCGGGGTTGCCGTTGCTCTCGCCCGGAACGCCATTGATGCTGTCCGGAGCGATGCGCTGTTCGAGCTCTTTGACGTTCAGGACGACTTTCTGCAGTTCCATTTTCTCCTCCATTTCTCCGCTACGCCTGCGTACTCAGATGCACACTCCTTTCCGGGATGCCCGGTCG
>QHWJ01000415.1:4094-7441 GCA_003222535.1 Acidobacteriota bacterium | reverse complement strand
TTCTCAGCCACGTACGTCACGCCGGGCGACCCCGCAGATCATGCGATGACCTATGGGCGCTTTCAGAACCCGACGTGGACGGCGTTTGAGGAAGCGCTGGCCGTCCTCGACGGCGGACAGGCTGTCGTCTTCGCGTCCGGCATGGCCGCAGTTGCTGCGGTCTTTGGCGTTACGCTGAAGGCGGGTGACGTCGTCGTACTGCCTTCGGATTCGTACTACACGACACGTGCGCTCGCCTCGAACTGGCTGCAGCCGATTGGAGTTCAGGTTCGATTGGCGCCGACGAGGGACAACGGGCAAGCCGCGGCGCTCGACCACGCGCGGCTGCTGTGGGTGGAGACACCCACGAACCCCCAGCTCGATGTCTGTGACATTCAGGAGCTGGCTCGGATCGCGAAGGCACGAGGCGTCCTCGTCGCGGTGGACAACACGACGGCCACGGCGTACCTGCAACGCCCACTGACCCTGGGAGCTGACTATGTTGTCGCGTCAGATACCAAGGCGCTGACGGGACATAGCGACCTGGTTCTGGGACACGTGGCCACCATCGATCCGCTGCACGCGACGGCGCTGCGCACATGGCGCATGAACCATGGTGCCGTCGCGGGGCCGATGGAGGTCTGGCTGGCCCATCGCTCACTCGCGACGTTACCGGTGCGACTCGGGCGTCAATGCGAGACGGCGCAGCGCCTCGCGGATTTCCTCGCGGCCCAGCCGGACGTGCAGACGGTGTACTACCCGGGGTTGCCTGGTCACCCGGGTCATGAGATTGCTCGACGCCAGATGCAGGCGTTCGGATCGGTCGTCAGCTTCGATCTTGCCACGCGCGGACGCGCCGAGGCATTCCTGCGGACTTTGAAATTGGTGCGGGAAGCCACGAGCTTTGGCGGAGTGCATTCGACGGCTGAGCGACGGGCGCGGTGGGGCGGCGATTCGATTGGTGAAGGCTTCATCCGGTTCAGTGTCGGATGCGAATCAGCGGAGGACCTGCTCGAAGATGTCGGCGGCGCGCTGCGGTGTGTGGCGACCTGGAATGACTTTGGTTGAGCCGACCGCCGGGAACACAGGGATCGCCTGTTTTGATGCGATCAGCTGGCTTGACGACCCGCGACCCAGGCCGCCAGAATCTGCACCGGATCCTCACCGACGTCCATGGTCCGCACGCTCGTGTTCGGAGCACCTCGGTAGCGAGCTCGCGCCGTGGCGCCGGCCGGCTCGCCAAGCGGCGTCGAGGGATCGAGGAGCAGAACCGGACGCGGTCCGACGGCGCCCGCCACGTCCGGCAGATCGAATTCCCGCAGAATGCCGTACGCGTAGATCCCGAATGGCTGCGTGTAGCGGTCGGCGACCGCGAGTGCACGATAGTCCGTCACGGTCTGCCGCAATGCGACGCTGCGCACGGCACCATCGAGCGCCGCAGCATAGAGCGCAATCACGCCGTGGGGGCCGTCGCCCAGAAGCGAAACGGCGCCGCTGACGTCCGGCCGCGAACGGAGATAGTCCAAGGCTCGCAGCGTGTCAACGATCTGCCCGCCGAGGAGCGGCCTGCCGAGCATCAACGCGAACCAGGTCAGGTAGGCCTCGTTGGGAATGCGATTCGGAAAGTAGAAGCGTCCCCGCAGCGGATAAGCGATAGCGCAATCGCCGCGTCCGCGCACGTCGATCACCGCGACGCGGCATCCGCCCGTCGTGCAGAGCCGCTCGGCGAACGCGTCCTCCGCGACCGAGCTCCACGCCGCCGCTTCGCCAACGTAGAGCACCGTGGGCGTGGAAGGCCCCGCCGTGTCCGGCGTGAGCAGCCAGCCCGGAATGCGAATCTCTCGATCGCTCGTGAACTCGAACTGTTCTGCTCGATATCCTGGCTTGCGGATCGTAGCGAGGACGCGGCTCACCAACGCCTCGCCGCGCGACGCCTCGATGCCGAGCACGGCGCGGATGCGCTTGCGCACGTCGTCCACACCGAGGGAGGCCGGCGTCCGGACGGTTTCGGCCATCTGTCGCGTGAGCGAAAGCGCGGTTTCGCCGCCAAACGACGTGGTGACGAAACCGGTCGGCGTGACGAAGAGTGTCTCGTCCGGCTCGACCGCCTGCGACGTCTCGTCGTCGTCGGCGTCTTTCATGTCGAACCAACGGTTGAACCAGGCATAGGTCGCCCGGCGCATTTCGTACACGTATCCGTGCTGCTCGGTGGTGACCTGAAGCGACACGCGGTTGTCGGCCTCGAGCAGGGCGCACACGCGCTTGTATTCCTGGATGAAGTCGAGAGAGCTGGCCACGTACTCCGGCGAATAGGTGTGCCCGGCATCGTGGAGCGTGACGGTCACGAGCAGCGGCTTCGGCGCGAAAGCGTAGAGCAGGTCGGCGCGGTCGATCCCGTGAGAGAGCGCCGGCACGATGTTCTGCTCGGCGTCGTCGGCCGAGCCAGGCGGCTCGACGTTGGCCTGCGCCAGGTTCTCGGTGTTGCCCTCGGAGACCACGGCGACGCGGATCCGGCTGTCGAGCGCGGCCAGAAACTGCGTCAGCGTCCCGCCGCCGGACTGCCCGCAGCAGCCGATCCGTTCGGGGTCGACCTCCGCGCGCGTCAGCAGATAGTCGATCGCGCGGATGCCGTCCCACGCGCGGAACAGGCCGAAGTTGGCGCCCAGCAGAACGAGGCGGCGTCCGGCGTATTCATGCTCGCCGGTTCCCCCGCCACCGATCGCAGACTGGCCGGGGCGGGTTGCCGGGTACTCAATGCGCTCTCCCTGTCCGAAGGGGTCGTACGCGAGGACCACGTAACCCTTGCGCGCCAGGTTCGAGAACAGCTTCTGGTAGCTCGGCCACGCCTTGCCATTCACCGAATGGCCGAGTGGCCCCAGAATCGCCGGATGGCGTCCGGCCGCGGCCGGCACATAGAGGTTCGCGGTGACGTAGAGTCGCGGCCGGCTCTCGAACGTCAGCTTCTCGATTCGATAGCCGGGCCGCTCGACGATGCCCGTCACGCGCGGATTGAGGGGATTTCGCTCGAAGGGTCCGCCGAGCATCTTCCAGACCTCGTCGACCACCGCTTTTTGCCGGTCCATGATTTCCTGGCGCGTGGAAATCGCATTGATCACCTGCTTGCGGCGATCACGCGCGTCGTTCGTGACGCGGACCAGGTACCTCTCGAGGTCGTGGGAATAATCCGGCAGCGCGGCCTCGTCCACGCTCAACTCGACGCCCGGCGCGCCCGAGAGGCGGTTTACCGGCGCGGGCGGCCTGGAACAGCCGGCCGATGGGCCGATGCCCGCCACAGCAACGGCCGCTCCGGCGGCCTCGAGGAAGTCGCGGCGCGTGTACCTCATATGCTGCGTGCCCTGAGCAATATT
>QHWJ01000415.1:0-4088 GCA_003222535.1 Acidobacteriota bacterium | reverse complement strand
CGACGACTGCCGGCTGGCGTAGAGCGGCCGCGCGTGAGCGCGCGCGTCAGGGCGCGGGAACGCCATCGGGAACTCTTGTAGAGCGACCGAGCGAAACATTGTGCCATGAACGCGACTCAGACCTTCGAACCATGACACTGCAACAACTCTTAGGCACGGAGTTGCCGATCATTCAGGCGCCCATGGCGGGTGTGCAAGGTAGCGCGCTGGCAGTCGCTGTATCCAACGCTGGCGGGCTCGGGTCACTCCCCTGCGCCATGCTCAGCCTTGATGCCATCCGAAGTGAAATTGCGGCGATCACGGCGCAAACCGCGAAGCCGCTCAACGTCAATTTCTTCTGCCATACGTCCCCCGAGTTCAGTGCGGAGCGCGAAGCGATGTGGAGAGCTGCGCTGTCGCATTACTATCGAGCGTTCGGAATCGACTCGGACACCATTCCCGTCGGGCCGGGCCGTGCGCCATTCAGTGCCGAAGCCGCGGAGCTGCTCACGGAATTCAAGCCCGCCGTGGTGAGCTTTCATTTCGGTTTGCCCTCCGCAGAATTGCTGGCACGCGTGAAAACGGGGGGTTCGAAGATCCTCTCTTCGGCAACCACCGTGGACGAGGCGCAGTGGCTCGAAGCGCACGGGGCCGATGCCATCATTGCGCAAGGTCTCGAGGCGGGGGGACATCGCGGCAATTTCTTGTCGGACGATCTGACGATTCAAGTTGGCACCCTGGCATTGGTGCCGCAAATTGTGCAGAAGGTACGCATCCCCGTCATTGCGGCTGGCGGCATTGCCGATTCGAAAGGCGTTGCGGCTGCGATGACGCTCGGCGCTGCAGGAGTACAGGTTGGAACGGCTTATCTGCTGTGCGCGGAAGCCACCACCAGCGCAGTGCACCGCGCTGCGCTCAAAAGTGAGGCCGCCCGCCACACGGCGCTGACGAACCTCTTCACAGGCCGCCCCGCGCGGGGAATCGTGAACCGAATCATGAGAGAGCTTGGCCCAGTCCGGTGACGCCACGGACAACATCAGGCGACAACAGGTCAGCGAACGATTCGTGCTTACATTTCGACATCGCCGAATGCCAGCAGCGACCCCGATTAGAGAGTTTGTCGAGCACGGCCGCCTCCAGTATAGCCGTCAAAGTGTGTCGAGGAGCCCAACGCCACTCCGTCATCACTGACGTGCAGCCGTTTTGGACCTGCACGAACATGTCGAACGCACTGTCACGATGCGCAAACTTATCGAGCCACCGTCCGCACAGCCTTCCAGGTCAGTTTGCCTGATGTCGCGCTCGTGAGATCGCCGACGAGCGTGCCGTCTGATTGAAGCACCCCGGTTGCAGAGAATTCCTCCTTGCCGCCGATGCCATTCGGCCCTCCTCCGGAAAAGGTGATCCGCCCTTTTGCAAATTGTCCCTTCAACGGCCAGGGACCATGGGTGCCCTGAAGCGTTCCGGAGATCTTTGTGCCACTCTGCACCAGAACCAACTTCAACACATATCCCTCCGCCGACAGAGTCCAACTGCCGGAAACGCCCTTCTCTTTGGCGTATGTCAAGGTCTCGCTCGCGGCCAACGCCATGACCACCGCGCCTAAGACGACCATTTGCTTCATCAAGTTCTTCATAGCTCTCCCGTCTCTCATTCCGAGATATCCAATCGAGAATTCGGAGAGTCTATGGACATGGTGAACGAAAAGCAAATCAACGAACCATCCATGAGGGATTCCGGTGGAGCAGTTCGTTCACACGCCTGAACGCGTGCTCCTCTCACGCCGCGCGGACTGTGACGTAACTGTGACGTGATGTTGTCAATGTGCTCTCGACAGCCTCGGCCAGGTGCCGCCTCTCACGTTCCCGCCGAGGCGATCATCAACCGGTCAGTCTCCGATCGGACTGTCTGCCTGACAGGCTTACTCCTGATACGCTACCTGGCGGCGGCTGTCGGGAGGTCCCGAGGCACGCGCCGCCACCATTCCGCTCCGGCGGACATCGATCTGGTGGGAGGGGCTCATGCGGCGGTTGTGTAGTTACAACGCGGCGAGCGCCGGGCTCTTGATGCTCATGGCCACCTCTGGCACGGCAACGGCCCAGGAGTTTGCCGGACGGGAGAAGTTGCGCAGCCATTCAGCCGAGTTCCGCCGGGAAGTGATCAAGGTCACCAACGGCGTGTGGGTCGCCGTCGGCTTCTCCGACGCCAACTCGGTGTTGATCGAAGGCGAGGGCGGGTCGATCGTGGTCGACACGACCAGCGACGTGGAAGATGCCAGGGCGGTGAAGGCCGAGTTCGCGAAGCTCTCCACGGCACCGGTCCGCGCCATCATCTACACACATTTGCATCCCGACCATACCGGCGGCGGCGGCGTGTTCGCCGGAAACGACGGCCCTGAGATCCTCGCTCACCGGCTCCTGGTGGACCGTGTCCCGGACGTGGGCCGCAACGGGCGCGACGGGGGCGATCAGTTCGGCTCCACCTTGCCGGACGCCCTGTTCATCAATGCGGGCACGGGGCTGGAGTTCGGGCGACACCCTGCTCCGAGCGCCTACGTCGCTCCGACGCGAACCTTCAGCGGAGACCGGCTGGATCTGACCATCGCGGGGGTTCGCCTGCAACTGTTCCACACGCCGGGAGAGACGCGTGAAAATGTTGCGGTCTGGCTACCCGACAGGCGCGTCCTGCTGCCGGGCGACGATTTCTACAGGTCCTTCCCGAACCTCTATGCGATTCGCGGCGCACGCCTGCGTCCGATCGAGCAGTGGATCGCGAGCCTCGGCCTGATGGTCGACCTCGGTGCCGATCACCTGGTGCCCGGGCACACGCGGCCCGTGCTCGGGAGCGCCAACGTGCGCGCGGCGCTGACCACGTACCGCGACGGCATCAAGTCGGTACTCGACCAGACCCTGGGCGCTGGCCGCCAGCCCCTACCTGCAGGAATTCTATGGAACCGTGGCCTGGTCGGTGCGCGCCATCTACGCCGATTATGCAGGGTGGTTCGATGGCAACCCGACGAAGCTCTTCCCTCTGCCCGAAAAGGACCGGGCGGCCCGAGTCATTGAGCTGACTGGCGGTCGCGAACAGGTGCTGTCGCGGGCAAGTCGCGCCCTGGCCAGCAAGGACTTCCAGTGGGCCGCCGAGCTGACCGACTACGTGCTGGCGATCGACGACGGAAACGTCGAGGCGAGGCGGCTGAAGGCGGCGGCGCTCGGCGAACTCGGCGAGCGGCAGATCAGCGCGATCGCGCGGAACTACTACCTGTCCGCCGCCCAGTATCTGCTGCGCGACCTGCCCGCCCGCTGAAGCGCGCAAACGCCGCGATCGAGCCTCGCGCCGAACGCTCCATTACTTCAGCTCGACGGCGATTCGGTCGGCCGGTTGTCCGGAAACGTTCTCCTCCGCGTGCTTCGCGGCGCCGGCCATGCGAACGTCGTCCGCCTTCGCGCCAGGCTGGTCATTCAGGTAGACGACTACGCGGTTCAGGATGTGCTCGTGCGGCTCGCCCTTCTCATGGGCGCCGTAATGGATTCGGAGTACGCGCACGTGTTCGTTCTCGAACTCGACCTTGTAGTGCCGGGGATCTACCGTCGCCGGATCGAGTGGAGTCACCGGTGCTTTGCCTGCAGGCGGACCTTTCAGGTCGATCTCGAGAATACGAATCGGGTGATCGCTGATGTTCTCGGCGACGTAGGCGCCGCTCGCCGGCCGCCAACGAACATCGCCGCGGCGAAATTCGATCCTGGTGGACTGCCCGCCTTCCTTCCGGGTCATCACGCCGTCGTCGAGGTAGATCAGCACGCGATTCGTGGCATGTCCGTTCTTCGCGACTGCGGGCGTCCGCTGCTGGAGTGTCGCCACGATCACGCGCGCCTGCGCCGTGTCGAGTCGCGGCGCAATGGCGGGCGCCGAGAGATCCTGAGCGAGGACGGACACACCGACGAGCGCGAATAGACCGACGAGCCGTGTGCATTGCATCAGGCAGTTCATACGAGCCCTCCGATTCGAAGTCCAACGTGTGGCGCCATCCTACACCCGGCGTCACCTTTATCACGCCACCTTTATCACCTTGACGTCGTCGGCCGCTTGCGCGAGGCTTGCGCGTACTT
>QHWJ01000414.1 GCA_003222535.1 Acidobacteriota bacterium | reverse complement strand
CGGACGGTGCAGACCGTCCGGGCCGAGGGCGCGGAGTTCGCGCTGATGCACTGCACCTCGACCTACCCGACGCCGTACCCGCACGTGCAGCTCGATTGCATCCCCGCGCTCGAGCGTCAGTACGGCGTGCCGGTCGGCTTCTCCGATCACACGCTCGGGAGCTTCGTCGCGTTCGCGGCGATCGCGACCGGCGCCAAGCTGTTCGAAAAGCATTTCACCTTGTCGCGCACGCTGCCGGGCCCCGACCAGCGGGGCTCGATGGAGCCGGCGGAGCTCGCGGATCTCGTCCGCGGGATTCGGGCCATCGAACAGGCTCGCGGCGCGACGAAGGCGATTCAACCGGGCGAACAGGATGTGCGGAACATGGCGCATCACAGCGTGGTGTCGATCCGCGACATCGCCGCCGGCGCCACGATTCGCACGGAAGACGTCTGGGCGAAGCGGCCGGGGACCGGCATCCCCGCGCGCCAGCTTGGCGAGGTGATCGGCCGAACCGCGAAGCGCGCCATCGAGAAGGACCGGCTGATCGCATGGGGCGATCTGGATCGGTAACCGCCGACATTGAGGTGTTGCATCGGGCACGTGAAAGCGATTCCGCGTCGGAAAGCCATTTGAGAGACACTACACCAGCAGTGAACAACTTTGTCACAGGCGCGGCCGGGTTCATAGGCAGCAATCTGGCAGATCGACTACTGCGCGCCGCACATCGCGTTGTCGGCTACGACAACTTTTCAACTGGCCAACGCAAATTCATCGAAGCAGCGCAAGCCAACGATCACTTCACGCTGGTCAAGGGAGACGTGCTCGATCTCAATCGGCTCACCGCCGCGATGCGCGATTGCGACTTCGTGTTCCACCTCGCCGGCAACGCTGACGTCCGCTTCGGCACCGAGCATCCGCGAAAGGACCTCGAGCAAAACACGATCGCGACCTTCAATGTCCTCGAGGCGATGCGTGTCAACGGCGTTCGCCGCATCGCGTTCGCGTCCACTGGCTCGATCTACGGCGAGCCAACCATTCATCCCACGCCGGAAACGGCGCCGTTTCCCGTGCAGACATCCCTGTACGGCGCGTCGAAGCTCGCCGGCGAAGGCCTGATTCAGGCCTACTGCGAAGGCTTCGGATTTCAGGGCTACATCTTCCGATTCGTGTCGATCCTCGGCGAGCGCTATTCGCACGGCCACGTCTTCGACTTCTACCAGCGCCTGCGCGCCAACCCGAATGAGCTGCGCGTGCTCGGCAACGGTCGCCAGCGCAAGTCGTACCTCTACATCGAGGACTGCCTCGACGCCATGCTCACCACGATCGAAAAAGCCCAGGACACAGTAAACATCTTCAACCTGGGCACCGAGGAGTACTGCCAGGTGACGGATTCGATCGGCTGGATCACGAGCCACCTAGGTATCGTGCCGACGCTCGATTACACGGGCGGTGAGCGCGGCTGGATCGGCGACAGCCCCTTCATCCTGCTCGACACTTCGAAGATCCGAGCCCTTGGCTGGATACCGAAGCTTTCCATCCGCGACGGCATCATCCGGACACTGGACTACCTGCGAGAGAACCCATGGCTACTGGACGAGCGCGCATGAACGTTTGCGTGCTCGGCCTCTGGCACCTCGGCGTGGTCACTGCGGCTTGCCTTGCCTCCACCGACTCGACGTCACCGGCCTCGACTTCGACGCCGAGATCGTCTCCGGCCTCGCGGCGGGAAATGCTCCACTGTTCGAGCCGGGGTTGGACGATCTCGTCAAAGCCGGGCTTGTGAGCGACCGGCTGCGCCTC
The DNA here is from genome assembly GCA_003222535.1 of Acidobacteriota bacterium. Taxonomy (GTDB): domain Bacteria; phylum Acidobacteriota; class Vicinamibacteria; order Vicinamibacterales; family CAVVIG01; genus QHWJ01. The sequence continues at coordinate 1,446 of QHWJ01000414.1, read as the reverse complement.
ACGACCGAGGGTGCGTCGGCGCTCGTCGTCTCGACGCCGTGGCCGGAGTATCGCCAGGTCACCGCCGGCGAGGTGGCCGCACGCATGACGCGGCATCTGATACTTGACGCGAACCGTTTCACCGGCGAGACGCTCGGCAGCGAGGCGGGCATCGAATACGTGAGCGTGGGAACGTTCAGCGGATGACAAGACCGCTCGAAGGACGAAACGCCCTCATCACGGGAGCCAACCGAGGCTTCGGCCTGGCGATTGCCCGCGCGTACGTCGAAGCCGGTGCCAGCGTCCTCATGTGCGCGCGCGACGCAGCGCTCCTCGATCAGGCCCGCGCCGAGGTGGCCACTCTCGCGTCGGATGGACAGCAGGTGTTGGCCAAGCCTGGGGACGTCTCCCGCCGCGATCACGTCGAGCAGATGGCGGCAGTGGCGCTGAACGCGTTTCCGCAGATGCACATTCTCGTGAACAACGCGGGTGTCTACGGTCCGCTCGGACCGGTCGACGATATCGACTGGGACGCCTGGGTCCAGGCGATCGAGATCAACCTGTTTGGATCCATTCTCATGTGTCGCGCGCTGCTGCCGCACTTCAAGGCGCACCGCTACGGCAAGATCGTGCAGCTTTCCGGCGGGGGCGCCACCAACCCGCTCCCGCGCATCAGCGCGTATGCCGCCTCCAAGGCCGCGATCGTTCGCTTCGCTGAGACGCTCGCCGAGGAGGTGCACGACGACCGGATTGACGTCAATGCGATAGCGCCGGGTTCGCTCAACACGCGACTGCTCGATGAAGTGCTCGCGGGCGGTCCCGAACGCGTCGGGCAGGCGTTCTACCAGCGATCGCTGAAACAGAAGCAGCAGGGAGGGGCGCCGCTCGAGCGCGGGGCAGGTCTCGCCGTTTTTCTCGGGTCGGCCGCGAGCGACGGGATCACCGCCAAGCTATTGAGCGCGTTGTGGGATCCGTGGGCGGCGCTGCCGGAGCATCTGGACGATCTGCGTCGCACAGACGTCTACACGTTGCGCCGCATCGTGCCCGCGGATCGTGGCCTCTCGTGGGGACGTAATGACACATAGCGGGGGGCTTTCTGCCGAGCGGCTCGGCGTGGCGATCGTCGGCTGCGGTCTGACCGGTCAGAAGCGAGCGAAGGCGCTGGCCGGCGCCCGGCTGACGGGCTGCGCCGACGTGAAGCGCGAGCGCGCGGAGGCGCTGGCGCACACCGCGTCGGACGCAACGGCGAGCGACGACTGGCGAGCCGTAATCGACCGCGCGGACGTCGACGTCGTCGTCGTCGCAACGACCAACGATGCGCTGGCCGAGGTGACGCTCTTCGCGGTCGGGGCAGGGAAGCACGTCCTCGTGGAGAAGCCGGCGGCGCGATCGATTGCCGAGATCGACCCCGTGATCGACGCGGCCGCTCGGTGCGGACGGTTGGTGCGTGTGGGCTTCAATCACCGC
>QHWJ01000413.1 GCA_003222535.1 Acidobacteriota bacterium | reverse complement strand
CCCTTCGGCCGCGAGCTGCAGATAGTCGTTGTGGGCCTCGGCGTAGTGGTATGCGAGATCGTGATGCTGGTAGAACAACGTCGCGACACCGTATGTGTTCAAGCCTGTGCCGGTCAGCGGAAACTTCGACGCGATCCCGGCGGCGTCCGCCCACGCACCCCGGCGGCCATTGAGCTCGCTCCAGTCCGCGCTGGCGAACCGCGTGCCGATCGTATCGACGCCGACCCAGGCAGCCACGACCACGACCATGAAGACGAGATAACCGGTCACAATCGTTCGGCGCGTCCTGGTCCCGAGGCGGCGCGACGCGACCACGCTCGTCAACGCGAGCGCCAGCATCGTCGCCGAAATTCCAGATCGGGACATCGTCAACACAAGCGCCAGCGCCATCACGGCCGACGCCACGGCCAGGAGAACCAGCCGGTTCGCTTCCGGGGACGACAGCCACAGCAGGCGATCGCGCACGTCCGGCTTCACGTGACGCATGCCTCGCGCGATGCCGCCACAGAGCAGGCCGAGCGTGAGCGGCAACGCCATCACCATCCAGCCGGCGAAATGGTTCTTGTTGACGAACGGCCCGAACGGCTCTCCGGCCGCCTCCGGCGTCCAGAAGCCGTAGATTTTTCCGGTGAACAACGGTTTCTGGATGATGCCGGCCATCGCGAGCAGCACGCCGATGGAGGCGATTGCATGCGCGAGCCCGCGAGCGCCGCGCATCGTGCTCAGGCGCGCCGTGCCCACGACAAGGAGGGCGAACGATGCGAACAGCGTGAGTCCGATCGCCGTGAGTGGCGGGGCGATCGACAGGGGATGTCGATCGGGGTGGGCGAGAAGCGCCAAATCCAAGGCTCGGACGACGTCGGGCGCATGAGGCGACGCGGTCTGCAGCCATTCAAACGGCAGCGGCACGAGCTGCAGTGCGGCCGCCCCTGCAAACAGCGTCAGCGTGCCAGGAAGCGGGCCGAGGTGCAGTGAAGACAGCGCTGATCCCGGCGTGGCCAAAAAACTGAGAAGGGCGACGGCGAGCACGGCGGCGACGAGCGGCCAATGCGCCCAGGGATAGACGCCTCCGAAAGCAAACGTGCCCCACGCGATCGCCGCGATGAGGAGCGTCTGGGCGGGCCAGGATAGCGCGTCGAACGGCCGCCGTCCGCGTCCCGCCTGCGTGGACTGAGGGCTGGTAGGGCAGCCAGGTCGCGTAGGTCGCGTGGGTCGCGTGGGTCGCGTGGGTAGGGTAGGGTCGGTAGAGGAGGTAGGGGAGGCAGGCGCGGTGAGCACGGTGGGTGTCGTCAGCGAAGATCCCTGGGAGAAAAGCTGCGCCGGATGGGCGCCGCGTGAGATTTGGTGACGGCATCGAGGATCGTCAGGTCCACGGCTGGCAGCTCATCCACCGGCGCGTGCTGTCCCAACTGCACCGGCACCAGCCACCCGCGCCAGCCGCAGTCGTCGCATCTGAAGAGCCGTTGCGCGGTGGACACCTTCTCGAGGCGTTCCAGCACGGTACGCGCGCGCGACCGGCACACACGGCCGGCGTGACAGCGTGGGCAGGGCTGCCCGCCCCGGCTTTCGCTGCCGTCGGCGGCGGCAGCCTGGATCGGCAGGTGTTCTACGGCCTCCGCCGTGGAATCGCCCACCCGTCCGAACGTGCCGATCAAATCCTTCATCGTCTCGATCGCGACCTCCGTGCTGCCTCTCGAGGCCGCTCTTTCGAGCGCGTCGATCCGCGCGAACAGCCGCGGGTCCGGTTGACGCCTCGATCGGACGCACAGGATGTCCTTGACGGCTGATGGCCCCACCTCCTCGTCGTCGCCCACCAGTTCCTCGAACAGCTTTTCACCGGGACGCAACCCGGTGAAGTCAATCTTGATATCGTCCTCCGGTACGAGACCCGCCAAACGGATCAGATGGCGCGCCATGTCGAGCACTTTCACCTGCTCGCCCATTTCCAGCACGTACGTGGCGCTCCCCTTCGAGTGCGAGGCGGCGTGCAGGACGAGCTGAACCGCCTCCGGAATCAGCATGAAGAACCGGCGGATGTCAGGGTGCGTCACCGTGACCGGGCCGCCTTTCTTGATTTGATCGAGGAACCTCGGCACGACGCTGCCGTTGCTGCCGAGAACGTTCCCGAATCGCACGATCGAAAAGGAGGTGCCGCTCAGCACAGCCTGCGCCTGGACGACGAGCTCCGCCACTCGCTTCGATGCGCCCATCAGGCTCGTCGGGTTCACGGCCTTGTCCGTCGAGATCAGGATGAAGCGATCGACGCCGTGGGTGTCGGCGGCCTGGGCCAGCAGCCGGGTGCCGCGCACGTTGTTCTTCACCGCTTCGCACGGGTTCTCCTCCATGAGCGGCACGTGCTTGTGGGCGGCGGCGTGAAAGATGATTTCCGGCTTGTGCTCTCCGAGCACCGCATTCACTCGCGCCGCGTCTGTCACGTCGCCAATGACCGGGATGATGCGGCATGCGCGTCTCCGGTCGTCGAGCTCGACGCGGATGGCGTGGAGTGTGTTCTCGTACCGATCGAGCATCACCAGGCTCGCCGGCTTCAGATTGGCAATCTGCCGGCACAGCTCGGACCCGATGGACCCTCCGGCGCCGGTCACCATCACGCGGCGTCCGGCGATGAGCGATTTCACGGGTTGGATGTCGAGCCCGACAGGCGACCGGACCAGCAAATCCTCGACCGACAAGCTCCGGATTTTGGCCAGGTCGACCTTGCCGTCGATCAGGTCGCGGAGGTTCGGCAAGGTCTTGATCGGTATCTTGAAGGGCTCGAGCGAGCGCACGATGGAGCGGACCGCGGCAGGCTCCGCGCGCGGAATCGCAATGAGGACCTCATGCGGCTTGAATCGTTCGATGATGGCCGGGACGTCGTGACCCGTGCCGAGCACCGGCACCCCGTGGATCCGAAGGCCGACTTTGGCGCGGTCGTCGTCGATCAGCCCAATCGGCTGGTACGGCCGGCCCGAACTGCCGCGCATCTCGCGGATGATCATCTCGCCGGCATCGCCGGCGCCGTAGACGAGCACTCGCCGCTCGCCGGACGTGTGCCCCAGCTCGGTGAGCATCCGCCGGATCATCCTGACACCGCTCATCAACAGGACCAGGACACCAGCGTCGATCATGAACACTGCCCGCGGGTAGCCCGTCAAGCCGAGTGCCCAGCGGATCAGCAGATAGTGCCCCAGCGAGCTCAGAGCGACGGCGCTGACGATGTTCCTGAGATCCCAGATGTCCGTATAGCGCCAGAAGCCTCGATATAAGCCGAACCAGGCGAAGATCAGCGCCCTCAGCAGCAAAAGCCATGGCAGGGCACGAAGCCAGGGGGCCCAGTTCTGAGCCGGGATAACGCCGTCGAACCTGAGCCAGATGGCGATGTAACTCGAGACCGCGATCAACTCGAAATGGAACAG
>QHWJ01000411.1 GCA_003222535.1 Acidobacteriota bacterium | reverse complement strand
CGACATGCCGAACGACGGCGAGCGGATGCGCCAGATCCTGTTCTTGATCGAGCGCGGCCACCTCGCGCAAATCTTGATGTCTCACGACATCGCGTACAAGCACTGCCTGACGCGCTGGGGCGGCTTCGGCTACCACCACCTGCTCGTCAATGTCGTCCCGCGCCTCAGGGGCAAGGGCGCCGACGATCAGACGATCGAGACGCTGCTGGTCGGCAACCCGCGCCGCGCGTTCGTCTTCGCTACGTGAACATCAACACCGTCTCGCACGACCTCATCCCGCTTCGCGTCGCGGAAGGCTCAACGACGAGGCTGCGCTTGCCGCTTAAGCCCCTCAAGTCTGGGACACGCGTAATACGAGCTCAGCGGTTCATCGAAGATCCAGCGCAGATATTGAGATTGATCGATAAGCCTCAACAGATCTTCCCAGAGAAGCAATTCGAGCCTCTGCCTCTCAATCTCGCGCCAGATGGAGTCGTCGGGATGGCCACACGAGATGAGGACAACGAGACGGGCATCCCAGCCGCATGTCAATAGATGCTGATTCACCGCTCCGTAGAGGGCCAGGCGCCCAATACTTGCACGCTCCGTTTTGTTCTCGATGATCGTTATTCGCCTCGAATCTTGCTGGTGAATTAAAAGGTCCGGCGTGCATAAGAAGCGCTCATCCCACGGAATTCCCGGGAAGAGCTCCGTTGCGAGGTTCGTCTCAACCATCACGTTCGAAAACGTCGCGGCGGCCACGGCTAATGAGGTGCCGCTCTGATGAAATCGCCAATTGGCGTGATCGGTCTCGTAGCGCCATAGTGGTATCGTCACATGGGGTTGATGCCGACCTAGGTCGATCAACAACATCGAGGCGAGCGACGTCCACCATTGTTCCGACTTGTGTGCGCCCTGAAACAACCACGTGGCATCCTGTGGCTCTTTCGTCATGAAGTGACTCCTGTTTGCAACCGATCGAGCAACCTGACCAAGCCCAACGTATCCTGGAAGCAGTAGCGGAGCAGGTCCGTCCTTAGCTTCGCCTTCGCATCCTCAGTAAGCTCGACTCCTTGGAAAAGGAGCCGCTCGAGTTCCAAACTTGCCATGCTGCCTTCGTTGATGGCAAGATCCTTATAGCGGAGCTCCGGAACCAACGCCGGCAAGACTCGCTTCAGACCAAAGCTGCCCCCAAAGTCCGGGTGGTAGACGTGATTGCGGATGACCGCGAGCAGGTCCACCAGACGGTCCACGATGCCGTGCAGCGTAGTCGCGAGCGGCGGCAGAGCCTCGGCCATTTGCTCGATGCACCGGCGCTCGAAGCCGGCGTTGTACGCGACGACCGTTCGAGCGGATTCGCATGCCCGGATCAGGTGCTCCGCGAGCGTCGGCCTCGGATCTTCGGGCCCGTCGGCGAGCCACTCATGGTGAGTGACACGGCCCTCCTCGTCTTGAACGTGACAGCTGAACTGGACGGGCACCGCGTCGTAGGGGTGGCAGCCGTCCCACACCGGGACGGCAAGGCCCACGGTCTCGAAGTCGAGGAACGCGATCGGAGGCGCGAAAACATCCAGCGCCCGGGCAAGGGTCGGCTCCACGACGATCCGGCCTTCTTGCACCGCGCGCCGTTGCCGGTCGGCAATGGGCCCCAGCGGCACGTCCTCCGGCAAGTCGTGGATCGTCCGGTAGCCTTGCTCATCGAGCTCCAGGGCCCGCCGCCTCATAGCGTACAGCGTGCTCACGTGGTGGGGCGGAAGCTCCGGCCAGCACCGCTCGACGAAGGGGCACTCGTACGGAACGGAGCAGTGATCCCCGACCGCGATGCTGGGTAGCCCACCCGCGAGCATCGTCGCCTGCGCCACGATCTCTCCGGGAATCTTGGCAAGCAGCCCTTCGACGGACTCGGTGACATCCTGCCAGACGAAGAGGTCGCTGAGATCGGGATACGCGCACTCCCGGTTGAGGTACATGACCTCCATCCGCGTCACGTCGAGACCGCTGCGGCGCAGGACGTGCGTCTGGATGGCGACGTCGAGGAAATGGTGGTCCTTGACCGACGTCGTGGACTTCACCTCGACCAGGCAGTAGCGCGAGCCCCGGCGTTCGAGAATGTCCACCGAGACGAACACGTTGTCTGCCCGAAACGCGGCTTCGTAGATGACCGGGCAGCCCTTTCGCAGCGCCTCTTCGGTAGCCGTCAGTCGCTCCGAGTACGCGTCGTATGGAAGGTCGATCAGGAGTCCGCCGGGAACATATGTCCGCGCCAGCTCACCGACCCGCGATCCCCGGTCCATCACGGCGGACACCCGCCCATCGAGCTCGAGCTCAGGCGCTGCCGGCTCGTGCACCATCCACCACAGAAGCTTGTGGCACTGGAGACCCGTCATCACTCGCGACTTCGAGAGACGAACGGATTGCGGCAAGGCGCCCGTCGTCACCTTGCCGCCCCTCGATCGCCCGCACTCGCAGCGTGCCGGCGGTAGACCGCGACGGCGCTCCGGAACGTCGACGCGATCTCTTGGCGCAACGCCGGCGGTCGCACCACCTCCGCGGCATCGCCCCAGCTGAGCACCCACCGCATGATCTCGAACATCCCGCCGGCGCGGAACGTGAGCTCGACCCGGCCGTCCGCCAGCTCCCGCAGCCGCTGCGTCGGATGCCACTGCCTCTCGCGCACGTAGGGCGCCTGGGCGGCGCTGAAGCGCACGACGATGGTCATTGGTTTCTCCCATGTCACCCCGAACGCTTCGGCCTCGTAGCGCTTCGGATCGAACGTCGGATCGACCGTGAACGACTCCTCGGCCAGCTCGAGCGATCGGATCCGATCCACGGCGAGCGTCACGAAGTTCGGGTACGCGGGCACCTTGCCGACGCAGTAGAGGCCGCCATGCACCGCGAGCAGCCGATACGGATCGTACGGGAACCGACGCGGACGAGCTCGTCCTGGTGACGCGTACTCTAGCTTGCAGCGGCGGCGGTTGACGATCGCCTCCAGCAGGCGAAGGAGCGACGGACCAAGCGTCTCGAAGTTCTTGACGCCGCGGTCCCAACCTACGACCGCTCCGTCGAACGCCACCGCGAGCCGGCCGTCCCGCGCCGACGCGAAGGTCTGGAGCTTGGGCAGCGCCGTCGAGAGCGCAGCCTGGAACGGCTGTCGTGAATGGCTCTCCTTCACGGCCCACGCCAGCGCCGCGATCTCCTGGCGCGTCAGCGGGACAGGCGCGAAGCGCAACCGGTAGTCGGCACCCAGGCGCGGACGGCTCAACCGCCCCGACTCGTCACCCTCGATCGGGATCCCGACGTCGCCCAGCGTCCGCAGATCGCGGTAGATCGTCTCGCGCCGTGTCTTGAATCGCGCCGCCAGCTCGTGGACAGTCAGCCGGCCACCCTGCAGCAGCAACAAGAAGATGCTGAGCAGGCGCACCGCCTGGCGATCCCGCCGGCGCTCTCCGGGCATGACCCCTGAACCATAGTGGATCGCCGGGCCGCGGGCAATCCGGTCCCGCAGAAGCTGTGGCGTTAGATCGCGCAGCGCAGCCGTACCCTGGGCGCGCGATACGGGAACCCCGCGGGAGTAGGCAGCGACAGGGATTCAGGCAGTAACGGAGGGCGCCATGTTCGTTCGCATGAAGACCATGAAGAAGATGTCCAGCAAGCGGTACCGTCTGACGCTCGACGTCGTCGATCCGGAGCGCGATCACTGGGATTACGGCGACTGCCAGTTTCAGGTCGACCTCTGGGACGAGCCGTCCCACCGGGCGCAGCCGCGGGGGCCCTTGACCGGGGCATTCGAGATCTACCAGCTGTCGCCGAAGGACCCGCCCACCGGCGCGGAGGCGAAGCTCCTCTGGGACATCGGGCAGGCCGTCGACGGCTTTGTGGACCGCCTCTTCGCGGCCGGGATCGTGTGTCCCTTCAAGGCCGAAGCGCCTGCCGACGCCCCGGAGCGATCGGAATGAACCCGGAGCAACTCGTGCTCATCCGCTCGATGACGGTCGAGACCCGCGCAGCGCCCGATCGCCTCACACGGTGTTTCGTGATCCTCATCGCGGTCGCGCTGGTGTGGCAGGCGCTCCGTCCGCAGGCCTTCCCTACGTCGGCTGAGGCCGGCCGCGAGACGGTGACCGTCAACCTCGAGCGGATCGGTGGCCGCTATCTGACGAACGGCATCATCCCTGTCGACTGCCGCGGAGGCCGGCCATGAACAGCGCGACCGCGATGCCCGAGACGCGCGATGAGCGCGCGAAAGAGGAGAACATGCTCGAAACGATCGTTCGCTTTCCGCCAGCCGTCGTCGGGATGGCGCACTTCCTGGATCCGTATCGGCCGTGGATCGATTCGGTCCTCAGCGCCTCCCCGGTCGACACGGTGACCTTCGAGCTCGACGTACCGTTCGCCGAGGTCGTGCTCGAGGACCTGCTCGAGGGCGCCCCGCTCGACCGGCAATGCCTCGAGCGCAGCCACCCGCTTAGCCCGCTCGTCGAACGGTGGGCGCTTCCGGACAACGCCAGCCCGCGGATCCTGCTTGAGCTCTCGCGTGACCGGCGCGCGTTGGTCACGGCACGCGAGCTGGCGTGGGATCCGCACTGGAAAGAGATGCCGGTCGCGGTGTGGCTCCGCGGTCTCGCACACCCATTGGTGGCAGTGCGAATACCGTACGTCTCCTACCAGCACGGCCTGGTGAGCGAAACGCGCGAATGGCTCATCGCCCGCCGTGACGAGATGGTGAGCGCGCTCAGGCTCCTGCGGCCGGTCCTCGGCAATGGTCGTCGTGTCGTCCGGGTGATCGGCGGCGCGGACCTCGCATTGCCCGAGGACGGCTATGACTGGCAGAGCGTCGTGCTCGATCCGACGGCAACTCGCCTGCTCCGCGAGGACTTCGAAGGCTTTCTCGCGCGCGAGATCTGGTTTCGGCGGCATAGGCTGCCCTTCCGCCGCGGATATTTCCTATATGGTCCACCGGGCAACGGCAAGACCAGCATCGTCCGCGTGATGGCCTCGCATCCGGCGATCACGGCGTACGCACTCAACTTTTCGAATCCGAGACTCAACAACGGGGATCTCACGTACTTGTTCGAGTCCGCCGGACGTACGGCGCCGTCGCTCGTGATCTTTGAAGACCTTGACCGCCTCTACGGCCAACGATCGGGCCGCCGCGACAATCTCACAAAGGTCACGCTCCAGCACTTGCTCAACTGTCTGGACGGCCTCGGCAGCCGCGATGGCGTACTCGTCGTCGGTACCGCGAACGATCCAACCGTCATCGATGCGGCGATTGTCCGCCGCCCCGGCAGATTCGATCGAGTCGTCGCATGTCGGCCGCCTGACGAGACGCTTCGCCGCGAGTATCTGCGCCGGCTCGCCGTCGACTCCCTCGACGAGAGCGCCCTCGCGGCGGCGAGCACGGCCGCCGACGGCTTCTCGTACGCGCAACTCCGCGAGGCGTTCGTGCTTACAGGGCACCTGACGTACCAGAGGGGCGGCGAAGAGATCCAAAGCGACGCACTTCTCGAGGCGATCGGCCTGGTACGCGGCGAGACGCGCGCGACTCGTGCGCGCGTCGATGCGCGCAGCGTGGGGTTCGACGTGCCCACTCCGGGCGGCTGACGAGTCTTCGGCATGTGGAGGTCGACTCCCCAGAAGTCCCGACAGATCCTCCTCCACCTGCGCCAGTGTAAAGTAGGTGTCGCGCTGGTTTGGCTCGAACTCGACCAGCGCGTCGACATCGCCATCGGGCCGGAAGTCGTCACGGAGTACGGAGCCGAACAGGGCGAGCCACCGGATGTGATGGCGACGGCAGAAGTCAGCGATCTGCTCGCGCGAGATTTCGATCCGAGCGTGACGCGGTGTCATGGCACGGAACCGGGCCGCTTGCTGCTGGTCGGCTTGTCGATCGCTTCTCGCGCTCGCGCTATTCCGCCTCCCAGCTCGGGCCGCCCCGGTGGCCGGTCGGTCAACACTTTAGCTGATTGGCGCGCGCGCGAGATTCGAGCGTTCTGCGGCGGAAGCGCTAGTTCAGGAGCAGGCGCGTGAGCGCCTCCGGCTCGCTCAGCATCGGGTAGTGGCCGGTGTCGAGCTCGTGGTACTCCGCCTTCAGGCGCTCGGCCGTGCGCCGCTGGTGGTGCTCCGGCGGATTGACGGCGCGACGGCAGCGAATCACCGTCGTCGGCCACGGGTGCTCCCAGAAGGT
>QHWJ01000410.1 GCA_003222535.1 Acidobacteriota bacterium | reverse complement strand
CCTGATTCGTCGTCGAAGCCGCTCCATCGTCAGCCGCGCGCCGGCGTCCTCGGGAAATCGTCCATGCCGACCCGAGAGATACTCGGACGTTAGCATCGACCAAGAGATCGAAGGTGCCGTCACAAACCACTTGACGGCTGGTCCTTCCATATCAGCTAGCACGAAGAGAACCCGAGTTATCGCTGTGAACGCTTTACGCCGTCGCATAAAGCCTCCTCCCCGGCGCGCACGTCTGCGCCGTCTGCTGTATCCCCGAGAATGATTTCCTTACCCTCGCAGGGCTTACAGTTAAGTTCCAGGGACGTTCGCGGTGATCGAGCTGCCGCATACTGTCGTTGATGTTTCTGGAGAGCTCATCGACCTGAGCCCTATGCGCCGCCCGAATGCGCGTACCGAGCTCGTTGTCGCAGCAGCTTCGTCCACGCCGCAGGAGCACTGTCATTTGGTCTGAACGATGGCGGTCGCCGTCACACCACAGCAGGAAAGTTCTTGGACCGGGGCGATCGATGTACCGGTGATGACATCCTCATGAAGGACGGCAACGGTATCGACGGTGGCGGCGATAACCTGGATGCCAACGTCTCCTCCCGTAATCACATTCTCGGAGGTCGTGAAACTCCCGTCGAAGAAGACGACACCCATGAATCGGTTATTCGTGACGGTGTTCTCGCTGACTGTGCAGCAGCCGACGCCGTCCGCCACCAGGATGCCTACGTCGTTATTGACCACGTTGTTTTCCGAGATCACCGTGCCGGGACCAGGGCCGGAGCCGGGATCGACACCATACGCGGCAATTCCATAGCTCTGGATTTGACTGAAAAAGTCGGGGCCGCACTCGTTTGGGACGTTGCAGAGATGTCCGCTGATTGTGTTGCGGGTCACCGTGGCTACTGCGCGATCAACAATGACGATACCAAGATGCTCTTGCAACGGTGAAGGGCCCTGTCCTGTCACCACATTCTCTGAAATGGTTGCTGTTGACCCGGGCCCTGAAACGAAAATCCCATCCTCCTGATAATCGTCAACCCTGACGTTCTTGATCGTTGCATGTCCGACTGAACCTCCCGCGAAGTTGATCGTGGTGAGGCCAACCCCGATCCCGTTGCCGTTGTTGCAAAGACCGAGCGGATTCTCCCGGATCCCTGTCACGCGTGAATCGCGCAGGTCGAGCGTGGCTCCATTTATCACTCGAATACCGGCGATTCGACGTAACACTCGGCGCGGCCTCAGGGGATCACACATCCCGGATACTGGACCCGTCACCGTGAATCCGGACATCGCGACGTCAGCCCCGTTCGTCACGAGAACAATTTCGGTTGTCGGGCGTCCGGCCCGGTCCACAGGGTCCTCTGCATGGGGCATGAGTGTCGGCGGTGCCTGAATGATCGTCTTGCTGGCCCCTGCGCCCTTGAGCGTCAGCTCTTTATCGATGAGGACCTGTTCCGCATAGGTTCCGGGAAGCACCTTGATCGTGTCCCCGGGGGCGGCGAAATCCACCGCGGATTGGATCGTCGGGAACTGCGCTGGCACAACCAGCGTCGATCGTGCATGAGCCGAAACAGGCAACAGATTTCCAGCGAGCATGGCCAGGACAACGAGACTTTTCCTAGTAACTTGCGTCATCGCGGGAACTCCTTCTTTCTTTGAATTCAGCCAGGAATCCCTTAGAGGGCAAGCCCGCTGCCACACCGGAATCGCGGGAAACCGCGGACTTACGCTGCTCACTCCGTGGTTTGAGCAGTGGCGGTGTCGAAGTTGAGCGCTCGTTGACCCCGTCGGGCGCCCGACGTACGATCCGCCGTATGACGGAGGTCGCCGGCGTCGTCGGAGAGAGTCCCACCTTCCGGTCCGTGTGCCGCGAGATCGCACGGCTGGCGAATCGAGCGCCGGAGGGGCACCGCATGCCGCCGGTGCTGATTCAGGGCGAGACGGGCACCGGGAAGGGGTTGTTCGCGCGGGCGATGCACCAGGCCGGCCCGCGTCGCGGCGGTCCGTTCGTCGACGTGAACTGCGCCGCCATCCCCGAGACGCTTCTCGAATCGGAGATGTTCGGATTCGAGCGAGGGACGTTCACCGATGCACGGCAGGCGAAGCCCGGGCTGTTCGAGACCGCGCACGGCGGCACGCTGTTTCTCGACGAGCTCGGCTACCTTCCGTTGCCGCTGCAGACGAAGCTGCTCAAGGTCATCGAGGAGCGCTCCGTACGGCGTCTCGGAAGCACGCGGAACATCGCGGTCGACGTCTCCATCGTCTCCGCCACCGCCGAAGATCTTCAAACGTTGGTGCGCGCCGGACGCTTCCGTCCGGAGCTCTACCATCGAGTCGCCGTGTTCACGTTGCGATTACCGCCGCTCCGCGAGCGCGGCGGCGACGTCTTGTTGCTCGCGGAGCATTTTCTCGCCGCGACGTGCGCGGACTATCGTCTCGGGCAGAAGCGCTTCGCCGACGACGCGCGCCGCGCACTCACCGCCTACAGCTGGCCGGGAAACGTTCGCGAGCTCGGCAACGTCGTCGAACGCGCCGCGCTGCTGAGCGACGTGCCGCTAATCTCGGCGCCGGACCTCGATCTTCCCGCACTGATGTCGGGGCGCGCCGCGGCGGCGACCGATGAGCGGCCGGAGGAGGAACCGCCGCCGACACCCGAGCGCGCTGGCCTGCTCGAGGCGCTCGAGGCAACTGGCTGGAATCTCTCGCGGGCCGCCGCGCGACTTCGCATCCCGCGCAACACCTTGCGCTATCGGATGGAGCGCCACGGCCTTCGCGAACCCCCGCCGTCGCGGCGTCTCCACGTCACCCGGGCGCGTGAGCCGGCGGCGGCCGCTGACTCGGCGCGCATGCCCGCCGCGAGCGTCGCCACGCTCCCTCTTACCGTCCACCGCGAAACCCGTCCCATCGCCGCGCTCGGCGCCGTGGTGGCCGCGCCCCCACCCCAGGTGAGTCAAATCCTCGGAATGATCGCCGAGAAGGTGGCCATGTTCGGCGGCATGGTGGAGGAGGTCGGCGAAGGCCACATGCTCGCGGTGTTCGGGCGCGACACCGCCGAGCAGGCGCCGCGACGCGCCGCACTTGCGGCGAGCGCAGTGCGGCGAGCGCTCGCGACGGGCGGGGCGTCCGATGCCGCCGTCACGCAGGCGATCCACGTGCGCGACTCCCTCGTCGGCGTGGTGGGCGAGACGATCGCGATCGACGAGGACAGCCGTCGCGACCTCTTCGGCACCGTCCGTTCCCTGCTGGGCACGGCGGCGCCAAGCGCGGTGGTGGCGAGTCAGGCGGGGGCGACTCTCCTCGAGCGCTGGTTCGACATCGTGCCGGCCGCTGACGCGCAATTCACCGGCGGCGTGTACGAGCTCACCGGACCCGCGCGCGCGCCATTCGGTGTGCGCGGACGCGTGACGCCGTTCGTCGGCCGGAG
>QHWJ01000084.1 GCA_003222535.1 Acidobacteriota bacterium | reverse complement strand
CGCAGCCGATCTTCGTGCCGGTCGACCCCAGGTGATCGCGCAGCGCTTCGACCAGTGTCCACCGATCGTCCACGTCGAGCCGCCGCGCCGTGCCGTTGAGGGTGAGCGCGATCGCCGTGCGAGGCACGGGATTGGCCGCCGGTCGCTGCGCGCGAAGTGCCGGCGCGGCGGCCGCGACAGTGAGCACCGTGCCGGTGCCTTCGAGAAACTGTCGGCGGGAGATTTTACGCTTCCCCATCACCCCTCCACGTGGTGCGGCACCGCTGAAGCGG
>QHWJ01000083.1 GCA_003222535.1 Acidobacteriota bacterium | reverse complement strand
AGGGCGCGGCTTCAGCCGTGCCATTCGATGTGCGGATTATACTGGCTCCACACAAATGGATCGCGCGTTTCTCGCGGAGCTGCGGCGGATTTCCGGCGACGCCGGTGTCCTCTCGGACGCTCTCGATCTGCTGACGTACGAATGCGACGCGCTCCCCCATCTCCGCGCGTCGCCGGCCGGCGTGGTGCTGCCCGCCTCAGCGGCGGAGGTTCAGGCGATCGTCCGGCTCTGCAGCCGCGAAGGCGTGCCGTTCGTCGCGCGCGGCCACGGCACCGGACTGTCCGGCGGCGCGCTGCCCGTGCCGGGCGGCATCGTCATCGCGCTCTCGCGCCTCAATCGGGTGCTGCACGTCGACATTCCGAACCAGCGCTTGACGGTCGAGCCCGGCGTGACGAACCTCGAGATCACGCGGCAGGTCGCCCCCTTCGGCTACTACTACGCGCCGGATCCGTCCAGCCAGCAGGTGTGCTCGATCGGCGGCAACGTCGCGGAAAACTCCGGCGGCGCGCATTGCCTGAAGTACGGGTTCACGGTGCATCACGTGCTCGGCGTGGAGGCGGTTCTGCCGGACGGCGAGCTCGTGCACCTCGGTGGCACGCTCGCCGACACGCCCGGACCCGATCTGCTCGGGCTGCTGGTCGGATCGGAAGGGACGCTCGCCCTCGTGACGAGCGTCACTGTCAGGATTCTGCGGCGCCCCGAAACGGTGCAGACGCTGCTCGCCGCCTTCGACACCATCGACGCAGGCGGCGCGGTCGTCTCCGACATCATCGCCGCGGGGATCATACCGGCGGCGGTCGAAATGATGGACTCGCTCGCCATCCGTGCCGCCGAAGCCGCGGTGCACCCGAACTTCCCCGACGCGGACACGATCCTCATCGTCGAGCTCGATGGTCCTGCCGCCGAAGTGTCCGCGCTCTTCGACATCGTCGTGCAGATCTGCCGCCGGCATGGCGCCGCGACGATCGACGTGGCCGAAACCGACGAGCATCGCGCGCGCATCTGGAGAGGACGGAAGGCGGCGTTCGCCGCCATGGGGCGGGTCTCGCCCAACTATTACGTGCAGGACGGCGTCGTGCCGCGCACGCGGCTGCCCGAGGTGCTGAATCGCATCCGGCGGCTCGAACAGAGGTCCGGGCTTCGCATCGGCAATGTGTTTCACGCCGGCGACGGCAACCTGCATCCGCTCATCTGCTACGACGAGAAGATTCCCGGCCAGGCGGACAAAGCCGTCGAGGTCGCGGCGGAGATCCTTACCTACTGCATGGACGCCGGCGGCTCGCTCACGGGCGAGCACGGCATCGGCGCCGACAAGTCCCAGTACATGCCGGCGATGTTCACGGCGGACGACCTCGCGCTGATGCAGCGCGTCCGGGCCGTGTTCGATCCGCGCGGCCTCTGCAACCCCGGCAAGATCTTTCCCACGCCGCGATTGTGCGGCGAGGTGCCCGGTCCGTATCGCCGCCATCCGGTCGAAGAGGCCGGCCACGCCGAGCGCATGTGACCGAGGTCATCGAGCCGGCGACGGCCGCCGACGTCGCCGCGGCGCTGAGGCACGCGTCCGAGGAGCGGCAGTCGGTCGTCATCCGCGGCGCCGGGACGAAGAGCGACTGGGGCCGCACGGCCGGACACATCGACGTCCTCCTCGACATGCGACGGTTGAATCGGGTGCTCGCCCATCAGCACGGCGACCTGACTGCCGTCATCGAGGCGGGCGCGACGCTGCACGACGTGAATCACACGCTCGCGCGACACGGCCAGTGGCTGCCGCTCGATCCGCCGTTCGCCGAGCACGCCACCATCGGCGGCATCCTGGCGACGAACGACAGCGGTCCCTTGCGCCACCGGTACGGCACGCCGCGCGACCTCGTGATCGGCATTCAGCTCGCGACCACCGACGGCGTTATCTCGAAGGCCGGCGGTCAGGTGGTGAAGAACGTCGCCGGCTACGACCTGTCGAAGCTCGTGGCGGGCTCCTTCGGCAGTCTCGCCGCCTTCGTCAGCGCGACGTTCAAGCTCACTCCGCTGCCGGCTGCGTCGAAAACATTGACGCTCGATGTGCCGGACGTCGCCTCGCTCGCGCAGGTCGTCCGCACCGTGATGGCAAGCCAGATCGAGCCCATCGCGTTCGAAGTGGCTGCCACGAATACGACCACCGAGGCAGGGCGCCCCTTCAGGACGGATGTAGGGCGCCCCTCTAGGACGGAGGTGGGGCGCCCCTTTAGGGGTGCCGTGATACTGCGCTTTGCATCGCTCCCCAATGTTGTCGATGCGCAGATCGACCAGGCGAAGGCGCTGGCGCCTCTACAGAAGTGCCCCGCCACGATCGTCGACGGCGACCGAGAACGCGCGTTGTGGCGCGAGCACGCGACGCGGCTGTGGGATGCGGACGGCGCGATCGTACGCGCGAGCTGGCTGCCGGCCGACATCGCCGCCGCTCTCAACGAGCTCGAGCGGATCGTGGAGCCGGCTATGGCGACGGAGCGTGAGCGTTCGGATCTGATGGAGCGCGAGCCCTTCGACGCGCCGCTCATCCTGAGCCCGTCGAAGGATGAGCGCGTCGCTCAGGACAGGCCCGTCCGGCGAGCGGCAGCGGCCGGGCCGAAAGCCTCGCCCTCCATCGAAGTGATCGGTCGCGCGGGCGTGGGCGCCGGGCTCATTCGCATCGACGCCGACGAGCCGGCGCAGGCGCGGATCATCGGACAGCTCCGTGAGACGGCGGCCTTCGGCAACGTCGTGATCGTGCGCGGCTCCGCGGTGCTCAAGACGCTCGTGGACGTCTGGGGGCCGCAGGGCGATCGCCAGAGTCTCTTCGGATCGTTGAAGCAAGCGTTCGATCCGAACGGCGTTCTCAACGCCGGGCGAGGACCGTTATAGGCGCTTGCAAAATGTAGTCGGGTTCAAGACGTAACACGTGTGGTTCACGAGAGCATACGTCGGGCGACGCTTTCAGGGTCGCCTTGCACGTTATGAGAGACGAACTGTGACAGATGCATTCGACGCCGACCACGCGCCGGATCCGGCGCTCATCGACAAATGCGTGCATTGCGGCTTCTGTCTGCCGACGTGCCCCACCTACGTCCTGTGGGGCGAGGAGATGGATTCGCCGCGCGGCCGAATCTATCTGATGAAGGCCGGTCTCGAAGGGCGGACCGGGATGACGCCGTCGTTCGTCAATCATTTCGACGCCTGTCTGGGCTGCATGGCATGCGTGACAGCGTGTCCGTCCGGCGTGCAGTACGCCCCGCTCATCGAGGCCACGCGCGGCCAGATCGAGCGGCGCTATCCGCGGTCGCTCCGCGATCGCCTGTTCCGCAGCGCGATCTTCGCGATCTTTCCGTATCCTCGACGGCTGCGCGTGGCGCTCTTGCCGCTCGCCTTGATTCGATCTGTAGGGCGACACTTTCCGGGTCGCCGAATCGCTCGACGCGGGACGCCAACAGATGCAGGCCGACCCTTTCAGGGTCGTCACGGCGAACCTGAAAGGCTCGCCCTACAAGCACCCGGAGCGCGAAGGCTTCAGCCGAGCGATCGCCTCGCGCTCCGGCTGCGCGCGATGCTCTCGCTCGCGCCGGACGTGACGTGGCGGTCGCTCTTCGCCGCCGTCCCCGAGCGGACGCCGGCTGTCGGCGCACGGCGTCTGACGGTCGGCCTGCTGACCGGATGCGTGCAGCGCCTCGTGTTTCCGCGCGTGAACGAAGCAACCGTCCACGTGATGGCCGCCGAAGGATGCGACGTGGTCGCGCCCGCCGATCAGGGCTGCTGCGGCGCGCTCGCGCTGCATGCGGGGCGGCTGAAGGAGGCGCGCGCCTTCGCGCGTCGCACCATCGGCGCCTTCGACCGCGCGGGTGTGGACCGGATCGCGGTCAACGCGGCGGGATGCGGCTCCTCGATGAAAGAGTACCGGCAGCTGCTGGCCGACGATCGCGAGTGGGCCGAACGCGCGCGCGCATTTTCGGCACGCGTGAGCGACGTCACCGAGATCGTGGCGGAGCTCGGCGCGCCCAGAGCGCCGCGGCATCCGCTCGCACTGAGGGTGGCGTATCACGACGCCTGCCATCTGGCGCACGCCCAGGGCGTCCGGCAGCAGCCGAGGGATCTCCTGCGATCGATCCCCGGCATCGAGCTCCTGCCATTCGCCGAGCAGGACATCTGCTGCGGCAGCGCCGGCATCTTCAATCTCGTCGAACCCGATACGGCCCGGCAGCTCGGCGACCGCAAGGCCGGTTTCATCGACGCCACGCAACCGGACCTCGTCGCCACCGCGAATCCCGGCTGCACCCTGCAGCTGTCGGCCGCCGCCGCGCGCCTCGGACGCCCGTGGCCGATCCGCCATCCCATCGAACTTCTGGACGCTTCAATCCGGGGGGGAAGCTACAGTAAGTCTGAAGTAGGAAGTCTGAAGTAGGAAGTCTGAAGTAGGAAGTCTGAAGGCTGAAGGCTGAGCAGACTTCAAACTTCAAACTTCAAACTTCAGACTTTCCGAGGTGTCCTCGTCCTCAGACAGGATGTGTCGTCCGCTGACGACGCTGCGGCCGGACCGTGGCACGTTGAGCTGGTCGAACAACCTGAATGTCTGGCGATAGATAGCGGAACGGCACGACAGAAGCATCGGTGGCATTGTCATTGCTCCTGCCTGAGTGCCACGTCCGCCCGATCGAGGATGCCTCACGTGTCAGCACATAAACGTCTCCTTCTGTTTTTCGCCCTTGCGTTCGTCGTGCTCGTCGGCTCGGCGACGACGACCGAGGCGCAGGGCTTCCGCCGCCGCGGATTTGGCAGCCGCGTTGTCCTCGTCTCCGGCTACTACCCTTATTACGACCCGTTCTGGTACGGCGACCCGTGGTACGGCTACCAGTACCCCTGGCGGCCATATCCGTTGCCCTATCGCTACTACGGTTACGACGAGGCTTCCGTCCGTTTCGACGTGAAGCCGAAGGAAGCCGAAGTCTACGTCGACGGCTATTACGCGGGCGTCGTCGACGACTTCGACGGGGCGTTTCAGCGGCTGCGCGTCGAGCCGGGCGAGCACGAGATCGAGCTGTATCTCGACGGCCATCGAACGGTGCGGCAGAAGGTCTACCTGACGCCGGACAACACCTTCAAAATCAGGTACACGATGGAGCGCCTCGCGGCGGGCGAACAGCCGGAGGCGCGTCCTCAGCCTTTGAATCCGCCGCCGGCGCAGGGCGGCGCGCAACCGCCGGCGCAGCAGCCGCCGATGCGGCAGCCGCCCATGGGACGCGGACCGGCCGGACGGCGGGTGCCGCCGCCACCTCCTCAGCAGGGACCTGACAATCCTTCACCGCGAGGCGGGCAAGCGGCGTCGGCGTACGGCGCGCTCTCGATCCGGGTACAGCCTGCCGACGCCGAGGTATCGATCGACGGCGACAATTGGCGTGGTCCCGGCGGGCAGGACCGCCTCGTCGTCGAAGTCGCTGAGGGTTCGCATACAGTCGAAGTCCGCAAGGCCGGCTATCGGACGTACGTCACCCAGGTGGAGGTGCGCCGCGGCGAGACGACGCCGCTCAACGTGAGCCTGCGAGGCGAACAGTGACCCGCGCGTGCATCACGTGCCTGGTGGTCTGCCTTCTGCCGATCGCGGCGACCGCCCAGACCACGCCGAGCCAGGGACCGATGATTGTGGAGCGCGTGCACAGCGGCTTTCTCGTCGCGCCGGATTTCAAGATCACCGAGGTGGACGGCAAAACGTCCGAGCTCGCCGGCGGGTACGCCGGGGTGCTGACCGGCGACAAGATCTTCATCGGCGGCGGTGGCTACTGGCTGGCCAATCAGTCGAGCGATCGAGAGATGGCGTACGGCGGCCTGATCGTGCAGTGGCTGGCGCGAACCGACGAGCGATTCGGCTTCAGCGCCAGAGGCCTCGTCGGCGGCGGCCGCGCGACACTGTCGAGCAGCCTCTCGGACATTCTGAAGATGTCGGACGGCGACCGCAGATCCCTCGGGAGAATCAATCAGGATGATCTGAACCGTTCGCGCCTCGTGGACAGCCGCATCCGGTTCCGCGAGGAGTTTTTCGTCGCGGAGCCCGAGGTCGGCCTGCTGGTGCGGCTCTCGAAGCGCATGCGCCTCACCGGCGGCGCCGGTTATCGATTCACCGGGGGCGAGGGTCGCAACGACAATCGTCTGCACGGAGCGGTAGGCAGCGTCGGGCTCCAAATCGGCGGCGGCTCGTAACTTCACCGAGAGCATAGCAGGGTGCTTTCACGCGGAGCACGATAGACTGCTTTTCACCCAGAGCACGGTAGGGTGCTCTTCACGCCAAGCACGGTGGCGTGCTTTTCACGGTCTGCTGGCCAAGCGTCTCCCGCCCGGTTATCATGAGGGCCAACAGGCCCCCTTGAGGTCACTGAGCTACCGTCGCCTTCTCACCGCCTTGATTGCCGCCGTGACGGTCGCGATGGCCGCGTCCGCGGTCGCCGGGCTCGGCCCCGATCAGGAGGGGCAGGGACGCCCGCGCATCTGGGTGGGCGGTAACGGCGGGTTCGGCGGCTTCCGGCGCGAGCCGCCGAAGTGGGCGAGCCGCGCCGACTTCGACGGCCAGTTCAACTACTGCCGCGGGTTCTACACCAGCGACCGCCCGGAAGCCGGCGGCATGGGCTGGTGGACCGACTATCCCGGGGCCGACAACAATTTCTCCGTGCGGCTGGCGGAGCTCACCTTCGTCAAAGTGAAGTTCGGCAAGGACAACCAGCCCGACAACGTCGTGATCCGCCTCACCGATCCGCTCCTGTACCGCTGCCCGATCCTGTTCATGGAGGATGTCGGCACGGCCCGTTTCAGCGAGGACGAGGTCGAGGCTCTGCGGAATTACCTGGTGAAGGGCGGCTTTCTCTACGTCGACGACTTCTGGGGCACGAAGGCGTGGGAGCAGTGGGCGTACGAAATCGGCCGGGTCTTGCCGCCGTACAAATACCCGATCTTCGACATCCCGCCGAATCACACGATCATGCACTCGCTGTACGACGTCAAGGCGATCCCGCAGGTGTCGTCGATCAACTTCTGGTCGCGCAGCGGCGGGAGCACGTCGGAGCGCGGCCCGGACAGCCCGTACGCCGACTTTCGCGCCATTCAGGACGAGCGCGGCCGCCTGATGGTCGTCATGACGCACAACACCGACATTTCCGACACGTGGGAGCGGGAAGGCGAAAACCAGCAGTACTTCGATCGTTTCTCACCCGATGGCTACGCCGTCGGCGTGAACATCATTCTCTACGCGATGACGCACTGACGTGACTTCACTGAGCTGCCGCCTCTTGACTGCACTGATCGCCGCGGTGACCATTGCGATGGCCACCGCCGCGTTCGCCGAACTCGGGCAGAATCAGGAGGGGCGCCCGCGCATCTGGGTGGGCGGCGAGGGCGGATATGGTCGCTTCCGGCGCGAGCCTCCAAAGTGGGCCACGCCGGCCAACTTCGACGGCTCGTTCAACTTCTGCCGCGGCTATTTCACGGCCGACCGCCGCGAAGCAGGCGGCAGCGGCTGGGACACCGATTTTCCCGGCGCCGACAACAACTTCTCCGTCCGCCTGGCCGAGCTGACGAATGTGCGTGTCAGGCTCGATAAGACGGGTCAACCGGACTACGTGGTCGTGCGCATCACCGATCCGCTGCTGTACCACTGCCCCATCCTGCACATGGAAGATGTCGGCGTCGTCCGGTTCAGCGATGAGGAGGTCGAGGACCTCCGGGCCTATCTGCTGAAGGGCGGATTCCTCATCGTCGACGACTTCTGGGGTACGCCAGCGTGGGCTCAATGGGAGTCCGAGATCAGCCGGGTCCTCCCGCCGCACAAGTACCCGATCATCGACATCCCGCCCGATCATGCGGTGATGCACACGCTCTACGACGTCAAGGCAGTCGAGCAGGTCTCGAACATCCGCTTCTGGGTGCAGACGGGCAGTGTGTCCGAGCGCGGATCGGACAGTGCGCAGGTCAACTTCCGAGGCATCGCCGACGAGCGCGGCCGGCTCCTGGTCGTGATGGCGCACAACACCGACATTCCGGACACGTGGGAGCGCGAAGGCGAGAGCAAGGAATACTTCGACCGTTTTTCACCCAACGGCTACGCGGTCGGCGTGAACATCGTGCTCTACGCCATGACGCATTAGTGTCCGAGAAACGTGAACACGCTCCTAAGTGGTCCGTCGCGTAATTACGGCGACGCACCGAGGGCGCCCAGGCGCCCGGGGCCCCCAGCGCGGCTGCCGCGCTGGGGACCCCGCCCGCCCCGCAAGGCGCGAGGAGGGACAATACCGGGAGTATTCGACCGACGAGCAACGCCGCGGGACGGGATGCATCGGCGGCCGAATGCCGCCGGAATTACGCGGCGGGCCACTAAGGTGAGATAGCCACGACCGCACGGGATCCGTCAGGCCATCATCCGGAACCGGGTGATGGCCTTTCTTGTTTTTCGAGAGGCTGCATGGGATCGGAAGAAACCGTCACCGAAGTCGTCGAAGCCGAAGGGCACCTCATCGACTCGCAGCTTCTGAGCGCGATGTGGGACACCGTTGTCCGGCACGACGCGTCGTTCGATGTGCTCGCGTTCCGGATCGGGCGCACGAACGACGAACCGTCGTACGTGTCGATGCGCGTCACGGCGAAGGGCGCCGACGTGCTGAGCAACCTCCTCGAGGAGCTGGTGGCGCTGGGCGGCCGCGTCGCCCGGGCCGAGGACGCGCATCTCGTCCCCGCCGATCGCGACGGGTGCGCGCCGGAAGACTTCTACTCGACGACGAACCATCAGACGTCCGTGCGGATCGCCGGGCAATGGGTTGCAGTCGAGCGCCAGCGCATGGACGCCGTCATCGTCGTCGCGGAGGCACGCGCGATCTGCCGCAAGCTGCGGGAGATTCGTGCCGGAGACGCCGTGGTCTGCGGGATCCAGGGCGTGAAGATCGTCCCGGAGTTCCAGGCACGCGACCGGCTGGGCTTCGCGTTCATGACGAACGAGATTTCGTCGGAGCGCCGCGTCGAGGTCGGCGTGTCGCGCATCGCGGTGATGATGCGGGCGGCGCGGCAGGCCGGCGAGCGCATCGCCTTCGTCGCCGGTCCGGTCGTCGTCCACACGGGCGGCGGCGCGTACTTCTGCGATCTCATCCGGAAGGGCTACGTCGACGTGATGCTCGCGGGCAACGCTCTCGCCGTGCACGACGTCGAGCAGGCGCTGTACGGCACGTCGCTCGGCGTGGACATGGAGAGCGGACGGGCCATCGAAGGCGGCCACCGCCATCACATGCGCGCCATCAACGCGGTGTATCGCGCCGGCGGACTCCGCCCGGCGGTCGAGAGCGGCGTGCTGACATCCGGCGTCATGTTCGAGTGCATCAAGCGGAAAGTCGACTACGTGCTCGCGGGCAGCATTCGCGACGATGGTCCGCTGCCCGACACGGTGATGAACCTCGTCGAGGCGCAGGACCGCTACGCCGAGGCGCTGCAGGGCGTGAAGCTCGTGCTCGTGCTGTCGACGATGCTGCACGGGATCGGCGTGGGGAACCTGCTGCCGGCGTGGGTGCGGCTCGTGTGCGTGGACATCAACCCGGCGGTCGTCACCAAGCTCGCGGACCGCGGCTCGTCGCAGACGATCGGGATCGTGACCGACGTCGGGCTTTTCCTCCGGCAGCTTGCGTCCGCGCTGCACGACTAGCAAAGCAGAATCTGGTAATTGGATAATCTGGTAATCGGGTAATCGGATTGCTCAATTACCCAATCCAGTTCCCCGATTACCAGATTAGTCGATTACCCGATTCTGAGGAGACGAAGCCGTGCAGAAAGCAACAATTGATCTCGTTTCGTTTCCGAACGGCGGCGCCCTGACGCGTCGCCGGCTGATGCAAGGTCTCGTCGCCGTCCTGGCGCCCGCCGCGATGGCCAGGAAGGTGGGTGCCGCAGCGCAGGCGACCGAGGTTGCGGCTTACAGCCCCGCGGTTCTCCCTCCCGGCATACGCTCCCGCTTCGTCAACAACATCAATGGCCTCAGGATGCACGTGCTCGAGGCGGGCTTCGAAGACAAGGACCGGCCCGCCGTCCTGCTCCTCCACGGGTTCCCGGAGCTCGCCTACAGCTGGAGAAAAGTGATGCGGCCGATCGCCGCCGCCGGCTATCACGTGATCGCCCCCGACGTGCGAGGGTACGGACGAACGTCGGGCACGGACGTCGGGTACGACGACGATCTCGCGCCGTTCCGTTCGCTCAACCAGGTCCGCGACATGCTGGGGCTGGTCTCTGCGTTCGGACACCGATCCGTCGCCGCCGTCATCGGCCACGATCAGGGCTCGCCGCTCGCCGGCTGGTGCGCCGTCGTGCGGCCCGACGTCTTCCGGTCGGTCGTCATGATGAGCGCGCCTTTCGGCGGCCCGCCGGCGTTGCCGTTCAACACCGCGGATGCGGCGCCGGGCGCCGCGGCGAACGCGCCGGCTGACACCATCTACGACGAGCTCGCGGCGCTGTCGCCGCCGCGCAAGCACTACCAGCGCTACTACACGACACGCGAAGCGAACCAGAACATGTGGCACGCGACGCAGGGGATCCACGCGTTCCTGCGCGCCTACTACCACATGAAAAGCGCCGACTGGAAACAGAACAAGCCGGCCCCGCTGGCGGCGAGGACCGCGAGTGAGTGGGCGAAGCTGCCGCGCTACTACGTGATGGATCTCGACAAGGGGATGGCCGAGACTGTCGCGGCGGAGATGCCGACGGCCGCCGAGATCGCGGCGTGCAAATGGCTGCCCGACGCCGAGCTCCGCGTCTACAGCACGGAGTACGGCAGAACGGGATTCCAGGGCGGCCTCGAAGGCTACCGTACCGGATCGAGCGGGCGGTTCACCGCGGAGCAGCAGCTGTTTTCCGGCCGCACGATCGACGTACCATCCATGTTCATCGGCGGGAAAAGCGACTGGGGCGTGTATCAAAACCCGGGGGCGCTGGAGCGCATGCAGAAGACGGTGTGCACCCGGATGCTGGGGACGCATCTGGTGGACGGGGCCGGGCACTGGGTGCAGCAGGAGCAGCCGGACGAAGTGAGCAAGCTGTTCGTTCAGTTTCTGCAGACAGGAGGGCGCGCATGATGAACCTCGCCTGCGCGTCTCACCCTAGCTTTACCACGTCTCCTTTTTGTGTTTTCGTGTTTTTCGTGATCTTCGTGGTTTACTTTGGTTTGGCGGCCGCGGATGAGCAGCCGGCCATCAATCAGGACGGAGCCCTCATGAAGAAGCTCGTTCTCATCGTCGCCGTGGCCTGCGCGTCGTGCGCCCCGCAGGCGGCCCCCGACAAGAACGTCGCCGCCTGGGAGCGACGGGCCCAGAACATCACCCTCGTCAGGGACAACTGGGGCATCGCACACATCTCCGGCAAGACGGACGCCGATGCCGTCTTCGGCGCGATGTACGCGCAGGCCGAGGACGACTTCAACCGCGTGGAGACGAACTACATCAACGGCATGGGACGGCTGGCGGAAGCCGAGGGCGAAGGCGAGATCTACCGCGACCTGCGCATGAAGATCTTCATCGACCCGGACGACTTGAAGGCACAGTACCAGAAGGCGCCGGACTGGCTGAAACGCCTGATGGACGCGTACGCCGACGGCCTGAACTACTACCTCTACAAGCACCCCAACATGACGCCGCGGGTCATCAAGCGATTCGAACCCTGGATGGCGCTCACCTTCAGCGAGGGCAGCATCGGCGGCGACATCGAGCGGGTCAACCTGACGCAGCTCGAGGCGTTCTACGGAAAGGGACCCGCCTCCGCGCCTTCGGCGCTTCGGCGCGACTCGCGCCATGGGAGGGTGTGCATCAGCGCACCCTCATGAGGCGCTCGCGCGAGGAGGCGAACACCAGCTCGCACCATGCGCTGCTGCTGATCAATCCCCACACGTCCTTCTTCTTCAGGTCCGAGCTGCAGATGACCAGCGACGAGGGGCTGAACGCGTACGGCGCCGCAACGTGGGGCCAGTTCTTCATCTACCAGGGATTCAACGACCGGACAGGGTGGATGCACACCTCGAGCGGCGTGGACAACATCGACGAGTATCTCGAAACGGTGACGAAAAAGGGCGACGCCTTCGCGTACCGCTACGGCGCCGAAGAACGTCCGATTACGGCGAGCAGAATCACGGTGCCTTACAAGACTTCAACCGGCATGGCGCACAAGGATTTCACGATCTACCGCACGCACCACGGACCCATCGTCCGCGAGGCGGACGGCAAATGGGTGAGCGTCCGGCTGATGCAGGAGCCGTTGAAGGCGCTCACGCAGTCGTACTCGCGCATGAAGGCGAAGAGCTACAAGGCGTTCAAGGAGACGATGGAGCTGCACACCAACTCGTCGAACAACACGATCTACGCCGACGCCGACGGCACCATCGCCTACTTCCATTCCAACTTCATTCCGAGGCGCAACGTCCGATTCGACTGGACCAAACCGGTGGACGGCAGCGATCCCGCGACGGAGTGGACCGGCGTGCTGTCGATCGACGAGACGCCCGGTCTGCTGAATCCTCCCAACGGCTGGCTCTACAACGCGAACAACTGGCCGTGGTCGGCGGCCGGCCCGAACAGCCCCAAGCAGGCTGACTATCCCGCCTACGTGGAGCGCGGCCGCGAGGAGAGCGCGCGAGGCTTCCATGCGCTCCGCGTTCTGGATAAGAAGAAGGATTTCACGCTGAATACCTTCATCGCGGCGGCGTACGACAGCTACCTCCCGGCGTTCGAGGTTCTGATTCCCTCGCTGCTGAAGGCCTACGATCAGGCCCCGCCCTCGAGTCCGCTGAAGGCGAAGCTGTCGGAGCAGATCAGGGTTCTGCGGGATTGGGACTACCGCTGGTCGTCCGCGTCCATCCCGACGTCCCTGGCCGTGTATTGGGGCGAGGAGCTCGGCCGGCGCGTCGGCGACGATGCCCGGAAGGCCGGCGTCTCCGCCGACCACTACATGGCGAACAATGCCACGGCTGAGCAGCGGCTTCAGGCGCTGTCAGCGGCCTCCGACAAGCTCGCGATCGACTTCGGGAGCTGGAAGACCCCGTGGGGCGACATCAATCGCATGCAGCGGCTCACCGGCGACATCGTCCAGCCGTTCAACGACGGTGCACCGAGCATCCCCGTGGGCTTCACATCTTCGCGGTGGGGATCGCTGGCGTCATTCGGCGCGCGCACCTACAAAGGGACCAAAAAGATGTACGGCACCAGCGGCAACAGCTTCGTGGCCGTAGTCGAGTTCGGCGATCGCGTGCAGGCCAGGGCCGTCTCGGCCGGCGGGGAGAGCGGCGATCCCAAGTCTCCACACTTCAACGATCAGGCCGCGCGATATAGCACGGGCGATCTGCGGGATGTGTACTTCTACCGCCCGCAACTGGAAGGGCACATCGAGAGGCAGTATCATCCGGGGCAGTAATGAAGGCTCAGGGCTCAAGGCTGAAGGCTGAAGTCTGAAGTCTGAAGGCTGAAGTCTGAAGTTCGAAGACGGTTCACGACGATGTGGTTCAAGCGACTGTTGGCCTGGCTGAATCTCTGGCGTAGTCGACCGCCCGGATCGCCTCGCGATCCTTACGCCTGGAAGCCGGCTCCTCTGAAGCCGCGGCCGCGAGATCGAAGCGGGGCCGTCGCGGTCGCGGAGCCCGACGACGAGTCCACGACGATCAACGCAGAGACCGCAGAAACGCCCTTGCGACGAAACACGAACCTGCGAAAGCTCCCTGTACGTTGTGTCCGGCTCTAGCCGGACCTGTCCACGAGGATCAACGGGGAGCTCCAGCCTTGGCTCGCCAGTGGCACGCTTCGGCTTGACAGGCGGAGGCCGCAGAAACATCTTCGCGGAAGGATGTGTTGTTTCTTCTTCGTGCACCGTATCTCTGGCACGACGCACCTGTGGACTTCGCGAGTATGATCCCGGGAGAATTCTCTGCGGGCTCAGAGTCTCGGTTCGAACGCAAGGGAGGTTCT
Organism: Acidobacteriota bacterium; assembly: GCA_003222535.1. Taxonomy (GTDB): domain Bacteria; phylum Acidobacteriota; class Vicinamibacteria; order Vicinamibacterales; family CAVVIG01; genus QHWJ01. The sequence goes on along the minus strand of QHWJ01000083.1, from coordinate 1,114 downwards.
TCGATGATGACCCTCATGAGGCTGCTCGCCGCTGCTCTTCTCATTGCGCCGCTGTTGGCCGCCGACACGCCGCGGTTCGCACAGTGGAAAGCCGCCGAACTGAAGCAACACGAGGCCGCCCTGTCCAAAAACGTGGGCCCGGACCACTCCGCCCGCGAAACGCTCGCCGACTACGGTGACCATCGCTTCCGGATGCTTTATCGGGACGGCGACGGCTTCCCCGAGCAGCACGACAACATTGTCGATGTCGTCATGGTGCAGGGCGGCGAGGGCACTCTGGTTCTGGGCGGCAAAATGATCAATCCCAAAGCCGGCGGCGGCGCCGGCGAGTACGTCGGCACGAGCCTCGAAGGCGGAGAGCGGCACGCGCTCGGGCCCGGCGACGTGCTCCACATCCCCGCAAAGATCCCCCATAGCTTCCTGGTGCCTGCGGGAAAACATATTGCGTATGTGCTCCTGAAGTTTCCGGCACGATGACACGGCGATGAGCTCGTCCTTTTCACAGCCGGCCGCGAGGTTCACGTCGTCAGCCGCAATCGCGCTCCTGTCGGTCGCTGCGACGGCGGCGCTGGGCGCCGAACCCCGTCCGATCGACGTCGAACACTCGACGCTGACGGTCTTCGCCTACAAGTCGGGGCTGTTCTCGGCGTTCGCGGACGATCATGTGATTCGCGCGCCGATTGCCAGCGGATCGATTTCCGCCGACGCCCCGCTTGCGGTAGACGTCAGCGTACGATCCGAGAATCTCAAAGTGCTCGATCCGAAGCTCGCAGCGGACAAGCGAGCCGACGTGCAGGCTCGCATGCTCGGCCGCGAGGTCCTCGACAGCGGGAAGTTTCCCGACATCACATTCAGATCGACGGCGATTGAACCGGCGGGCGCCGAGCGATGGACGGTGACGGGCCGCCTCACCATTCACGGCGAAACGCGGCCGGCGACGTTCTCGGTCGTTCGCCAGGATGGGCGCTATCGCGGAAGCGCGGCGCTGAAGCAGCGCGACTTCGGGATCGAACCGATCAGCATCGCCGGCGGCACGGTAAAAGTGAAGGACGAATTGAAAGTCGAGTTCGACATCGTCGCGCTGAAGTAGTCGGTCGGATTGTGCGTGCGTCTT
>QHWJ01000082.1 GCA_003222535.1 Acidobacteriota bacterium | reverse complement strand
GATGGTGTAGGCCTGATCCGCCGCGTACGCCGGCGCGTCGAGCGCCCCGGCGCCGGAATCGAGCACCAGCACTTCGGATTCCAGCAGCGGCGTCGCATTGAGCACCACCCGGGTTCGCCACACGTAGCTGTTATCGGAGGAGATCCAGTCCTCGAAGCTGGTGTTACCGCCGAACAGATTGAAAGTGTTCTTCTCGTACTTTGTGACGACGCTTTCGACGAAAGCCTGCCCTTCGGTCCACAGGTAATGTAGCCCATCGCGCGGCAGGTACTGGATGCTCTCCCCGGCCTTGTGGCTGTCGGTCTCGACCAGCGTGTAATTGATGCGGCTGAAGCTACCCTCTCCGCCCGCGCCGCTCACGGCCGCGACTAAGTCGGCGTCGTATACGTTCTCGGTCACACTGCCATCAGGCGCGACGATGTATTCGTGCTTGGCGGTATCGTTGCCCGGACCATCCACGATGCGGGCGGTGTCGATGATGGTGATCTTGCCGCTGCGCTCGTGCGTGACGTCGACACGGTTGATGATCAGGTCATAGTTCGTCTGGTTGACGATGTCCACGCTCGGCAGGCCGTACGCGACCTTGACCTGCCCGTGACCGGTGCTGAGGATCTGGCCGGCGAGGATCACCCGTCCGCCCTGCGGCACTATGTCGTCGACCACGATCGCGCGCTTCTGCGGATCGAAATGCGCCTTGACCGGGACGCCGTCGCCGAAGGACACGCCCGCCACCGGGTGGCCGTCGTTGCCGATCAATGATCCGCTGGCGCTCGGCACGAACGAGCCGCCGATCGTCATGGCGACCGTCTGCACGCCGCTCTGAATGAGGCCGTTGATGTCGAGGAAGCGCGCCGTGATCGCGATCTGCCCCTGAGACAGGATCTTCGATTTGTCGAAGTCGATCGCCGCCTGCAGGCCGCCGACATCGGAGGCGTTGTCGAAGGTCAGCGTCGGCGCCGGACCGGTGCTCGTCAAAGAGCGATAGGGATCAAAGTTGATGAGCTGGCGCGGGTCGCGGTTGGTATGGAACCAGTCATCGGCGTTGAGCGAGAAGTCGCCCAGGGCGCTGATGTTCACATTGTCCGCGCGGATCTCGCCCGAGACCGTGATGCTGCCGCTGTTATTGACGATCGTGACGTCGCCGACCTCGTTGATGATGTCGCCGACGATGTAGAGGTCCTGGTTGGGCGCACCGGAAAAGCCCGGCAGCTTGCTGGTGTCGATGTCGTACGCCGACAGTCTCTCCTGGGTGATGCCAATGGTCTTGGCCGCGCTGTCACCGTTGGTGGTCTGTGAGGCGTTGTTAAAGTACACATTGCCCGGCGCCAGCACCGTGTACACACCGTTGTTGACGGTGACATGCCTGGTATCTTTGATCACCGCGTCGTCCACCTGCATGGTGAACGGGCTGTGATTGACGATCTCGATCTTCGCGCCGGGACGGGCGACGATGTCGCCGTCGAGGAGGCGCGCGCTGATCCCTGCCTGCTGACTTGCGTCGGCCTCGATGAACACCGATCCCGGGGTCGCGTAGACGTTCGGCAGCTCGACGAAGAGGATATCCAGCTCCTTCTTCACCAGCGTCTGCCCGTTAACCGTCTCGACCAGGCCGAGCGCGACGAGCGCGTCGTTGATCAGCTCGAGCTGCACCTGATAGCGCGCGACGGCTTCGGCATCCGAGCCGTGGCTTTCGATCCACGCCAGTACCTTGTCGCGCTGCTCGAGCAGCACGTTGCCGAGGTTGCGGTAAACGAACGACGGCGCGTCCAGATCGACCGGCTTGATGACGTAGAACTTGTCGTTCAACGCGGTACGCAGCGCGCCCGTGACGTCGCTGGCATAAACGACGGTGTTCTCGCCGGATGCCGGGGTCGTCGAGCCGAGGTCCTGCCAGCGCAGCGTATTGCTGTAGTTCTCGCTCTCGAGCACGACGTTCATCGAGCTGTCCGAGACCGGCAGGAATTTGTAGTAATGCCCGACGATGCCGCCGACACCGGCGCCCGCCACCCGCTGAATGATCGTGCCGGTGTTGAGGTTGAACGGAATCTGGTCGAGGTTCAGGCGCGAGTACTGGTATGCAATGTCGGGCGACAGGCCTAGCGCCGTTTTTTCATCGGGGGTCAGCTCCGTCCCCAGGCGGTTCAGCGGGAGCGGGGCGCCGTCTGGCGGTGTGATCGGCTCGATGTGCACGAGCGCCTGGTTGTTGACCCCGGCCTCGACCTTGGCGCTGTCTGCGATGGTGACGGTATTGCTGCTGTCGGCGTCGGCTTGATCGGGCACCGAGACGGCGTAGGGGATAAGCGAAAGAGAGGTTACCGCGCCGTCGGTCGTGCCGCGCTCGCTGCCGCCCAGTCCTTCGAGCGCCTGCAGCACCACGTCCTGCAGCGCCTGGATCTTCGAATTGCCCAGCACGCTCACGGAGTTGAATTCGTCGATGTCAACCGCCGGGTTCGGCGTGGCGATGTTCGGCAGCAGCGAGAACGCCATGATGTCGGTGTTGGCAAAGCCGTCGACCAGGTTCACCTGGCCGAGCGAGCTGCGCCCGGCGTATAGGTTCACGTTCGCGCCCTTCACCGTGGCGTTGTTGAGGGCGATCGAGTTGGTTTCGCTGATGTCGACGTTGGCGATCGCGTCCACGACCCCGGTCAGCCCTGAGACGACCGTGAGCTGAACGTCGGTGCGCGCTTCGGTATTGGTCTTCGCGCTGAGAGTGACGTCGCCCGCTTTGTTGATGAGCGCGGCGCCGTTCACATTCACCGCGGCCAGCGTGTTGGTGAGCACCTCCGACTTGCCGACGGTCACCGCGCCCACCAGGGAGAAGCCCTGCACCTGCACATGGTCGATCGCCCGCACCTCGGTAAGCGCTTCGACCTGCAGCGTGCCCGGGTTCGCATTGCTGCCCAGGGCGGTCAGCGTTGCGCCACTGCCGATGTCGATTACCGATTGGGTGTCGACCGTGCTGCCGCTGAGCAGTACGGTGACTGATCCCACGGAGACGCTCGCCGTGTCCAGGTTGAGCTTGAAATGGTCCTTGGTGAAGCCGCTGCGCGAAGTGACGACGATACTGTGCGCCGTGATGTCGGCGTCGCCGATGTCGACATGCGCCTTGCCGGTCGCCGTGTTGTGCGCATTGGTGCCGCCGCCGGTGGCGAGGCCGAAGGCTACGCTGTCGCCCTTCGCGTCCATTTCGACGGCGTTTTCCGACGACAGCGTCACCGCCTGCGCGTCGATCTGCGCGCCTTTGCCGACATGCACAAGCGTGGACTGGTCGCTCTTCGTCTCGACGTCGGCGCCGAGCACAGAGAGGACGCCGCCGCCAGCCGCTTCGCCCTGGGAGAAGGCCTGGTCGGTGCTTTGCGCGTTCACCGTGAGGAAGCGCGCCGACACGACCGCGTTGTCGTCGACTGCGGATACGACTTCTTCAATGCCGCCGCCTCGGCCGAGATTCGTCCTCACCACCATCCCACCGATGGCGCCGACGCCGATCGTCACGCCGAAGCCCTGGGCATGTAGCGTGTTCTGTGCAGTGGCGAGCACATCTACGTCGCTTACCGTTGTGGTGTGGGAGCTGGCGCCGAGGTGCGCCTCGACCTGCTGGTCGACCTTGGATAGCGCGGTGTTGAGGCCGATGCCGACCACGCCGGCTGCCACCGCATAGGACTTGGTATCGGCAGAGTTCGTGGCGTCGGCGCTGATGGTGACGTTGTCCGCATTGATCGCGCCGTCGGAGCTTGCAATGGTCGAGCCGGCGACTTCAGTCGTCGCGTAGCTCACGCCGATGCCGGCGAAGAGGCTCGCCCCGCCGCCTGCAGCCGTCGAGTCAGCGGCGCTCTGGGATTGCGCCTCGATGGTGACATCGCGGGCCGCGTTGATCGAACCGCCTGAGGCGAGATGCGCTTCGGTATTGGCCGAGGCCTTGGCGCTGGCAACCGAGCCGGCGGCGCCGGCGAGCAAGCCGGCCGCGGCCGAGAGACCCTTGCTGTGCGCGCTTACGTGGGAATCGGCGAGCAGTGTGACTGCGCCGGTCCCCGTGGTGCGGATGTCGCCGCTGACGCGCGTCGTGAGCGTCGGACGCGCGCTGGCCAAGGCAAGCGAGGCGCCGAGCGCCGCGCCCAGACTCAGGGTGCCGGCAAGAGCGGCCGCCTTGACGTCGGCAACGGCTTCAGTTGTCACGCCGACGCTGCCCGTGGCGTTGATATCGCTGTCCTTGCCTACGGTCGCTTCGATAGTCGGGTGGTAGTTGGCGGAGGCGACGGCACCGCTGAAGCCGAAGGCGATGCCGACGCCGGCCTGCAGGGTCTGCGCTTCGATGCGATCGGCCTTCGAGCTCGCCGTGACTTGCACGTCATTCACGCTCATGCCGGCTAGCTGGCCGATATCGCCGTCCACCCACGCCTTGGTTTCGCCGCCCTTGCCATCTTGCTCGCCGACATCGATCACCGCGACCGATGCGCCGATGGCAACGCCGGCAAGCTGGATGCCGATTCCTTGCGCCGACTCATCGCGCTCGGCACGCGCCGCCACCGTCACCGTGTCGGCGCGGCGGATCTGCGCGCCGGCGTCGATATGCGCGAATTGCTGGCTATTGTCGTTGATGGCGACGACCTGCGCGCCAAGCGCGAGGAACCCACCACCTTGCCCGCCCCAGGCCTTGCCCTCGACGTCTGTGACGAGTTTCGCGTCAACCGTGACATCGTCGCCCGCGTCGGCGCCTGCCGTGATCGTCGCCGAGCCGATGTAAGCGTCAACCTGGCTGCCGATGTTGACGATCGCCACCGAGCCGCCAATGCCGACCGCGCCGATTGCCGCGCTGCCCGCGAAGGAATTCAGCTCAATAACTTCCTTCGCGCGCACCCCGACGCTGTCGCCCACCGTGACGACCGCGCCGTTGCCAATGTGGGCCGTGGTGCCGGACTTTGTTGCCGCTTCGAGGGCAGCCTTCGAGTCGCCGCTTTCGGCTTTGTTTGCGTCGCCGATCTGCTTCGACGCATCGTGCATTGCCAGGCCCTGCTGCGACTGCCCATCCGCCGGACCCGTTCCGGTGCCCGTCCCGAACAGCAATTGATGCGAGGTGCCGGTCGCGACAGCTTTGTTGAGAGCTATTGCAGTGCCGGCTTCGGCGTCATCCTTCGTCGCCGCGAGCTTCAGATTGTTGTCGTCGACTCTAATGACGTAATACGTGTGCTTGTTCTCGAGCCCACCGATATCGTCGCCATCGGGGTCGTTGTAGGTCACCGCGTCGCCGGTCTGGAGCCCATGCGGGCTGCCGAAGTGAATCTTGTTATCCACCGTAATTGCGGCGGTGTCGATATTGTTTCTGCTGGAGGGCCGGGTCTCCGAGCTGCTCAGCGCGCCGGTGAACCCGCTCGCCTGCTCGTCGGCGTGCGAGGTGGAGGCGGTCATGCCGCCGGCCTTGGTGATCGAATGCTCGTCGCCGCTCGCAACGCTCTTGTCCAGTGTCAACGCGATGCCAGCCGCTGCGTGTTCCTTCGTATCGGCAAGACGCAGCTTGTGAGTCGATGCGTTGCTGCTGACCGCCATCGGAGTATTGTCGGCGCTGTCGCGGATCGCGTAGTACGTCTGGCCGTCGACCAGTCCGCCGATGTCGCTGCCACCGTCCCCGTGGTGGTACACCACCGCGTCGCCGGTCTGGAAGCTGTGGTCGTTGCCGAATGTGATTTCGTTGCCGCTGACATCGCTCGATGCTTTGAAGACGACGCCGCTTGCCGCGAAGGCGTCGGCGGACTCGTCGGCCTTGGAGTTGCCGCTGTCGTCGCTCTGCGCGACGTCGTACGTCGATTTGACCGCATCGCCAATCGTCCACACCGTCACCGACCCGGCCGCGGCGACGCCGCCACCGGCTGCGGCGATGGCGATGGTATTGATATCGCGGTTCGCCAGAGCATTGACATCCACGCTCGAGCGCGCGCCGACTTGAGCGTTGTCGCCGATGTAGGCGGCGGTGTCGTTGCGCACCACGCCGACGTCCACGCCGCCGCCGATGCCCACGAAGCCTATCGCGATACCGCCGGAGAAGGAGAACGCCTTGAAGTCGTTGACCGCCGAGACGTTGACCGACTGGCCGGCATTCGCCGCGGAGGTGAAACTGTGGTGGCTGCCTCGTCCCGCGCTGGTCAGGTTGATGGCGGAACCGCCCGGCGCCGACGCGAGCTGGATATTGCCGCCGTCCACGCTGGCGACATAATAGGTGGTGCCGCTGACCAGGCCGCCGATATTCTGGCCGCCGCCATTGTCGTAGACCACCGCGTCGCCCACGCGCACGCCATGAGCAGAACCGAGGTTGATCGTGTCGGCGGCGGTGTTGACAACCGCGGCCGACACGTTGTTCGACGTTCCGGGGGCGACGAGGCTGTGATTGCCGCCGGTCCCGGCGCTCGTCAGGTCGATCGCCGGGCCACCCGACGTCGTCGCAAGCTTGATGTTGTTGCCGGCGACGCTCGAGACGAAGTAGATGTTGCCGCTGACCAGTCCGCCGATGTTTTGACCGCCGCCATTGTCGTAGACCAATGCATTGCCGACGACCAGGCCGTGTCCGGCGCCCATGTCGATGGTATCGGCGAACGTATCCACCGTTCCGATGGCGCCTGGATTGAAGTTGGTTTCCGGCGGCTGATTGATGTGGGCGTTGGAGCCGATGTAAGCGGTGGTGTTCGAGTCGACGAGCGACACGGAGACGCCGCCCGCGAGGCCGAAATACACCCCGCCGCTCGCCGTCGCGGTGATGGTGAACAGGTCTTCCTTGGAAGCGGCCTCCACCGCCACGCCACGGAATGCGTCGTTCTTGACGAAGTCGCCGTCGTTTTGTAGACCGGCGTAAATCCCGGCGAGCGTGCCTCCATTGCCTTGCGCATTGACCTGGGCATAGTTGCCGATCCAGGCCTGCGTGTCTTTATCGAACGTATTGACCGTTACGCTGCCACCTATACCGACGGCTCCGATGGAGATTGCGCCGGTCACGGTGAGCGCATGCGTGTCGCTCACCGCGGAAACGAGGACGTTTCCTCCAGCCGCAACCTGTGCCGCATCGGTGAGCGAGCCCGCGTCTTTGCCGATGTAGGCGTGCGTGGTGCTGTGGCTGACGAGAACCGACACTGCGCCGCCGACGCCGACGAATCCGCCACCGCCGCCCGCAGCGACAGTCAGGTGGTCTTCTTTTGCGTTCGCGGTGACAACTACATCACGCGCGGCGTGGACATCCGCCCCGCCGTCGATGTAGGCGAGCGTGTTGGTCGAAACGATCGTGATGTCGGCGCCCGCGGCCACGCCGACAGTTCCGCCCGAGATTGCGGCGACGACGCCGAGCCTGTGCAAGTCGTTCCCCGCTGCCACGAGGACCGACTGGTCCGCGCCTGCGCCGCCGGCGCCGTTCACTACGGCGTCCTCGGCGACGAATGCAGACGTTTGATTGTTGATTACGTTCACGCCGCCGCTCAGGTTCACCGCGACGGTTCCGGCGCCGCCAGCGCTGACGCCGATGCTCGCAAGGTCATCCTTGTTCACCGCCGTAACCGCAACGCCGCGCATGGATGTCGTGGCAGCGGTCGCGGTGCGCTGGCCCGTCAGCTGGCCGTCGTCGACAGAATCCTGGTCCGAGTCCTTGGACAAATCCTTTCCCGACCCCGGCGTACCGGGTGAGGTAATTCCGATGTTCGAGCCCCGCATGCTTGCCGGGTCGTCCTTGTCGGCAGTCGGCACGTCGCTCGACCCTTTCACTAGCCGGTAGCCGGTCGTCGCATTGGAGCCGGGCGCGGTGAGATTTACGCGACCCTCGCTGCCTCCAGCCTTGGCGTGTGACTTCGTGTCGTACAGCCGTACCTTGCTGCTGTCGCTTTCGTCGACATGGACGTAGTACGTCCTGCCGTCGACCAGTCCACCGATCTCCGAACCGGCAGTTTTGGTCTTGTCATCATTGGGCTGCGGATGTGTAAAGTCGCCTTCGCCCCTATGATAGGTGACCGCGTCGCCGTCTTGGAGACCGTGTCCGACGCCGACAGTGATCGTCTCCGCGACGCTATCCACGTTGCTGATCGGATTGAATCCGAGAGTGTCAGACGCCGTGCCAACGGTTATGCCGCCGCCGTTCACGGTGGATGCGTCGCGTAATGCTTTGCCGGTGACATTGGCGCCGGTGCCGATGAATGCCTCCGTGGTCTTTTGCATGACCACCACAGCGGCCGAGGCACCGACCGCCACGCCGCCAGCCGCGGAAACGCTCCCCGCGATCTGATCCATGCTGGTGCTGTCGACCGCGGAAATGACAACGTTGCCATCGGCGACGACATTCGCCGTTCCGGAGGTGAACGCCCCGTCGGGATCGTCGCCGATGAACGCGCGCGTCCCGATGTCCATCACGTAGACGCTGCCCGATCCGGCCACACCGACCGAGCCGCCAGCTCCGACGGTTGCCGCTATCGAGATGAAGTGTTCTTCCGATTTTGCCTCGACTTCCACATTGTGCTTGACATTGACCGTCGCGCCGCCGATGTAGGCAAGCGTGTCCTTGTTGATTACGCCGACGTCGGCGCCGGCTCCGATCCCGCCGCTTCCGCCCGCTGCCACCACGCCCGCGACGGCGAGGATGGTGGTGGAATCAAAAGCGTGCAGGCTGACGTCCTGCGTCAGCGCGCCGCTCGTATTCACTTTGTTGATCTTCGCGCCGTCCGCGATATAGGCGTGGGTGTGCTCGTTGAGCACCTCCACGGTCGCTGATCCCGCGGCACCGACGGAATTGCCGGCGCCGAGCGCGCCGGAGATGACCAGAATGTCCTCGGACGAAGTCGCATCGAGCGACAGGCCCGACGCGCCGAAGGCCGAAACCTCGGCGTTGTTGCCGATGTAGGCCTCCACGGTATCGTTGTGCACGAGCGTGGTATTCGCCACGCCGGCGCCGACCGAGCTCGTGCCGATTCCCGCGCTGCCCGCGATCTGCGTGAACACCGCCGTGTCGTCCGCGGCGAGCGATACGTCGCCCTGCGCAGTCAACGTTGCATCAGCGTCGATGTACGCCTTCGTGTCGCTCGTCACCGCGTAGATCGAAGCCGACAGCGCGACCGCGAACCCGCCGGCGCCGATATTGGCGGCAACCGAAAGCACCGTTTCGTCGGATTGCGCGTCGATGACGACGTCGTCCGCGTTCACCACAGCGCTGTCTGCGATGTAGGCGAAGGTGTCCTTGCTGATGACGCCGACGTCGACACCAGCGCCGATGCCGCCCGTGCCGCCGTACTGGATGGCGCCGGCGACCGACAGGAATTTCGTGGCGTCGGTCGCGCGCACCAGCACATCATGCTGGCCGGGGTCGGTGCCGATGAGCGAGCTGTTGATCTTCGCGTCGCTGCCGATCCAGGCCTTGGTGTCCTCGTCGAACACGTTGACCGTGACCGAACCGCCGATGCCGAGAGACTTGCCGCCACTGAACCCGGCGGCGATCGTGAGGACGTTCTCAGAGGACGTTGCAGTGACCGCGACGCCGTGCGCGCCTTCGGTCGTGCGGTTGCCGTCGGGATCCTTCGCCCCGGTCTGCACCTGCGACTCCGCCCCCTTGCCTCGCGCCGTGACCTGCGCGTTGTCGCCGATGTGGGCCTGAACATCGTCGATGTGAATAACCGCGGTCACCGCCAGGCCGAACGCGGAAGAGCTCGTCGAGACACCGGCATTGCCGGCGATGGCATGGATGTTCGAATCCTGCAGCGCCTGCACGACCACGTTGCCGTCGGCGTCCACCGTGGCGCCATCGCCGATGAACGCATGGGTATGGTTGTCGCTCACGAGCACCGCGATCGCGCCGCCGACGGCGGTGTCCTTGCTCGCGCCTATGTTCGCGGCAATGGCGAACTGGTCCTGGGTCGCCCTCGCTTCCACGGTCACGTCGCCGCCCGCCTTGACATCAGCGGAATTGCCGATCGAGGCCTCGGTGTCCTGCAGGAGCACCTGCACGTTGACCCCGGCGCCGAAGCCCGATGAGTTGAGGCTTCCGGCAAGCGCGCCCGCGAGGTCGAAGGTATGTATCCTGTCTTCGGCTCGCACGCTGACGCTCTGGCCTGCGGTCGACGTATAGACACCGCGCTGATTGATCTGCGCGTCGTCCGCGATCTGCGCATGCGTGTGGTCGATGAACACGTCGACGGCGAACGAGCCGGCGATGCCCTTACCCTGCTGCGACACGCCACCGCCGACCGACACCGTGCTCACCTTCGGATCGAAGCCTGTTTTCTTCAGGCTGTGTCCGCTGCCGCTGCCTGTCGAGCTGAGATCCAAATCCACGCGACCGGTGGTGTGGGCCGTGTCCTTCGCGTGCTCTTCGGAGTCGTAAAGGCTGATCGTCTTGCCGCCGTCGCCTTCCACTCGGACGAAATAAGTGGTGCTGCCGTTGTCGTCGACGAGCCCGCCGATCGCCGAATTGCTGTCGCTGCCCTTGCTGTAGAACACCTCGTCGCCAGTGGTGAACTGCGGCTGCTCTACCGCTATCGTGTCGTGGTCGGTATCGACGACGACCTTCCTGAGATTATGGCCGCTGCCCGTGCCGGCCGAGGTAAGGTTCTGCAGACCCGTGCTGGCGCCAGCCCTGGCGTGCTCGTTGGTGTCGTAAAGACTGACCTTGCCGTCGCCTACGACTCTGACGAAGTAGTGACCGTCGTCGGTGAGCCCGCCAATTTCCGTATTGCCGCCGGCGCCCTTGTCGTACACGACCTGGTCACCCGTGCTGAATTGCGCCTGCCCGAGAGTCAGGCTGTCCTGAGCAATATCCACCGCCGATATGGTCGACGGAGTCCGGTCGACGTCGAAGACGACAGGGGTTTTCAGCAGCCCCAGCGGCTCGATCGATGCCTCGGATTCGACCGAGATAGCTCCTTGGGCGTCGACTCCCTTGGTAACCATTCCTGTACTGCTGTCCACCTTGCCTGCGCCGATCCTCGCGGTGGTGTCGTTAAGCACGACGTTGACTGCGACCGCCGCGCCCACACCCGCGCCGCCGCTGCTGCCGCCGATCGCCGCTGCCCCGGCCGCCGCGATGTTCTGCAGGCCGATATCGCCGCGCGCAGTCACTTCGATGTCGCCCGAGGACTGGACATCCGCGCCGTCCAAGACTTCCGCGGTCGTGTCCATGGTCACGACGTTGACGCCGACGCCGCCTGCGACCGCGGTGCTGGTTCCGCTGCTGCCTTTTTGCTGCGCGCCCGCGCCGGCGATGCCCCAGACGATGAAGTCGTTCGATTTGCCGGCTGGTGTGACCGCTTCGACGGTGATGCCGTCACCCTGTACGACAGCCGAATCGCCGATGCGCGCGGTGTTGTGAATGATGCCTACGTTGACGCTGATGCCGGCCGCCACTCCGGTGGTGTCGCCGCTACTTCCGCCGCCCCCACCGCCGCCGCCACCGCCGCTGCTACTGTCACTGCCGCCCTGCGACAAGGCGAGGCCGATCGCCTTGGTCGTGGCGTCGGTTTCAGTCGTCGAACTGACCTTGACCGCGCCACCGGCCTTGATGCTGGCGCCATCCTCGACTTCGGCGCTGGCGCTGCTCGACAGAATGGTTACGCCGATCGCTGCCGCGACCTTGATCTTCGAGCCCTCACCGCTCTTGCTTCCGCTTGTATTGTCCTTGCTCGCCCCGTCGGCGGCCTTGTCGTTGCCCTTGCCGATCTGGTCGTTTGCGGAAGGTGACTCGGTCTTGCCGCCGGACTTGCTGTTGGTGAAGTCGATGTTGTGCTGCGACTCCTCGTCGGCGGTGCGCGGCGTGATCTGCTTCTGCAGCGTGTGGCTGCTGCCACTGCCGGCGGCGGTCAGATCGGCACGGCCCGCGGTGCCGCCGGCCTTGTCGGTGGCATGCTCCTTGGTGTCGTAGAAGGTGTACTTGCCGCCACCTTCCGAGCGCACGAAGTAGTGGCCGCCGTCGGTAAGTCCGCCCACGGCGTCGGCTCCCGTGTCCGCGCTCTTCTTATAGACCACCTCGTCGCCGGTGGAGAGCGGGACGGTCCCAAGCGTGATGGTCTCCGCCGTCGTGTCGACGTTCTTCGAAGTTCCGCTGTCCGTCGGGTTGAACGCGATCGGCGTGACGCTCTTGTCGTCCTTGCTGTCGCCGTCGGCGCCCTTGGCGCTCGCCTTCGCCTGCGCTTCGCTGAGCAGGCTGTGCGTGGCGATGATGGTTGCTTTGCCGTCGGCGTCGACTTTCCCGCCGACCGCCGCGCGCGTGTCGTCGACGCCGATCGCGACGGCGATGGAAACGCCGATGCCGGCGTTCTTGCCGCTCGCCTCGCTGTCCACCGTGCTCTTCATCTCGGCGGCATGGCTCGCCGAGACGTTCAGGTCGCCGCTGAGATCGATGTCGACGCCGTCGCCCAGGCAATCGACCTCGACGTTCGCGTGGCCAAGCTTCGCGCTGCTCGTGAAGGCGACGCCGTCTTCCACTTCGGCGCGCGCATGCTCGACGTCGACATTGACTGCGAACGACGCGCCGATGCCGAGGCTCTTGCCCTCGCCGCCGCTCGCTCGCGGCACCGCGATGGTGATGCTGTCGGTCGTATTGGCTGCTTCCAGGTCGACGTTGCCGCCGCCGAGCGTGACCGTGGTGGGAGTCGTCTTGTCCCCGCGCACGACTGCCTCATGCGTGACGACGCCGATGCTGACCGCGACCGAGCCGGCGACGCCGGTGTCGCCGCCGCTCGCGCCGGAGCGCGCCTCGGAGCGGAAGACGCTCGCCGACTCGACGAGCGAGTGCGCTTTCCCGGTACCGCCAGAAGTGAGACCGATGGCATGACCGGCAAGCGCGTCCGCGCGCGTGGCGGCGAGCTCGGCGGTGTTGTCGTCATAGCGGATGACGTAATAAGTCTTGTCGTCGGAAAGCCCGCCGATGTCATCGGCAGCGCCAGCGGCGCTCTTGTAGGTCACCGCATCGCCGGTGTGCAGCACGCTGCCCTTGCCGAGATCAACGAGCCTGTGGTTGCTCGCCGGGTCGAACACGATCGCATCGGGGGCGAATAGGAACGTTCCGAACAGTCCGGAGCGCTCGAATTTGTGGGCTGTACCCGTGGCCGGGGTTGTCAGGTCGATCGCCGTGCCGGCGACCGCGTCCGCCTCGCTCGCCGCGAGCTTGATCTTGCCGTTGCCAGCCTCGATCACGTAGTAATTGATGCTGTCGATCAGGCCGCCGATGGCGGTGTTCGAGCTACCACCTTTGTTGTACTTGACCTTGTCGCCGGTATGCAGGCCGGCGCCCGCGCCGACGAAGATGGTGTCCGCCTTGGAATCGACGATGTCGACGTTGGCGGTGTCGATGCCCACCGCGCGGTCGGCCATGCCTGCTTCCATCGAAAGACCGTTGGCGACGACCGTCGCGCCTTTGCCGATCGTCGCCGTGTTATTGGCTTCCGCGTAGTCGACCGCGATGCCTATGCCGACGCCGGTGCCGCCGGGCTTCGTCGTCGCCGCGCCGTCGCCGCTCGCCGCGGCGTCGGTGTTGTTGTGCGCCTTGAGCGAGAGCGCGCCGCCGGATTCGATCTTGAGGCCGTCGCCGATCGTCGCCTCCGAGTGCGTGATCGCGACCGCGACGCCGACGGCGCCCGCCACCTGCACCGCGCCGTTGGAGGTATCGGTGGAACCTTTGCTATCCGTCTTCGAAGTGGCACCGGTGTTGGCGCCGGACTTGCTCCCGCGATCGTCTGCGGCCTTGGTCTGGTTGTGGGTCTGGTTGTTAACGCCGCCCTTGTCGTCGCTTTTATCGTTCGTGCTGGCCTTGGTGGCTTGCCCACCCGCCACGCTCGCCACCGCGCGCGCCTCATTCGCGGACACTACGCTCGCGTCGAAGCTGACTGCGCCGTCGGCCTTGACGTCGCGCGCAGTGCTGGCGACCGCGTTGTCGAGCGCTACTGTGACCGCGATGGAAATCCCGACTCCGGTGTCGCCGGACTTGGTGTCGCCCAGCGCGATCGTCTCTGACCCGCCTTTGTGCGACGCACTCAGCGCGACAGCACCGCTCCATTTGTCTACAGTCCCGCTATAAGTTTCGAGCTTCGCATTGGTGTCGTCAGTCGAAACCGCCACCGCGACCACCGGCGTGATCGCCGTGTCGCCCTTCGCGCCGCCCTCGGCGCGGGTGAGCATCTGGTTGCTCGAGCTCGCCGAAAGGGTCACGTTGTGTGCGTCGTCGAGCGCCGCGCCATCGCCGATGATCGCGTCGGTGCCGGTGACGCCGACGTTCACCGCGATCGACGCGCCCATGCCAAAGCTCTTGGCGCCTTCCTGCTGCGCCTTCGCCGTCACGGTGTTGGTGACGAAGTTCTGCGCCTTGAGCTCGACGTCCTTGCCCCCGGTGATGGTGAGGACGGCGTTGTCGGCGAGCTCGGCGGTGGCGTGGCTGATGCCGACGTTGACCGCGAGCGAGCCGGCGACGCCGGTATCGCCCTGGCTCGCGCCCGACACGGCGCTCGCGCTGAACTTGTCCTTGCTCGTCGCCTGCAGGGAGACGCCCGCGGCGGTGACGTCGGCGCCGTCGCCGATCCTCGCCTCGGTGGTGACGACGCCCACGTTGACGGCGACACCGATGCCGACGCCGGTGCCGGTCTTGTCGGTCTTCGCGCTGCCGTCGGCGCTCGCCGCGGCATCGGTGTTGTTCTGCGCCTTGAGGGTGAGCACACCGCCGGACTTGACGGTGAGGCCGTCCGCGATCGTCGCGTGCGCCTCGGTGACCGCGACGGTGACGCCAAGCGCGCCGGCCACTTGGACGCTGCCGTCCGCCGTGTCGCCGGTCGCCTTGCCATCGGTCTTGCTGGAAGACTTGGTGGAAGCGCCGGACTTCGCGCCGCGGTCGTCGCCGTAGGTCGAGGCGTTGTGCACGTCGTTGTTGACGCCGCCCTTCTGGTCGTTCTTGTCCTTGGCGGTGGCGGCCTTGTTCTCGCCGCCGGCGACGCTCGCCTTCGCCTGCGCCTTGTTCACCGAGGCGGTGCGCGCGCTGAAGCTCACC
Organism: Acidobacteriota bacterium; assembly: GCA_003222535.1. Classification (GTDB taxonomy): domain Bacteria; phylum Acidobacteriota; class Vicinamibacteria; order Vicinamibacterales; family CAVVIG01; genus QHWJ01. The sequence continues at coordinate 12,160 of QHWJ01000082.1, read as the reverse complement.
GCGCCGGTCGAGTCGATATTGCGGGCGGTGGTGGCGTTGGTGCTGTCCACCGCGACCGTTAGCGCGAGCGAGATGCCGACGCCGGTGTCGCCCGACTTGGTGTCGCCCTTGGCGAGCGTGTCGTGCGAGCCGTCGTGCGACGCGCTCGCGTCCAGCGCTCCGCTCAGCTCGAGCTTGCCGCTCGCGAGCGACCCGAGGGTCGCATTGGTGTGGTCGTCGGAGATCGCGATCGCAAGCACCGGCGTCACCGCCGTGGCGCCCGCCGAGCCGCCCTCGGCGTGCGTCGTCATCGCGTCGCTCGAAGCGGCCGAGAGCTTGAAGTCGTGCGCGCCACTGACAACCGCCTCGTTGCCCAGCGTGGCATCGGTATGGTTGACGCCGATGTTGAGCGCGATCGAGGCGCCAACGCCGGTCTTCGCGGCATCCGTCTGGCTCGCCTTCGATTCCGCGCCGTTGACAACGAAGTTCTCGGCGACGAGCGAGACGCTGCCGCTGTCGGTGATGGTGACAGTGGCGTTGTCGGCGATCGCCGCGCGCGCCTCGCTCACCGCGATGTTGAGCGCCAGCGACCCCGCCACGCCGGTATCACCGCCGCTCGCGCCGGACATCGCCTGCGCGCCGAAGGTGTGCGCGCGGTCGAACACCAGCCGGTGGTCGCTGCCGGTACCGGCGCTGGTCAGGTCGACCGCCTTGCCGTCGGCGCCCGCGAGCTGGATCTTGCCGTCGGCGAGCGCGGTCACCGTGTAGGTCTTGCCGTCCTGCAGGCCGCCGATGCTCGTGTTCGCGCCGTCGCCGTTGCGGTAGACGACCTGGTCGCCGGTGCGCAGCCCGCGCGTGTCGTCGCCGAGGTCGATGGTGTTCGCCGCCTTGTCGACGATTCCGCTCGCCGCCGGGTCGAACTCGACCACCGTCTCGCCCGCCGTATGCACGCGGTCGAACTCCAGCTTGTGCCCGCTTCCCGTGCCCTTGGACATCAGGTCGATCGCCGTGCCGGCCACCGCATTGGCGCGCGTCGTGGCGAGCTTGAGCGAGCCGTCGCTCTGCACGATGGCGTAGTACGTGCCGCCGTCCGTCAGCCCACCAACCACCGTATTGGCGGCGTCGCCCTTGCGGTAGATCACCGCATCACCCGTCTTCAGCTCCTCGGCGCCGTTCAGCGTCAGCGTTTCCTTGCCGCTCGAGTCGTCGACCGCCTTGCTCGGATCGAACGTGACCGTGGTCGTGCCGCCGGTGACGCCGTCGCGCACGATCGCCGGGACGAGCGCCTCGGCCGTGAGCCCGTCCGCTTGGACGGTGGCATCGCCGACGGTGGCGAGGTTATGGATGTCGGCAACGTTGACCGCGATGCCGATGCCGACGCCCGTGCCGCCGCCGCTGCCGGTGCGGAACGTATAGCCGTCGCCGGTGGCGGCCTTCAGGTCCTGAAGGCCGGCGGTCTTGGCCGTGTCCTTCGCTTGCGTCTCGCTGCCGTAGAGCGAGACCTTGTCGCCCGACACGCGCGCGTAATAGGTCTTGCCGTCCTGCAGGCCGATGTCGGTCGGTCCGTGGTAGACGAGCGCGTCGCCGTTCTGCAGGCCGTGCTTCGCGCCGAGGTCGATGGTCTCCTTGCCGGTAGCGTCGTCGACCTTCGTCTTGTCGAAGTCGATGACGTTGATGACCACCGCGCTCGCGTCGGCGCTCGCCGCGCCGTCGGTGTTGTTCTGCGAGCGCAGCGTAAGCGCGCCGTTGGTCGTGCTGCCGCCGGCCTTGATGCTGAGGCCGTCGGGGATGGACGCCTCGGAACTGGAGACCGCCACGGTGACGCCCAGCGCGCCGGCGACCTGCACCTGCCCGTCGGGTGCCTCGGCCGCGGTCTTGCCGTCGGTCTTGGAGGCGCTCTTGCCGGCGCCGCCGTCCTTGGTGGCGCCCTGCTGCTTGTCGGCGAAGGCGCTCTGGTTATGGACGGCGTTGCTGACGCCGCCGCCCTGGTCATCCTTCGCGTCCTTGGTGGCCGCGGGCGTGTCTTCGCCGCCGGCGGTGCTCGCCTTGGCGCGCGAATCGGCATAGGAGGTCGAACGCGCGCGGAAGCTGACCGCGCCGCCCGCGTCGAGGTTGCGCGCCGTGGTGGCGAGCGCGCTGTCGGTCGCCACGGTGAGTGCGAGCGAAATGCCGACGCCAGTCTTGCCGGACTTCGTGTCGCCCGTGGCGCTCGTCTCCACGCCGCCCTTGTGCGACGCGCTCGCATCGAGCGCGCCGGTCAGCGTCGTGGTGCCGGCGAGCGTGCCGAGCGTCGCCGCGCGGTGCCGCCTTTCGCGCCGCCGGTCGCCTCGGTGGTCAGCGTGTTGGCGGTATCCGCGGCGAGCTTGAGGTCGTGCGCGCCGGGCAGCGTCGCCTTGTCGCCCACTACGGCATGCGCGTCGGTGAGGCCGATGTTCAGCGCCACCGAGGCGCCTACGCCGGTCTTCGCGCCGCCGCCCTGCGAGGCGCTGGCCTTCGCCGTGTTGGCGGCGTGGTCCTGCGCCGTGATAGAGACGTCGCCGCCGGTGAGCGTCAGAACCGCGTTGTCCGCGAGGCGCGCGGTCGCGCTGGTGACGGCGATGTTGACTGCGAGCGCGCCGGCAAAGCCGGTCTTCGAGGCATCGCCCACGCCGGAGATCGCTTCGGCGCTGAACGTGCCGACCGGCTGCAGCGCCTTGAGCTCGGCGCTCTTCGCGTGCACGTCGGTCGCGTCGATCTCGGCGCGGGTAGTGGCGACCGCCACGTTGACCGCCACGGCGATGCCGACGCCACTGTCGCCGCGGTCGAGCTCGAGGCTGTGCGCCTTCCCGGCGCCGCCGGAGGTCAGGTCTTCCCGATCGGCCTTGTTGCCGGTCTTGGCCTCGCCCAGCATGTCGTACAGCGATACCTTGTTGCCGTCGACATTGACGAAGTAAGCCTTGTTGTCGGTCAGACCGAACTCGGTGCCACCTTCGCCCTTGTGGTAGATAACTTTGTCGCCCGTATGCAGGCCGTGCTTCGCGCCGAGATCGATGGTTTCATCGCTGGCGTTGACGATGCTCGAGGCGGACGGGTCGAAGGCGACCTGCAGGATGGTGCTGCCATCGGCCTTGGCCGAAGTGACGTTCGACGACGCGGCGTTCAGCACTAGCGCGCCGGTGGTCGCGACTTTTCCGCTCGACGTGATGAGCGCCTGCGTGTGGTCGTCGAGAACGTTGACCGCGAGCGCGCCGGCGAGCGTCAGTTTGCCTTCGCTCGTCGACGCCGCGTCCTTGTTGTCGCCGTCCTTGTTCGGATCCTCGAGGCCTTGCTGCGTCTTGCTGGACGTGTTTGAGTCGCCGTCGTCCTGCGCGCCGCGCGGGGTCGCCTTGGCGAGCACGTCCATCTTGTGATCGGAGGACGCCGTCAGCACCAGCGAGGTCGCGTCGTCGACCGTCGCCGCGCCGGCGATCGAGGCCTCGGTGTCGGAAACGACCACACCGAGGCCCAAGGTCGCGCCCGCGCCGCCCTTCGAGCCGTCCGCGGTCGATTTGGCGTCGACCGAGTTGCCCGCCGTGAGGTGCAGCTCGGCCGCGGAATCGATCGTGGCGCTGCCGTACACCTTGGCGAAGGCGTCGGTGCCGATGGTGTTGGTCGCCACGGCGGCGTCCGTGGTGGCATCGGAAGAGCCGGCGTTGCTCGTCAGCTGGTTCCACGCGCGCACCGCCGAGCTCGCGCCGAGGGTGATGCCGCCGCTCGTGCTGGTTAGCGAGCCGTCGTGCACCAGCACCTTCGCATGCGAATGCGCATCGAGCACGCCAAGCTCGAGCACGCTCAGGCTGAAGCCGGCGACGTCGAGGCCGAGCGTGGAGACGGCATTGAGGGTGATCGATCCCGCCTGGATATCGCCGCCCTGCACGTCGATGATCGCGTCCGACCTCGCGTGCACCAGGTCGACGAGCACCGAGTACTGCGCGGCGTCAGTCGCGCTGACGTCGATCGACAGGTCACCGAGCACCGTGATGTCGCCGTTGATCCGGACCGACTCGGTGCTGTCGATGTCGAGCGCGCTCAGCGTGAACGGCGTGCCCGTGGTCTGGATGCGCAGCACATCGTCGACCGTCGTCAGGTCATTGGGCAGGATCTCGTCGCCGCCGTCGAACGTGATGTGCAGGGACGGCCGCGCCACGGAATCCGGCGTGCCGCTGAAGCCGAGGTCGACGGTGAGCGTATCCTCGCCCTGGCCGCCGACCGGGAGCCCGAGCACGGTCTGCGGGTGGATATTGACCGACAGGACCGCGTCGGCGCCGATGAGGTAGCTCTGGATGACGCTGCTGTCGCCGTTGTTGACGAGCTCGAGCACGTCTTCCCCGGTGGTGCTGTCCTCGCCGAAGCGCAGCAACAGGTTCGAGCCGGTGATGCCGATCGAGTAGTCGATGTCCGCCGGCTGCGTGAACGGGCCGAACGGCGTCGCGTGCGAAGGCATCTCCGCCTTGGCGATGGTGACGCTGTTCGGGTCCGGCGAGGTGGCATCGCCGAGAGCCGGGAAGTTGAGCGCTCCGTTCTGCCAGTCGGTAAACAGCTCCTGAAATGCCGGACGCAGGAGCTGGCTTTCCCACAACGGGTCGTTGCCGGTCCCGGTTTCATACACGAGGTCGGTCCAGCTTGCGCTGCTGTCGGAGTACTCAGTGCCCGTCGGCGCCAGCGTTTGGGGATCGCGGTTATTCTGAATGCGGCGCATCGCGCCATCGCTTACTCGCTGGAGCAGAAGCGGGCCGGCGATGGCATTGCCGTCGGCCTGGTTGCCGAGCTGGATGTTCAGGTCCGTGCCGGTAAAGGTGTATGTCCCCAGCAGCCTGAAAGCCAGACCGCCGTCTTCCACGCTGCTCGCGAACGCCGGATCGCCTGCGGACCGGCGCTGGTCTATGGGGACCGGCTGGGTTGTGAATGCGGTCGTCCCGTCCTTGATCGTGTACTGCGCGTTGGTGGCCGGATGGAGGTGCTGATCGGGATGCGTGGGGTCGCTTAGGTTCTCGACCTTCTGGGTAACGTTCGCCTGCCAAGTGGCGTAAATCCGGTACTGCACTCCGGCGTCGACGGTGGTGTTCCATGCGGCCGGGCTTAGCGTGTCGTCCTGGGTGCTGACGCGGAACAGCGCAGTCGTGGTCGTGTAGCTGTCGGTGCGCCAGATGTGGTCGCCGTCGATCGAGACCAACCAGGGCCTGTCCACCGTGCCCGGAACGCCGGGCAGGGTCGCGGTAATAACGTTCCCGCCATGCGCGCCGTTCAGGTTCAGGAGCGAGAAGTCGTACGTGGTCGTCGTGCCGTTCAACGTAGTGAGGATGTTGCTGAACAGCGTGCTGAGCTGTCCGTCTCCCGCCGTGCCGCCACCCACGCCATCGGACGTGTCCTCCATCAAGAGCAGCATCTTCGTCAGCGTGACGCTGTTTGCGTATGCGGCGAACGTGGTCTTGTTCAATCTCGAGGCGTCCAGCAGCGGCCCCTCGGCGTCGGAGTAAAACGTGAAGGTTGCGCCAGGGAGGGTGACTGTGCTCGTGAAGCCCGGGGGCAGCGGACCGTGATGAGCGGCTGGGGTGATCCCGAGCAAAGCATCCACTTTCTCGTGATCGCCCGGCTTGAACATCGGAATGACCTTGCCGCCGATGTCGATGCTCGCGAGATCCATCTTCGAGTTCATCTTGGTCAGGAACTCGAAAACTTCGAAGCTGACGTTGAAGATGTCCTCGATTTGCTGCTTGAGGAAGTCCTTCGCGAAATCCTTGATTTCGGCGATCGTCGCCTCGATCGGCAGGAACGCAAGTTGCAGCGGCTCGAGGATGTTGCCTATGAACTCGCTGACGTCGTGCAGACCGGCGCGCGCGTCGGCCGCGATATGCGGAAGCCCGAACATCGAAAGCAGGTGCCGGTTGATGTACCCGTCGCGGATGTCGTGATCGAGGTTCGGATCGTCGAGCTGTTGGAACAGCACGTCGAGTACTCCGACCCCGTCCTCCGCCTTTGACCGCAACGATTCACTATCCAGCGAGTCGGCGCCTTTGGACTCACCCACGTCGTTCTGCAGGTCACGGCGGCTCTGCGGATCGAACATCGCCTTGGTGAAGGCGAGACCGACGTCACCCCAATCTTTGACGCCTGCGTTGATGTCGTCGACCCAGTTGTACAGGTAGGCGTTGGCAAGATCATTGAACGAGGGCGCGGTGACCAGGGGGTCGCCCGCCTTGGCGGCGGCCATCTGGGCCAGCACGTGGACGAAGTCGAGGCGCGGACCGCGCGAGATGGCCTCCATCTCGATTTTGTCGCGGAGCTTGAAGATCGCGTCGAGCGCCGGGCCGCGGCTGCCCTGAACGACGAGCTGCTCATCGCCGGTGCCGACCTCGTAGCCCGAGTTGAGGTCCTCCTGGACGGTCAGCTTCAGGCCGTCGGCTGAAATCGACTTGACCAGGTAGTCGCCGTTATAGGAATGCAGTCCGTACGCCGTGAACCTCTGTCCTGGCACGAACCCGTCGTCCTTGAAGCTGCCGGTCGTGCGCTGGAACGAATTGGTAGCGTCGTCGACGGTGATCGACGTAACCGCCGTGTGCGGAACGAAGACTTTGATCGTCTCGTTACCGCTCGCCGCGCTCGCGCTCTCGGTGACGACGGTGGTCTCAGACAGCGTGAGCGATTTACCGTTATCGGTTATGTCGATGACGTGGAAAGCGCCGTTGTTCGCGGCATTGGTGAAGCCCGAGGTGGTGATCTTCTGGCCGACCTTGAAGCCGTCCGCCTCAAAGCTCCCAGTGGACCTGTGCAGCGAGTGCGTCGTGGCATCGACCGTAAGGACGCCGTCGTCGCCGAGCTTCGCCTGCACAATCGGCGTCGGGTCCTGCGCGAACGGCCGGATCAGCGCTTCGTAGATGAAGTGGCTTGGGGCATCGAAAGGAATTCCCGGCGTGCTGTTGTCGCTGAAATCACCATCAGGAAGCTGGGTCCGATCCGGGTTGTTGTCGAAGCCCGGAGTCGCGTCTCCGATATAGGCTTCGGTCAACAGATGGCGTAGGGCATTCGCCAGTTCTCGCTGGTCTGTGGTAAGCGAATCGACGATCTCGCTGACGGCCGGGAAGATGCCTTCGGCGAAGTCGTTCATCAAGGTGTGCGCCCAGTGGTCCCCCGCGGTATGGGTGAGAAAGCCGTACGACCAGGCGAGGATCTGGGACTTCTCCGCGGAGGTGAACCACGGATCGTTTTGCGCCGACCAGGCCATGTCGAGGACGCGCGTGTCCCAGGTCGCGTTGTCATTGGGGTGGATGATTGCCTGCCCCATCGTGAAATCCGGGAAACCGTCCGGGCCAACGCTGCCCGCGAAATAGAACTGCGGGTAATCCTGCAGCGCCTGCAGGATCTTCGGATGGACCGCGTAGTCCTGTCCTTCGATCCTCAGCTTGCCGTCGTCAAGCACATCGGCGAGAACGTCCTTGGCGATTTCGACGTGGGTATAGGGCTTCCACGCAACTTCGGCGAGCGGATCGCTGTGTGCTCCTACGGTGTGGGCGTGCTCGTAGCCGAGCAGGTGGCCGAGCTCGTGCGCCGCGAAGCCGCCGAGAGCGGCGCCGTATTGCGCCGCATTGAGGCCCGCGCCATCGATGTTCTCGCTGAACACGAAGGCGATGTCGCTGTGGTCGGCATTGCCGTGATCGACTTTCTGGGAGAGACCGTAGTACGTGTCGCCGAACGCCCGGCTGTCGCCGCCGATGTAGATCGTCGAGTACTCGCCGGTAGCCGGCTGCAGGGCGGTGAAGACGAGGCCGGAGCCGCTGAACTGTCCTTCGAGCGTCGTGAGCGCCGCACCGACGATCTCGGCCTCATGGCCCTCGAGGCCCGCCGGCGCGCGGAACGCGGCCACGTCGACGTCGGCGATGTGCACCGGTCCGTCGTAGTCCACATCCTTGGCGCCATCGAACGATACGAACACCACCTGGTCGACGCCGAAGATCGCCTCGTGGCTCGTGTCTACCGTCAGCGTGATGCCGCCGGCGGCCTTAACGTCGCCTGTAGTGGGCAAATCAGGGTGGTGATCGGCGGCAGGATCGGAGGCGCCGCCTAGATCGATCTTGAGCGCGTCGCCGGGAACCCCTGCATCGACGGGGACGGCGTTGTCGACATCAACGGCGTCAGCCGGAACGACGGTATCCAGGAAATCGGTATGGTCGATGGAATGACCCACATCGACCGTGGCGAGATCAAGCGCGCTTGAGGCGTACGAGATATCGGCAGACAACAGCACCCGAGGCTCGAGCGTCTCGAGCCGCATCGCGCGGCGGCGGCGTGCTGCTTCTAGCGCCTTTTTGAGCAGCCCTTGCTTGCGCCACTTGGCGAGCAGCCGGAACCAGTTGGCGAGCTTGCCCCAGAAGATCTCGAACAGGCTCGGAATGCGAACGTCGTATTCGCGGCTCGACGAGCCTGCGTCTTCGGCGCTCATTGGATTGAAACCTTGGTGGCAGCCCGGTCAGTGGAGCCGGGCGACGGCGGGTGCCCGCGGTCTATGCCGCGCGCGCATGGGCACACGCGAGCGACAACGGCCCCCTTCCCCTCCGATACCGACACGGCCCTGCCCCCTTCCTCTTTACAACCTTCTTCTTCAGGCAACGCGCGTTCTCGCTGCACCGGCCCGCGTAAGGCCGGCTAAGTTCCGTTCTTTTGGATCTGCGGCGCCGTGATCCCTAAATCACAAGCGACGGAAAATAATAACCCTGAAGCGCTATCCGCGCTCTAGAATTTTTTTTACGGACAGACTTCCCATCTCAATTCATGTATCTAGGACGGGAACGTGAAGTCACGTCGCATCCCGCCGGACTTCACGCAGGACCCGGACGCCGCCCCTCGAACGCATCGCGCAGCAGCGCCAGCAGCGGCGCGTATTCGACCTTGCGCGGGTTCGGGTAAGGCGCTTCGCTCGCGAGGCGCGCGGCGCGCTCCAGGTCCGCTTCCTTCATGCCGAGGTCCGCGAGGCGCATCGGGATGCCTAGCTTGCTTTCTAGGTCGAATAAACCCGTTGCAGGTTCAACGGTTCCGATACCTTTGGAGATGCGCGCCATTGCCTCGGGCGCGGCATCGCGGTTGTAGCGCACCGCGTGCGGCAGCACGATCGAGTGCGTCTCCGCGTGCGGCAGCCCGAAGCCGCCGAGCACATGGCACAGCTTGTGATGCAGCGCGACGCTGGTAGTGCTGATAGTCGCGCCGGCGAGCCAGGCACCGTACAACGCGTGGCTTCTCGCTTCCAGATCCTTTGGACTGGAAATGATTTTCGGCAGGGCAGAAGCAAGGGCTCTGATTCCCTCCTCGGCCATCAGCGAGATGATCGGATTGCCGTCGTGCGCGTACAGCGCCTCGACGCAATGCGCGATCGCGTTCATGCCGCTCGCGGCGGAGATGGCGGCCGGCAGGTCGAGCGTCAGCTCCGGATCGTAGATCACCGTCTTCGGCATCACCCTGGGATCGCGGCCGGTCTTCTTCGCGCCGCCCTCGGACAGTCCCCAGATGTTGGTCATCTCGGAGCCGGAGTAGGTCGTCGGCACGGCGAGGATCGGCAGCCCGGAAGTGAGCGCGATGGCCTTGCCGAAGCCGATGGTCGAGCCGCCGCCGATGACGACGCAGCAATCCGCCTCGATGGAATTGGCCAGCTCTCTCGCTTCATTCGCAGCCTCGACCGGCGTGTGCATCACTGCCTTGTCGAACACGCCGGCCACGTTCAGGGAGCCTGAAATCGCGCGCACCATTTCAGCGCGGCCGGGGGTCGAAACCACCAGCACGCGCTTCGCGCCGAGCCGCTCGACTTCCGCCGGAAGATTCCTGACTGAGCCGATGCCGAACACCACCCGCGTCGGCAGGCCGCTGAAGACGAACTGTCTCATTCCGCCTCGATCCTGTTGTCGCGGATCAGCTTGCCGAGCTTGTCGGACTCGCTCTGCACGAACCTGAGGAACTCCTCGGGCGGGCTCGAGCGCACGTCGAAGCCGCGCTCCGCGAGCCGTTGCCGCACCTCGGGGACCTCGAGCGTACGCGCCATTTCTTTCCACACTCGCATGGAAATTTCTTTACGGATCCCCGCCGGGGCGAGCAGCCCGAACCAGGAGGTCTGCTCGAAGCCGGGATAAGTCTCGGCGAGCGTGGGCACGTCGGGAAGCTGGGCAATGCGCTGCTTGCCGCCGATGGCGATGGCCTTGACCTTGCCCGCCAGCGCGTGCGGCAGGATCAGCGGCGTGGAGATGAACGCGATGTCGACGTGACTGCCGAGCAGCGCCTGGATCATCGGCCCGCCGCCTTTGTAAGCCACTTGCGTCATCTTGATGCCCGCGTACTGCTGTAAAAGCAGTGCGCCGAGATGGTTCGAGCTGCCGGACCCGGGGGTCGCGTAAGTCACCCTTTCCGGCTGCGCCTTGGCGCGCTCGACCAGCTCGGCAAGCGTATTCGGCGCGAAGTTCGACACCCCGACCAGCAGGCTCGGCGAGGTCACCATCAGCATGATGTGCTCGAACGCCTTGAACGGATCGGGCGCCATCTTGAAGATGTGGTGGTTCACGGCGTGGGTGTCGAACACCATCAGCAGCGTGTAGCCGTCGGGCGCCGCCTGCGCGGCTTCCAGGGCGCCGACCGAGCCCCCGGCGCCGCTGCGGTTCTCGATCACCACCGTGTTGCCGATGAATTCCTGGAACTTGGGCTGCACGATGCGCGCGATCAGGTCTGTGGTGCCGCCCGGCGGGAACGGCACGATCACGCGCACCGGCTTCGACGGGTACGCTTGCGCGAGCGCAAGGCAGGGGAACAGCAGAATTGCCGCGAGCAGGCGTCTCAGGTTCGTCCTCATCTCAGAACCGCTCGACCCAGGGACGAAGTTCGAGCTCCCACGTCCACGCGCTGCGGTGCTGGCGGTACACGTGAAGGTAGTTCCTGGCGATCTCGTCGGGCAGCAGCATGCCGTCCTCGCCCCTCTCATTCGCGCGCGGATCTTCCGGCGCCTGGCGGATCCCGCCGTCGATGACGAAATGGGCGACGTGGATGCCTTTCGGCGCCAGCTCGCGCGCCATGCTTTGCGCGAGGCCGCGCAGCGCGAACTTGCCCATCGCGAAGGGCGCCGAGCTCGCGTAGCCCTTCACGCTCGCCGAGGCGCCGGTGAAGAAAATCGCGCCCGAGCCGCGCGCCAGCATGCGCCTTGCCGCCGCCTGGCCGACGAGAAATCCCGCGAAGGCGCTGATCGCCAGCGTGCGCTCGACTTCCTTCGCCTCGACCTCGGTAATCGGCCCGCGCACGCGGTAGCTCGCGTTGTAGACGACCAGGTCCGGCACGCCCCACTTCTTCTCCACGGCTGCAAAAGCCGCGTCGACCTGCGCCGCGTCGGTGGCATCGCAGCGCAGGGCGAGCGCCGCGGTCTCCTGCGCCAGCGCGCCGAGCTTCGCGACATCGCGCGCAGCAAGCGCTACCCGCATTCCCTGCTGCGAGAGCAGCCGCGCGAGCGATGCGCTGAGGCCGCTGCCGGCACCTACGATGAGCGTCGTCTCGCTCAGCGTTCTTCCATCTGCCGCGACAAGGCGCTGCGCCATTCCTCGACCGGCTTGAATCCCGGCTGCCTGCGCGCCTCGGCCTCGGCCCAGGCCCACAGCTCCCGGTCCGAAAGCTGCATGTCCATCGGCACGCGCAGCGGCTGCTTCACGTACCAGGGCGTATCGACGAAGAGCTCCAGGCGGTTGCCTTCCGGATCGCGGAAGTAGACCGACAAGGCGTTGCCGTGCGAGACCGGGGAGATCTCGGTGACCGGCTCGTGCTGCAGGCGCCGGTACATCTCGCGCACGCCGGCGAAGTCCGCCATGCGGAAGGAGATCTGGTTGATCGGGTTGAAGGGCAGGTCGGCCGGCCGCCCGCTCGCCATGACCACCTGGTGATGCTCGCGCGGATCGCGGCTCAGGAACACGAACTGCAGGCGGCCGCGCGCTGTTTCGAGATCGCCGCGGTCGGTGACGGTAAAACCGAGCACGCGTGTGTAAAAATCCTCCATGCGCGCGATGTCGGTCACGAAAATCCCCACGTGGCTGAATGAAAGGCGCGGAACCGAGGTCATGACGATATGAGACTAGCGAGTTTTCGGACGGCTCAGGGCGCGAGCTACGGCGCGGTCACCGACCAGGGAATTGTCGACCTCGGCCGCCGCCTA